>JBJDYS010000054.1:0-12636 GCA_051867595.1 Oscillospiraceae bacterium
TCGAGGAGGTTTGGGAGGAGACCCTGTATATATCCACGGCGGAGGAGTTTGCGGAGCTGGCGGAAAACTGCACCCTGGACACCTGGTCCCAGGGCAAGCGGGTCGTGCTCCGGGCGGACATCTCGCTGGCGGACACGGCGGTGCAGACGATCCCCACCTTCGGCGGGATCTTTGACGGCGGCGGGCACACCATCAGCGGCCTGCATATCACCGAGAGCGTCACGCCGGCGGGCCTGTTTGCCGTTTTGCAGGAGGGCGGGGTCATCCGGGATCTGAGGGTCAGCGGCGCCGTGGCGCCCTCCGGGGAAGGGTACGCCGTCGGCGGCATCGTGGGCGAGAACTACGGATGGATAACCGGCTGCACCTTTACCGGCAGCGTGACGGGGGAGAACTCCACCGGCGGCATCGCGGGCGTCAACGCCCTGACCGGGCGGATTTTCGACTGCACCGTCAGCGGCTCCGTCACCGGCGACAAGATGACGGGCGGCGTCGTCGGATGCAGCCTGGGCATTCTCAGCGGCTGCAAGAACAACGCCTATGTCAATACCGCCAGCGTTGACCCGACGATCCGGGCGGAGGACATCCGCATGGACTTTACCATGGACGTGGCCCGGCTGTCTGCCGAGGACACCAGCACCGCGTCGTCGGATACCGGCGGCATCGCGGGCTACTCGTCCGGGATCGTGGCGGACTGCGTGAACAACGCCCCGGTGGGCTATCCCCATATCGGCTATAACGCCGGCGGCGTGGTGGGCCGGAACTGCGGCTACCTCCAAAACTGCCGGAACTGCGCCGACGTGTATGGCCGCAAGGACGTGGGCGGCGTGGTGGGGCAGATGGAGCCCTATATCGTGCAGAATATCACCGAGAGCACACTGGCCCGGCTGGAGCGCCAGCTCGAGGAGCTGGATGGGCTGCTGGACATGGCGCTGACCGACGCGGATGCGGGTGTCGGAACCATGACCTACCGGCTCAACCGGATCGCGGACTATATGGACAGCGCTGCCGGGGCGGCCAGCAATATCCGCACCTACGGCAGCGTCACCACCACCGTTTCCGGCGACGCAGCGACCGAGGGCGCGATTCAGGGCGGCCTGAGCGAAAGCGGCGTGGAGGGGGAGAACCACGCCGCCGCCAGCGGCAGCCTGAACGCCTCCACGCAGATTTCCGTCACCACCTCTCTGGGCGGCCTGTCCTCCGCCATTTACGGTATGTCCGGACAGATGCGGCTTTTGAGCGGGGAGGTGTCCGATACCTCCGGCACACTTTCGGGGGATATGCGGGCCATTCAGGAGCAGATAGGCGCCATCTCCGACACGGCGGTGGAGCTGTTCCGGGGCGACGGCGAGGGCGACATTCTGGTGGACAGCTCGGAGATCGACATCGACCTGGTGACGCTGGGCAAGGCCTCCGCCTGCGAAAACAGCGGCAGCGTGAACGGCGACATCAACGTGGGTGGCATCGCGGGCGCCATGGCCATGGAATACGAGCTCGACCCGGAGGATGACGTGACGGGGAAGCTGGACGGCGCGGAGAGCTGCCAGTTCGAGGTCAAGGCGATCGTGGACGGCTGCGTGAACACGGGCGTGGTCACGGCCAAGCGCAGCTATGTCGGCGGCGTCTGCGGCCGGATGTCTCTGGGCCTGATCGCCTGGTCGGAGAACTACGGCGACGTCACCAGCGAGAACGGGGATTATGTCGGCGGCGTCGCGGGCATGACCGCCTCCACGGTTCGGCACTGCTTTGCCAAATGCACGCTGTCCGGCGGTATGTATGTGGGCGGCGTGGTCGGCTCGGGGGTCGAGGAGGATCTGTCCGGAGAGGCCAGCACCGTGGCCGGCTGCTTCAGCATGGTGAGCATCGCGTCCTGCGAGGAATTTGCCGGCGCCGTCTCCGGGGCGGACGCGGGCTGCTTTGAGGAGAATTACTTTGTCTCTGACACGCTGGCCGGCATCAACCGGCGAAGCTATACCGGCAAGGCGGAGCCCATCGCCTACGAGACCCTGCTGTCGCTTTCCGCCGACGCCGAAGAGGCCGAAGCGGTGGATGACGCCGACGAGGCCGAAGAAACCGATGAGGCGGAAGAAGAGACTGACGAGGCCGAGGAGGCGGAGGAAGCAGAGGAGACCGGCGGCGAGGAGACGGCGGAGGGGGTCGCGGTTTTCTCGATCCCGGAGCCCTTCACCCGGCTTACCCTGACCTTTGTGGCCGACGGCGAGACGATCAAAACCGTTCCCATCGAGTACGGCGAGAGCCTGGACGAGAGCGTCTATCCGGAGATCCCCGCGAAAGAGGGGTACTATGCCAACTGGGATCGGGAGGAGCTCAGCGAGCTGCATTTTGACACGGTGGTCACGGCGGTCTATACGCCCTATGTCACCGCCCTGTCCAGCCGGGACACCCGATCCGACGGCCGGCCGATTTTCTTTGTGGAGGGCCGGTTTGACGACACGGCGGAGACTGTGGTGACCGCCATGCCCAACACACCGGGGGAGTTTGACGTGCTGGCGGAGGACTGGAAGGATTTTCTGGCCCAGAGCTTTTCCGGCGCGAAGGTCAGCCGGGAGATCGTGGAGCAGTGGAAGATCACCATTCCCGCCGACGGAGACCGGGCCCACGCGCTCCGCTATTTGGCGCCCGGAGGGGATTGGAAAAATCTGGACATCTATGTGAAGCAGGAGAGCGGCTGGGAAAAGGCGGACACGGACGTGGCGGGAAGCTGTCTGACGTTCTCCGTATCGGGAACGGAAGCGGAGGTGGCGGTGATTTCCACGATGAACGTATGGTGGATGTGGCTGATCGCGGGCGCGCTGCTGGCGGCGCTGGTGGGCCTTGTCTGCCGGCTTATAAAGCAGGGGAAGCAGCGGCGGGCCTCCGGCAAGCCGGATCCGGACGGCGGCGCGGAGGCGGAAGCCCCCGACGAAACGCCGGAGAGCGCCGGAGCAAAGCCCAAAAAGGAGAGGCGCTGGCTGACGCCGGTGCTGGTGGTGCTGGCGCTGCTGGTAGGCGCCGGAGGCACGGCGGCGGGCTTCCTGCTGCCCGGACTGCTGGAGGAGCTGCGGGCCTATGATCTGCTCAGGCAGTATACCGAGGCGGCGGAGCTGACCATGGATCTGACCGTGGACGGGACGCTGGATCGGCAGGACTTCCGGTTCACGGCGGAGGTGGATCGGCGGGACGTGGAAGGCTCCCGGGTGACGGCCATCTCCCAGGACGGCCGGACGCTGTATTACAGCGGCGGCGTGGTTTTTCTGGAAAACGGAAACGCCTACCGGGTGAGCGATTCCTTCCCGGACTATTCCCAGCTTTTGAGCCAGGCAGCGGAGCTGTATAGGCGGGTGGACGTGTCTGAGGAGGACGGCGTCTACGCCATCACGGCGGAGGGCGAGGACGCGGACGCGATCCTGGCGGTTCTGCTTCCCTCGGCGTCGGAGGTTCTGGATCGAACCAACACGGTGCAGGTGGAGCTTGCGGCCGACGGGGAGGACGTGTCCGAGATCCGGTTTTCCGGCAGCGGCAATCTGGCCGACGCCGGAAAGACCGCCTACCGGGTCACGGCGGTGCTGGAGCTTTCGCCGGAGGGCCGGAGCGGCGCTTTCATCCCGGAGCCGGTGCGCGACGCGGTCGTCAACGGGTCGTATGAGACATCCGATTCCGTTTCGGAGGATGTGCTGCGGATGGTCAGCGCCTGGCAGACCCTGGAGCAGGAACAGGCGCTGGGGGCGGAAATCCGCCTGCACGCCGACTGCGGCCCGGTGGCGCTGGAGGAGACCCTGGACTTCTACCGCTGGGACTGCGAAGGGGTGCGGATCGCCTCCATTCAGAACAGCGGCTATGCGCTGTATTTCACCGACTCGGCCATCTGTGGCCGGGACGGCAGCGCCGTCCAAACGGCCGACGCGCCCACCATCGAGGCGGCACGGCTGCTGGACATCGCCTATCAGACCTGCCTGAACGCGGAGCTCGACTGCCAGGAGTCCGGCGGAAGCTATCTCTACACCCTGTCCCTGGACGAGGACGGCATCAAGTCGGTGGCCTACGCCATTGCGCCGGCGCTGGAGGGCATGGATATGCTGTTTGACAGCGGCAGCCTTCAGGTGTCCATCCGGGACGGGGAGATACGGGAGCTTACCTTCTCCTGCAGCGGCCGGGTTCAGGTGGTGCTGGCCAGCGCAGAGGCGGCGGTCTCGGCCCGGCTTACGTTCACCCAGGGGACGGAGGAAAGCGCCATCCCCGAAGCGGTGAAGGACGCGCTGACAAAATAACCCCCCGGCGAATGCCGGGTATCCGTAAAACAGGTTCCGTCCCGGCAGGAATGCCTGCCGGGACGGATTTTGCATGAATTTAAACTGTGCGCCAAAGCCTCCCTTGTGTAAAGGGAGGTGGCACGGCGTAAGCCGTGACGGAGGGATTGATTTTGACAGCCGGCACGTCAACCCCTCAGTCAGCTTCGCTGACAGCTCCCCTTACACAGGGGAGCCTTGAGCCCTGCCATTCGGTGTCGGTTTCACTGTCTTATGAAGCCCTGCCGGACTGGATTTTTCCCGGTTACGGATTTTTTTGCCGGGTACGGTTTGACGTGCGTCTGCGCGGCAGATTCTGCAGCAGGATCCCGCCCACGATGAACAGAAGGGCGATCACCGTCCGGGCGTACAGCTTCTCGTGGAGAAAGACGGCCGACACGATCAGCGACAGAAACGGCGTCAGATACGCCAGATTGGCGATGGCGGCCGTGTTGTCCGTACCCTTCAGGGCCAGCGCCCACAGAAGGTACGCGACGGCGTCGATCACCACGCCCAGCCAGAGAATGCCAAGCCATTGTCCGCCCGTGATCGGCACCCAGGTTTCCGTGACCGCGCCCAGCAGAGCCGCGCAGACCGCCACGGTGAGCCAGATGACCATCATGGTGATGTCCTGATCGTAATCCGCCTTTTTATTGAGAACGGAAAACAGGCCATAGCACACCGCCGCCAGAATACAGCTAACAATGCCAAGCAGGCGGTTTCCGTCCGGGCTTGCCCCGCTGCCGCTGGTCAGCAGGATGACGCCGACAAACGAGCAGAGCATCGCCGCAATCTTCACCGGGGTCAGCTTCTCCCGGAGGAGGATCGCCGAGAACAGCACCAGCATGATCGGCCACAGATAATTCAGAATGCAGGCCTCCTGGGAGCTGAGCTGGGACAGTCCATAGTAATACAGCGCGGAATAGAGGAACAGCCCGATGAAGCCCAGCCCGGCCATGGCCGCGAAGTCCTTGAGCGCAAACTGCCGGAACTTTTTGAGGTTGCCCTTCTGTATATTCACGAGGAGGAGAAACGCAAACGCGAACGCGCCGCTCACGGAAAGCGTTTCCAGCTGGGGGATCTCCGTCAGCAGGCCTTTGACCATGGCGGCCATGGTCGCCCATATCAGGACGGTCGTCAACCCACAAATATATTCTTTCTTCATAGCGCAGACTCACCTGTTTTTTACGAATTATACCATTCAAAACCGACGGCCTACGGCCGGACATACAGGGAAAGCTCATGCGAACCGCATCGGCATCGAACCCGCGTCCGATCCCCATACAGCAGGGTCTGAACGATCTTTCCGGCGCGATGGTAATAGGAATCGGCGCCGCAGCGCTCACAATGGACGCGGTATTTCGCGGAGGCGGCCCATTCCTCCTTCTGCCCGTCGCTGGCGGCGGTCGTGCTTTTGGGTGTGCATCCGATCCGGCGGCAAACCGCTTTCCAGACCTCATCGTGTCCGTGCCGCTCGCCGGGATGGGTCAGATAGACGACGGCATGGGCGTATTCGTGCCGTATCGTGTCCCAGAACAGCGCGTCATCCTCCATGACGACGGCGGATATGGAGATTCGCAGCGGCGTTGCAGACGACGGCGGAACATTCCCGCCGGGTGAGCGAAAGCTGCCGAGCCGCTTCACGCTGCGGGAGGAGATCACGATCTCGATGCCGGAGGTGTTTACGTGCAGCAGCCTGTCGAGGCGGTCATATTCTGCGCGTATCTCCTGAATGGTGTGCATTATACCGGATCCGTGCCGAGAAGACCGATCTCCGCGGCGTGTGCTTTCATGCCCTCGATGCAGATTTCGGCGACCTCACGCACCTCCATGCCGAGCATAGCGCAGCCCTGCTCGATGAGCGCCCGGTCACACTTGGCGGCAAATTTTTTGTCCTTGTATTTCTTCATGAAGCTCTTGATCTCGAGATCCGTGATGCCGTGAGGACGCATACGGGCGCAGGCCTGAATGATGCCGGTAAGCTCGTCCACGGTAAACAGGCTCTTTTCCAAATTGGTTTCCGGTTTGACATCCGTGCAGATGCCATAGCCGTGGCTCAGGATGGCGCGCACCTCCTCCTCGGAGACCCCGGCTGCCAGAAGCGGCTCCGCCGTGTGCTGCAAATGCTCGTCCGGGTACTTCTCGTAATCGTAGTCGTGAAGCATCCCGATGGCCTGCCAGTGTTCAACGTCCTCGCCGAAGTGCGCCGCCATAGCGCCCATGGCGTAGCAGACATTCAGCGCATGGATGATGAGATGATCCTCCGTGACCATCGTGGCGTTCAGCTCCTTGGCGCGTTCCAGTGTAAGCATATTGAATTCCTCCTTATTCAGTCTCGGTGCCATGTTCGATGTCCCGTGTCTCGGCGGTTTGATGGTCGCGCATCAGCGCCAGCTTCTCCGCCCGGCTCATGCGCTTGATGTGCCATTCCCGGCTCATAGCCTCATGCCGGTCTTTGCATTCCTCTGCGTACACGAGCGCCACGGGACGCCGGGAACGGGTATATTTTGCGCCCTGTCCGCGGTTATGCGCGTCAACGCGCGCGTCCAGATCGGTTGTCCAGCCGCAATAAAGACTTCCGTCCGCACAGCGGAGAAGATATACACAGCAGCTCATGGCAAGGCACCGTCCGGAGCAGCCAGTCCCGTTCCCCACAGCGGGATCACGTTGATGACCGGCTCCTCGTAGGGGTGCACGCTTCGGACGGCCTGAAGGGTTTCCGTAAGGCGCTCTGTGCGAATCGTGACCTCGACCTTCAGCTCCGGCTCGCGGCTAATGATACCCTCTTCCCCGATATAAGGCGAGGTTCCCGGCAGCGGCCGCCAGACCCCCATGACGCGGCTGTACGACAGACAACCGTCATACTTCCCGATATGTCCGGCGTCGGCCTCCTGCAGGGCGAGCTGCAGGGCCTCAAGATGCGTTTCCGGAATAAAAATCTCCAGCTTCAAAAAGGATATGTCCATCCCTCGTACCTCGCAGCGGCTTTTGGCCGTTTATTTCCTGTTTTTGAAGATCACGGATCGGATTCTTCGCTCGTATAAAAGCGTCATCCGCTGCAGCACAAAGTCAAAAAGCAGCATGACAGCCACGAGCACGACATAAAGGGCGATCAGGAAGCCGGGGCCCTCGATGTCGATGTCCAGGCCAAAGACGAAGAGGATCAGCCCGTACATAACGGCCAGGGAAGCGGCAAAATACAGGAGCTTTGCGGCCCAGCCTGCCCGGCCGAGTTTGTCGAAGGCGGGTTTCAGCACGGGATAACAGCCGAGGAAGATATAGAAGAACACGGCTTCCTTGTCGGCGCAGAGAATGGCGGAAAGCGCGGCGGTCACGGCCCAGGTCATCCATCCGCGGCGTTTTCCGAACTCACGCAGAACCGGGATGAGAAACAGGGATGCCGCCAGCGGCGAGCAATAGGTCAGCACGGGAATCAGTCCCGCAGCCATCATCACGGCTGTGCCAAGCGCGGCCAGAAGGGCGCTTATAGCGACGGTGTAGGCAGGCTTCATGTCTCGGCACCAACGAGCTTCACAAGGATCGGCTCGACACCCAGCGCCGGCAGAATGACCTCCGTCAGCGCGCTGGTGGCAAAGCGGATGGAGCTGGTGTTCTCGCAGGGGTGACAGCCGAACCACTCTTCCTTCAGCACGTCCTCGTCGATGACGAGCTGTACGCGGTGCTCCCGGTCGTTCATCAGCCCCATAACCGAGACGCTGCCGAGATGAATGTCCAGAAATTGCTCCATAAATTCCGGATCCGCAAAGGAAAGGCGGCTCACGCCCATCTGCCCGGACAGCTCTTTCGTCCTGAAGGGCTTGTCCCCCGGCATGATGAGAAGATAGAAATTCGTCTTTTGCCGGTTGCAGAGAAAGAGGTTCTTGCAGATATGAACACCAAGGATCGCGTCCACCTCCGCGCAGACCTCCATCGTCGTGCCGGGCGTTTCCGGGTGATCCGTCCGGTCAAAGTCCACGCCCAGTCGGTCGAGGAAGGCGTATGTTTTTCTCTCCCTGTCGCTCCGCCCGGTCATATCGGCCGGCGATCCGTGCATCAGCTCCATCGGGTCAAACCTCTCCATCGGTAGTCATAACGGCGGCACAAAATGCGTCCGCGTTTCGCATGGGAAGATTATAGCACATACCGCCGCATCAATCCAGTCTCATGGGCGGCGGGGCCGATTGCCAAACGACAAAAAAAGTCGGAGCAAGCGATATAAAGCTTGCTCCGACGTGGCGGAGGCGGTGGGATTCGAACCCACGAGCCCTTGCGGGCTACCTGATTTCGAGTCAGGCCCGTTATGACCACTTCGATACACCTCCACAGGCTGTATCAGCCCTGATACTATACCATTTTGCCGGGGCGGTTGTCAACCGGATTGACGGGTGCGGGCATAAAAAACGAACCGCCGGGCCTGTGCCTGGCGGTTCGGGTTAGACGATCAGTAGCCGACGATGGATGCGCCGCCGTCGATGACCATGACCTGGCCGGTGGTGTTGCCGGACAGATCGGAGCAGAGAAACAGCGCAGCGGCCGCGATCTCCTCCGGGGTGTTCATCACCCGGCCGGTGGGAACGTGGTTGAGCACGGGAGGCGGATTACCGCCGGGGCCCTCGTGCGGGCTGACGACGCCGGTGTTAAAGGTGGCGGTGCCGCCGGGCGCGATGGCATTCACGCGCACGCCCATCTGCCCCCATTCGGAGGCGGCCTGCATCGTGATGGCGACGACGGCGCCCTTGCTGGCGCTGTACGAGGCGGAGCACATGGGCGGAACCATGCCGCGGATGCCCGCCATGGAGGCGATGTTCAGGATGGAACCGCCGCCCTGCTGCATACTCTGCTTCACGACCTGCTGCATCATGAAGAAGGTGCCCTTGGCGTTGGTGTTCAGCACGCGATCCCAATCGGCGGGCGCAAGCTCCAGACCGGGGCCGCCGGTCATGACGCCGGCTGCCTGAATCAGCACACGGATCTCGCCCAGCTCCTCGCGGATGCGGGCGACGACGCCCTCGATGGCGTCGGTGTCGGCGATGTCGAGCGCATAGGGGTGAACCTCGCCGTCGGCCTTCAGCATCTCGGCGGCCTGACGGATCTTCGCTTCCCCGCGGCCGATCATGGCGACGACCGCGCCGGATCGGGCCAGCGCCTGCGCGCAGGCAAAACCGATACCGCTGCCTGCGCCGGTGACGACGGCAACTTTGCCGGTAAAATCAATATTCATGGGGTTTTCCCTCCTGTGGTATGTTTAACATATACAGGATACCATGTTTTTCCCGATTGTTCAAGAGCCGCTCAGCCCAGCGCGACGTCGAGCGCCATCATGATCGAAAAGCCCACGGCGAAAAAAAGCGTCCCGAGGTCGGAATGTTCGCCCTCGCTCATTTCGGGAATCAGCTCCTCCACGACGACATAGATCATCGCACCGGCGGCAAAGCTCAGGAAATACGGGAGGATCGGCACAAAAAACCGGGCGGCCAGGATCGTCAGAACCGCCGCGACCGGCTCCACGGCCCCGGAAAAAATGCCCCATAGGAAGGAGCGGCCCGTGCCCATGCCCTCGGCCCGCAGCGGCATGGATATGATCGCGCCCTCCGGGAAATTCTGTATCGCGATCCCCAGCGAAAGCGTCAGGGCGCCGGCGATGGTGATGCCGCTGCTGCCGCTGAGATACCCGGCAAAAACGGCGCCGACGGCCATCCCCTCCGGGATGTTATGCAGGATGACGGCCAGCGCCATCATGGCGGTGCGGGACAGGCGGGACGGGGGCCCCTCCGCCTGTTCGCTGAACATATGAAGATGCGGTGTGATGCGGTCAAGCAGCAGCAAAAACAGAATACCGATCCAGAAACCGATGATCGAGGGCAAAAACGACAGCCGACCATATCCCGCGGACTGCTCGATGGCGGGGAGGAGAAGACTCCAGACCGAGGCAGCCGTCATGATCCCGGCGGCAAAGCCGGTCAGCGCCCGCTGTAAACGGCGGTGAAGCGCGCCGCGCAAAAAGAAAACGCAGGCCGCTCCCAGAGAGGTTCCCCAAAACGGAAGCACGATCCCCTGCGCGATCTCTTTCGATATCATGTTTTATCCTCCTTTCTGCACGGAACGTGCCAGATTATTCTATGGTTAGTTATACCTAACTAGTGAATCATTATAGCCGAAAAGACCGGGGCCGTCAAGGCGGATTTGTTGACAGCCCTTTGCGCGCGTGATAAAATGACTTGAATACATAGCGATTTGATAGGGAAACAAAGGATGGAGCAATTTTCAAGAACAGAGCTTCTCCTCGGGGAGGAGGCTATGGAGCGGCTGTATGGCGCACGCGTCGCGGTCTTTGGGGTCGGCGGCGTGGGCGGCTATGCGGTGGAGGCGCTGGCCCGCAGCGGCGTGGGTGCGCTCGACCTGATCGACAACGACCGGGTGAGCCTGTCGAATATCAACCGGCAGATCATCGCCACGCACAGAACCGTCGGCCGGTACAAGGTCGATGTGGCCGAGGAACGCGTTCTGGACATCCATCCCCGGTGCGTCGTGCGAAAATACCCGGTTTTCTACACGCCGGAAACGGCGGGGATGTTCGAGTTTTCCGTGTACGATTATGTGGTGGACGCCATCGACACCGTGACCGGGAAGCTCGCGCTGGTGATGCAGGCGCAGGAGGCGGGCGTACCGGTCATCAGCAGCATGGGCGCCGGCAATAAGCTCGATCCCACGGCCTTTGAGGTGGCGGATATTTACCAGACCTCCGTCTGTCCGCTGGCCCGCGTCATGCGGCGGGAACTCAAAAAGCGGGGCGTGAAGCACCTGAAGGTCGTCTATTCCAAGGAGGAGGCCAGAACGCCGGCGAAGGATTCGGCGCCGGACAGCCCGCGCCGTCAGACGCCGGGCAGCACGGCCTTTGTCCCCCCGGTGGCGGGGCTTATCATCGCCGGCGAGGTCATCAGAGACCTGACCGGCATTCGCTGAAACCAAACGATTCAGGAGGCACGCACTATGCCCGCATTGTCCCGGCGCACAGCCGATTTTACCGATTCCGTCATCCGCCGGATGACGCGCATCTCGAACCAGTACGGCGCGGTGAACCTGTCGCAGGGTTTCCCGGATTTTGAGCCGCCCCAGGCAATCCTCGACCGGCTCGCGCAGACAACCCGCGAGGACGTGCATCAGTATTCGATCACCTGGGGCGCACAGAATTTCCGCGAGGCGCTCGCGGAGAAGCAGTCGAAATTGATGGGCCGCACCATAGACCCGAACGGGGAGATCGTCGTCACCTGCGGCAGCACGGAGGCCATGATGGCGGCGATGATGAGCGTCGTGAACCCCGGCGATAAGGTCGCGGTGTTCTCGCCGTTTTACGAAAACTACGGGGCGGATGCGATCCTGTCCGGCGCGGAGCCGGTCTATGTGCCGCTGATGCCGCCGGATTTCGGGTTCGACCCGGAGGTGCTGGAGGACGCGTTCCGGCAGGGCGCACGGGCGCTGATCCTCTGCAACCCGTCGAATCCGTGCGGCAAGGTGTTCTCGCGGGAGGAGCTTCTCCTGATCGCGGGCCTTGCAGAGAGATACGACGCGTGGGTCATCACCGACGAGGTGTATGAACACATCGTCTATGCGCCGTGGGAGCATACCTACTTCGCGTCGCTGCCCGGTATGTGGGAGCGCACGATCTCGTGCTCGTCGCTGTCCAAGACCTATTCCATCACCGGCTGGCGGCTGGGCTATACGATCGCACCGCCGGAGGCGACGGACCGCATCAAAAAGGTGCACGATTTTCTGACCGTCGGCGCGGCGGCGCCGCTGCAGGAGGCCGCCGTCACGGGGCTTCGCTTCGGGCCGGCCTACTATGAGGAGCTGCGCGCAAAGTATACCGGCAAGCGAGAACTGTTCCTGCGCGGACTGGACGCGCTGAAGCTGGCGCACACCGAGCCGCAGGGCGCGTATTATGTGCTGCTCGACATCTCGGAGTTCGGCTATGCGAGCGACCTCGCCTTCTGCGAGACGCTGGCCCGGGAGGTGGGCGTCGGCGCGGTGCCCGGCTCGAGCTTCTTCCGTGAGCCCGTGAACCATCTCATCCGGCTGCATTTTGCCAAAAAGGACGAGACGCTGACCGAGGCGCTGAACCGTCTCGAAGGCCTGCGTAAAAAAATCCCGCCCAGAACGGGCAGGACTTCATAAGACAGCGAAACCGACCTGTGGTCACGGCCACAGGTCGGTTGTTATATCACAGCGCCTAAGGCTCCCCTGTGTAAGGGGAGCTGTCAGCGAAGCTGACTGAGGGGTTGACGTGCCGGGCAGACAAAAACAATCCCTCCGTCACGGCTTGCGCCGTGCCACCTCCCTTTACACAAGGGAGGCT
>JBJDYS010000055.1:0-12493 GCA_051867595.1 Oscillospiraceae bacterium
CGAATTTGAGTAAACACCCTCTTTCTTCTATATACAAACCGGCCCCGGAAAAGAACTTTCCGGGGCCGGTTTCCATTATTCGCTTGGTTCGCCGGACGGCATCTCAAAAGATGGCTCGCCGGACGCGGCTTGCAGCGCCGAAGTGTCCACAAGGTTTGAGCTGTCGGAAGCCTGACCCGTTGTCGTGGAGGGTATGGCCCCGGAAAGCTGCCCGTGAACGCTCTCCGCCCGCAGCCGGCAGAACAGCGCCAGCTCATCCGCCGCCTCGAGCATTTCATCGCAGGTGCAGAAGGAGTGCGTGTCCCGCTTCACATAGTCGGCCAGAAGCGTCTTTGTCTCTTCTATGGTATCGTCGATCCAGCCGCTGTCACAATAGCGGTCAAGGAACTCCAGAAGCGTCGCGTGATACGCCTCGAGATATGCCGGCTCCGCCAGCATCCAGTACAGCATGGGCCTCTGCTCCTCCCCGCCGCCCACCGGCGTGTCGATCGGGTCGTTGACGGCGCTGGCCGCGCTGCGTCCCTGCGCGCCGAATGCCAGGTTATAGTCCCACGGAATCATGGATAAGCGGCCGCTCTCCTCGTAGAGATAATAGTTATGCACCATGCTGCCGGTATAGCTGTCGTTGTTGCACACGAAGATATGCGACGCGAAATACCGGAGAAGCTCGTCAATATCCAGAATCTCCTCCAGCTCCTCCCGCTCGCTCAGCTGCCGCAGCGACTCGATCAGCCGGTATTTGTCCTTGCGGGAGATATCGGTCTTAACGCTGTCGAAAATATTCGGATAGCTTTCCGGGTCGCCGTCTATATACTGCAGCTTCACATCGCTCGAACCCATCCCGCCGAAACCGCCGGGCATCTCCGGTGACGGCGGATCGTCGTCAGCGTCAACCGGCTCCGCCTCATCCGCCGGTTCCTCCGAAGCGGTTTCCGCCGCAGGGGTTTGCCCGCCGTCATCGGTTTCGCCGGAGCTCATCTCAAACGACGGCATCGGCATGGGCATACCGCCCCCACCGGGGAAGTTGTTGTTGTCATCATCGCCCTTGTGCTGGCTGATGTTATCGGGCTTATACAGCGCGCCGTAGTCCGAGCCGTAATTCCGTGCGAGGAAGGAATCCTCCACGCCCTCCACAGCCAGGTACAGACCCCAGTCCTCGCCGTTCACCGTCATGAAAATATAGCTGCAAAGCGGCGCATCCACCCCGAAATCGGACATCATGCGGTAAACGAGATAGTCCTTCATGCAGCTGTCATCCATGGTCAGATTGTTCAGATTGAGCTTGTCAAGCCCCCGGAAGGTCTCCTCCCGGTAGTGGTCAAACTCGATCTTATAGCTGTATTTCTGCCCGGCGCGGAGCATATTCAGGGAGCTGTTGCCCTTGGCGCGGATCGCCGCGTTTTCAAAGGTCTCCCCGTCGATCACGAGATCGCAGGCGATATATTCCTTATCCTTGCAGGTCTCCTGGAATTCCTCCCAGACGGCGGGGTCAACAACGACATCGATCGTATGAACATATCCCGTATCAAAGAGCGACGTCTCATACGGAAAGCTCTCCGTGATCGGCGGCGTGCTCTCCGGAAGCTCCGCCACAACCTGCGTTTCCGGCTCCGCGGCCGCCGTCTCTCCGCCGAGCAAAGACAGGGCAATCCCCATCCCGATCGCCGCCAGACCAAGCATGATGGCATAGACCGTGTTTTTCGTTCTTTTTTTCATAAAACAAGCCGTTCCCCGCACATTACTTTTTTGTTATTATACCATACGTCCCCGTCAATTGAATAGCCCTTCCTTACTGAAATTGGATTGACGGCGCAAAAACAATGCGATATAATGTGTTAAATTAAATGACAAGGATGCCATGCGGATTTGAACTGCCCGGCTGACCCGTTCTCCGAAAGGAATCTCTGTTCATGAAAGCTCTTTCCGATTTCCCCAAGGTAAAACTCGGCGTGTTTCCCACGCCCATTCACCGTCTGGACAACATCAGCCGCGAACTTGGCACCAATGTCTGGATCAAGCGCGACGACCTGACCGGCGTCGGTCTAGGCGGCAACAAAGTCCGCAAGCTTGAGTATCTCATGGCCGAGGCCAAGGAACAGGGCGCGGAGATCGTCTTTACCACCGGCGGCGCGCAGTCCAACCACGCGATGCTCACCGCCGCCTGTGCCAACAAGATGGGCATGACACCCATCCTCATCCTGAAAAAGCGCGGCGTAACCGACCGTAAGGGCAATCAGCTCCTTGAATACCTCATGGGCACGGATGTGCGCTTTATGGACACGGACAGCTATGACGACATCTATGCCGAAATGGATCGCGTCGGCCAGGCGCTCGGCAGGCCCTATTACAAGATCCCCTGCGGCGGCTCGAACTCCCTCGGCGCTCTGGGCTATGTGGAGTGCGTGAAGGAGATCCGCGAGCAGGGCATACACTTCGACCATATCGTATGCGCCGAAGGCAGCGGCGGTACACACGCCGGTATCGCGCTGGGCGCCATGCTGTATATGCCGGAGACCACCGTCACGGGCGTTATGGTGGATACCGATCCCTTCGACGTCATCACGCCGGAGATCATGCGCGGCACGGCAAAGCTCCTCGAGGCGGATCTGGTGATTCGCAATGAGGATGTCCGTCATCTCGATATGTGCGGCCCGGGCTATGCCCTCCCCTCCGAGGAGGGCAACGCCGCGATCGCCATGCTGGCCCGTGCCGAGGGCCTTTTCCTCGACCCTGTCTACACCGGAAAGACCTTTGCCGGTCTTGTGAAGATGGCCCGGGAAGGCGCTTTCCGCCCGGAGGATAACGTCCTCTTCCTCTATTCCGGCGGCGCAGGCGGTCTCTTCGCGCTGGACGTGAATATCTAAGGATATATTTTTACCATATACAAATAAACCATTCAGGAGGTATTTATTATGAGCGAGACTGTTAAGAATCCGTACGCCGGTACCAAAACCGAGAAGAACCTGTGGGAAGCCTTTGCCGGCGAGTCCATGGCCCGCAACAAGTACACCTACTTCGCATCCGTTGCCAAGAAGGCCGGCTATGAGCAGATCGCGGCCATCTTCCAGCGTACCGCCGATAACGAGAAGGAACACGCGGAGCTTTGGTTCAAGGCGCTGGGCGAGATCGGCGATGTCGCAGAGAATCTTCTGCACGCCGCCGAGGGCGAGAACGCCGAGTGGACGGATATGTATGCCCGTATGGCCAAGGAGGCCGATGAAGAGGGCTTCCATGACCTCGCCGAGCGTTTCCGCGGCGTCGCTGCCATCGAGAAGATGCACGAGGAGAGATACCGCAAGCTTCTGAACAATGTGGAGACCAAGCAGGTGTTCGAGCGCGCCGGTGTCCAGATCTGGGAGTGCCGCAACTGCGGTCATATCGTCATCGGCACCTCCGCCCCGGAGATATGCCCGGTCTGCAATCACGCGCAGTCCTATTTCGAGCTTCGCGCCGAAAACTACTGATCCAAACGTCATCGCATACCCGGAAGCGCCCTCCGTCAGCCTGACGGAGGGCGCTTTCGATCATTTATGCGTAACAGAATATTGCAATCCCGGCCCGCATATGGTATACTCCAAGAAATGCTGCAAACCAGATAAAGTACAAACTGATCAGGCCGGGATAACCGTCCGGAGCCGGGTTACCTATGTAACAGTGGTCGATTCGCCCACGGGACAGTAAGCTGACTTACTGGTTCCGCGGGTTTTCTGCATTCTGCCCGGAACACAACAAGCACACAGGATAAGCCTATGCCATAGAGTAGTATGGATCCTGTCGCGGAGGTAATTCCCATGATGAAAAAATCGACCGCTCCCCAAAATGATTTTGAAAAGACGGCCATCAAGGTCTCCAATGTCAGCATCTTCGGAAACATCGCCCTGACCCTGTTCAAGATGCTGGCGGGAATCGTCGCGCATTCAAACGCCATGATCTCCGACGCCGTTCATTCCGCCTCGGATGTTTTCAGCAGCATCATCGTCATCATCGGCGTGAAGCTCGCATCAAAGGAGGCAGACAAGGAGCATCCTTACGGCCATGAGCGCTTTGAGCCCGTTGCCGCCATCGTACTCGCCGTCATTCTGTTCATAACGGGACTGTTCATCGGTCACTCGGCCATTGAGCAGCTTTCCGCAGGCTTTGACACCGGGATCGGAACGCCGGGCCTGCTCGCGCTTTTTGCGGCGATCCTCTCGATCATCGTCAAGGAAGCAATGTACCGCTACACCGCCCACTATGCCAAGATACTTGATTCCGGCGCCCTGATGGCGGACGCATGGCATCACCGCAGCGACGCGCTCTCGTCCATCGGCGCGCTGATCGGCATCGGCGGCGCCAGATTGGGCTATCCCTGGCTCGACGCCGCGGCCAGCCTTGTGATCTGCCTGTTCATCGTAAAAGCCGCCTATGACATTTTCTCCGACGCCATTAAAAAGATGGTCGATCACGCCTGCGACACGGAAACCGAGGACGCGATCGCCGCGTGCGTCAAAGAGCAGGAAGGTGTGCTGGGGATCGGCGCGCTTCAGACCCGCGAGTTCGGAAACAAAATCTATGTGGATGTCGAAATCTTTGCCGATGGCACGCTCCCGCTGACCGAGAGCAATGCCATTGCCGAGCAGGTACACGAGGCGATCGAGGCAAAATTCCCGAAAATAAAGCACATTATGGTGCGGGTCAATCCGCTTCTTGCCGACGAACCCGGACAATGATATACTATAAATAACAAATACGCAGGAGATCATTCATGGAAACCTACACATACACCCCGACCGGCCCCGTCTGCGCGAGAAAAATCCAATTCAGTCTGGAGGACGGAAAGCTTCACAACGTCCGGTTCACCGGCGGATGCAACGGAAACCTCAAAGCCATCGGAAAGCTTGTTGAGGGAGCCGATGCACAGGATATCGCCCGTATTCTGCGCGGAAACGACTGCGGCGGACGCGGTACATCCTGTGCCGATCAGCTTGCCCAGGCCATCGAGGCCGCTCTGGAAGAAGAATAGCACATAACAAAGCATCCGGGCAGAGAAATCTGTCCGGATGCTCTATTTATTTTCCTCATAGACGATCGCCTTGACGGGACACTTCGCCGCGCAGATGCCGCAGCGCACACACGCGCTCTGCCGGATGACGAACGGCGGCGCGCCGCCCGCAATGCAGTATTCCCGGCAAACGGCGAGACAGGTTCCGCAGGCAATACAGCGTTTTGTTATAAAATATCGACCGTTTTGTTCCGAATGACCGCTCATTTTACACACGCTCCCCTGTTATCGGCTCTATTTACATTCAGTATACCTGTCCCCTTGCATTTTGTAAACAACGTATTTTCTTTTGGTTGTTTCCCCTGGGATGCTATGATAGAATCATTTTATCAATATATACGGAGGCTTCCATGCGTAAAATTTCCTTTATCGGCGTCGGCAATATGGGCGGCGCGATCCTGAGGGCTGTCTGCGCCAAAAACGGCGCGGAAGGCATATACATCGCCAACCGAACCCGCTCGAAAGCGGACGCTCTGGCCGCAGAGCTCGGCTGTACAGTCAGCATGAACAACGCCGACTGCGCCGAAAACGCGGACTATGTGTTCCTGGGCATAAAGCCCCCTGCGGTGCCTGAAGTTCTGCGGGAGATCTCCGCCTGCATCTCCGCTCACACCGTCATTGTGTCCATGGCTGCTGGTATGGACGGCGGCTCCATTCGCGCCGCGTTGGGCCGCGGCAATCCGATCGTCCGGATTCTTCCAAACACGCCCTGCTCCATCGGACAGGGTCTGCTGCTGATCGCGCCCTGCGGCGATGTTCCGCAGGAAACGCTCGACGAGCTGGCAGCGCTCCTCGCAGGCTGCGGACGCACCGCCTTCACCGAGGAGGCACACGCCGACGCCGGCATGACCATCGGCGGCTGCACCCCGGCCTTCACCTATCTCTTTATCGAAGCGCTGGCGGACGGCGCAGTCCAGACCGGTCTTTCCCGCGCCGATGCTCTCCAATGGGCCACGCAGGCTGTCGCCGGCAGCGCCGCGCTCGTTCTGGAAAGCGGCAAGCATCCCGGTGAACTCAAAGACGCCGTATGCTCTCCCGGCGGCAGCACCATCGAGGGCGTGCGAGTTCTCGAAAACGCCGGCTTCCGCGGCGCAGCCATGGACGCCGTGATCGCGGCCTACGAAAAATCCCGCCATCTTCTCTCCTGACCGGCATCCAATTTCCCCTGCGCAAAAAATCCCTGCACCGCATGGTGCAGGGATTTTTTTGCGCTATTGTCCGGAGCGTTCTGTCCAGCCGGCGTACAGCGTCACATTGTCGGATACGGTCTGCGAGGAGAAGTCCCACAGGTCGTAGCAGTTGGAATCAATGTACCAGCCGCTGAACTCGAACCCCTCGCGTGTCGGCGGCTCAGGCTCTTCGATCAGCGCGCCGTATTCCAGCTTCTGCGCCGCAACATCCGAGCCGCCGCGGGAGTCAAAACTCACGGTAAAGCCGCCGTTTATCTGTCCGACAAGGGTCAGAATCACCACGATCGCTAGAAGCACAATCACGGCCATGTTGACCGTTTTAACCGGGACATTGACGTTCTTATACAAACCGCCGGTGTTTTCCGGTACGCTCTCGGACTCCCGGGAAGGATCGTCCATCACTTCTTGACGAGGTATTTACGCATATCCAGCGAGCAGGCCGCCAGGATGATCGCACCCTTGATGATGTACTGAAGGTTCGGATCGATGCCCAGCATCGTCAGCGCGACGAAGATGATACGCAGGACGAAAACGCCGAGCACGATACCGCTGATCTTACCGGTACCACCGACGAACGAGACGCCGCCGATAACGCAGGCCGCGATTGCGTCGCATTCGTAGTTGAGGCCGGCAGACTGGGTGATTGAGCTGATACGAGCGCCTTCAATGAAGCCCGTGAAGCCATACATGGCGCCGGCCAGCGTATGTACGAGGACGGTCGTCCAGAACACGTTTACGCCGGAGACCTTCGCCGCCTCAGGGTTGGAGCCGACGGCGAACATATTCTTGCCGAAGGTGGTCTTGTTCCAGATGAACCACATGAGCGCCACCAGCAGCGCGGCATACAGGACATACAGCGGAATGGAGACCGAGCCGAATTTAATCAGCGGCGCCGTGACCACACTCTTATACTCATTGGACAGACCGGAAACCGGCTGGCCGTTGTTACCGTTAATCATGAAGAACATCAGGATCAGGCCGTAGGTAATGAGCTGCGTGGCCAGCGTTACGATGAACGGATGCAGGCTGAACTTCGCCACGAAGAAGCCGTTCACGAGGCCGATGATCGCACCGACAATGACGACGATCAGGATAACTGCCAGAATCCAGATCGCGTTGTTCGCCGGGAGATTCTCAAACATACGGCGGGAAATCTCGTGGCTCTGCAGCAGCGCACCGGCGATACCGGCGGTCAGGCCGACCACACGACCGCCGGACAGGTCCGTACCGGTCAGGACGATGCACCCCGCGATACCGAGCGCCATGGGCAGAGAGGCCGCCGCCAGAGAGATGATGTTAACGATGGAACCGGCTTTGATGAAGTTGGGGTTCTTAAACGCCGTGTAGATGATGAAGATCACCATAACGATATACAGTGCGTTGTTCAGAATCCCGTCGGCCCAGAAATGCTTTTTGTCCGTTTTATCAAGCGTTTTGTAGATCTCAGCTGTTTGCTGAAGTTTCTTTACAGGATTAGCCATGATGCCGCCTCCCTTATACGTATTTTGCTGCCAAAGTCATGATTTCTTCCTGCGTGGTGGTTCTGGCGTCCACTTCGCCGGCGAGACGGCCGCCGGACATGACCAGAATCCGGTCGCAGATACCCAGAAGCTCGGGCATCTCGGAGGAAACCATGATGACGGTCTTGCCCTGATTGGCAAGATCCAGGATCAGCTGATAAATCTCATACTTCGCGCCCACATCGATGCCGCGGGTCGGCTCGTCCAAAAGCAGAACCTCCGGTTCTGTAAGCAGCCAGCGGCCGATAATGACCTTCTGCTGGTTGCCGCCGGAAAGGCTGCGGATTTTGGTCTCCTGATTCGGGGTCTTGGTATGCAGCGCGTCGATATAGTACTGCGTATCCTTCTCCATCGACTTGGAACTGAGGTACAGGCCCAGTTTTTTATGACGGTCCAGACTGGAGATGACCGTATTCTCGCGGATGTTCAGGATGGAGAAAATACCCGTGGCACGGCGTTCCTCTGTCAGCATGGCAAAGCCGTTTTCGATCGACTCCTCCGCATCACGGTTCTTGCATTCCTTGCCGTCCAGCGTAATTTTGCCGGATTTGCGCGTGGCAATGCCAAAGATGTTCTCAAGCGTCTCGGTACGGCCGGAGCCGTCCAGACCGGCCAGACCGAGCACCTCGCCGCGGCGTGCCTCAAAGGAGACGTCCTTCAGGAGCGAGTACTGCGCCGTCAGATTCTCTACCTTCAGATAGACATCGCCGGGCTTGTTGCTCTTGGGCGGGAACTGATTGTTCAGCTCACGTCCGACCATGAGCCGGATGATGTCATTCATCTCGAGCTCCGCGGCGGGCTTTGTGGCGACCCATGTGCCGTCGCGCATGACGGTGATCGTATCGGATATCCGCTTGATCTCCGCCATCTTGTGGGAAATGTATATGATTCCGACGCCCCGATTTCGCAGCATATTGATGATGCGGAACAGGTGCTCCACCTCTTCCTCGGTCAGCGAGGAGGTCGGTTCGTCGAAAACGATTACTTTTGAATTATAGGAGACCGCCTTGGCGATCTCGACCATCTGGCGCTGAGACACCGGCATCGTGCTCATGATCCGGTGCGGATCGACATCAATCTCCAGCTCCTCAAAGATGGCCATTGTGTCCTTGTACATTTTGCGCTCGTTGACCATCACGCCGCCGATCAGCGGGAAACGGCCCAGCCACAGGTTATCCATGACGGAGCGCTTGAGGGCCTGGTTCAGCTCCTGATGCACCATGGCCACGCCGTTCTGCAGCGCTTCCTTGGAGCTCTTGAAGTTGACCTCTTTCCCCTCGAGGTAAATGTGCCCGCCGTCCTTGTTGTAGATACCGAACAGGCACTTCATAAGCGTGGACTTTCCGGCGCCGTTCTCGCCCATCAGGGCGTGAACTGTACCCGCCTCTACTTCCAGAGATACATGATCCAACGCTCTGACGCCAGGAAACGTCTTTGTGATGTCTGTCATTCTCAGGAGGATGTCCTGATCCATACTCATCCTTCCCTCCCTTTAAATCGTTGCAGTGGGTTTTACAAGGGGCAGCCGCCGGCTGGCGGCTGCCCCTTATGGTATTTCAAATGTATCAGCCGGTGTAGGGAGCATAGGCGACGAACAGCTTGTTCGCAATGCCCTCGGCCACGGTGTACATATCGGCCACGTCCGCCTCAGCAGCAACGGCTTCCGCCATGGTGGCGCCGCCGGAAACGGCCTCAACAACGTCGGCGATGGCATTCGCCATGCCCTCGGCGTCCTGCTTAACGGTACCGGTCATCTTGCCGGCAGCGATGAGCTCCTTCGCAGCGTCGGTCGCATCAACGCCGAATACGGGGATGGTGGTGGCGCCTTCAGCACCGGTGTTGTAGCCGGCCTGCTCCAGCGCAGAGATCGAACCCTCGGCCATGTTGTCGTTGTTGCAGATAATGAGCTCGATCATGTTACCGTTGGCCTCGTTATACTGGGAGAGGTTGGTCTGCATATAATCCTGCGCGGCCTGCGCGGACCACTGACCGTTCAGATCCACCTGATACTTGGAGCTGTTGGAAGCGTCGAAGTACTCCATAGCGGGCTTGCCGGCTTCGGTCAGGATCGCGTCGGCGTCCTCCTGGCCGTACTGGGTGCGGTAGATAGCCTCGACGTTCGCCTCGTCGCCCTTCATCATGGCATAGGAGATGACGCCATCGCCGTTCAGGTCGACCGCATCATAGTTCTCGAGCAGGTAGTTGCCGATCATCTGGCCCTGCATATGGCCGGCCTCAGGAGCATCGGTGCCGATGAACGCGATGGTCTCATTCGCATTCAGAACCGTGCCCTCTTCACCGTCCGCCTCGATGGCGCGGTTGAAGAACACAACAGGGATGCCGTTTGCCATGTTGATGATCTCCTTGGCGACGTCCGAAGAGCCAGAGGTGACCATGTTGACAACCAGCATATTGTAGCCGTCGGTAACGGCCGTCTGGATCTGCTCGTTCTGGGTGGTCTGGTTGCCGTTGCCGTCATAGTCCTGATAGGTAATACCCTTCGCGGACAGAGCGGCGTCCAGAGCCGTGCGAACAGAGGAGATGTAGGTGTCGGCATAGGTGTAATAGAACACGCCGACCTTCAGGCCGTCAGCAGCAGGAGCTTCAGCGGCAGGAGCCTCCGCAGCGGTATCGGCAGCGGGAGCTTCGGTCGTGGTATTGGAACCACCGCAGGCGGCCAGCGCAAACACCATGGTAAGCGCCAGAATCAGAGACAACAGTTTTTTCATGAGATCCTCCTAAATTTTTGAAATATAGTGATTTGCACAATTTTACCCAAAAAATTGCCTGTCTCACTACCTGTTTAGTATAATATTAACATTCTGCATTGTCAATGCCCAGATTATTTATGGGCATAACTAAACAAAATCCAACATAAAACCATCCCAAAACAACTAACTTCGTTGATGTATTTTTATAAGGATATTAAAAATAATTTTAAGTATTCTTAAAGTAATGCCGATATACTGATACCAAGAATAAAGGAGGTTTATCCCATGCTTTCCAAAACAAAGAAACTCTTTTCAACCCTGTTGATCGTATGCATTTTGCTCTCCGCCGGGATTCCGGCCATGGCCGCTTCCCGCGAATTATCCGCCTCAAACGAATCCGGCACCGAACCGGATGAAGAGCTCCAGTCCATGATCGACGAGTGTGTCGAAAAATTTTTCCTAGACGAATACGTCGATGTGCAGACCGGCCTCACTGTTCCCTGTCATGTATTTCTGCCGGAGAATGCCGCCTCCGGCGAGCAATACCCCGTTGTATTTTTCATTCCGGACGCCAGCGTCGTCGGCTCAAGCGAACGCTTCCTTACACAGGGCTGGGGCGGGCTCATTTGGGCAACCGAAGCAGAGCAGGAAAAACACCCCTGCATTGTTATTGTGCCGGTGTTCAATGAGGTCATCCTCGACGATCACAACGGCTTCGTGACGACCGATTATATCGAACTCATGCCGCGTCTCGTAACCGAAATGGCCGCACGCTACAACGGCGATCCGGATCGTCTCTATGCGACGGGTCAGTCGATGGGCTGCATGACGTTCCTCATCACGGCGGCAAATAATCCCGACCTCTTTGCCGCAGAGCTTTTCGTTGATGGTCAGTGGGACATCACAACGCTCACCGGTCTGGAGAGCCAGAACTTCTTCTATATTGTCGCGGGCGGTGATGACAAAGCCGTCGGCGGACAGGACGAGGTCATGGCCATGCTGGATCAGGACAAGGTACCCTACAGCTATGAAAAGGACTGGGATGCTCAGGCGGATGCCGATACACTGAACGCGCTGGTGGCCGATGAACTGGAAGCCGGGAATCACATCAACATGATCCGCTGGCTGACAGGTTCTGTCCTGAACGGCGGCTCCGGGATGGAGCACATGGCATCCTTTGATTATGCCTACAAGCTGGAAGCAGTCCGCGACTGGCTCTTTGAACAGACGAACGCCGAATAAAACGCAACCCACCGGATGAGCAGTTCATCCGGTGGGTTGCGTTTTATGGACAGATCGAAAGCGAAAAATGCCAAGACCCGCGGTCACAAGGACGGCGGGTCTTGGCAGGGGAAGAAGGTTTCGAACCCTCGGCCTACGGTTTTGGAGACCGTCGCTCTGCCAACTGAGCTATTCCCCTATATGTAATTTGGTGGACCATCAGGGACTCGAACCCCGGACCGACCGGTTATGAGCCGGCTGCTCTAACCAACTGAGCTAATGGTCCTCATCCCAGAATATAACAACAATGCCGCCGCTTAAGCGGCGGCATCGCTGCTGGCGCCTCTTGTTGGACTCGAACCAACGGCCTGCGGATTAACAGTCCGTCGCTCTACCGACTGAGCTAAAGAGGCATATAGCCTGAGCTCCGCTAAGCGGAGCTCAGTGTTGGCAGCGACCTATTTTTCCAGTCCGTCTCCAGACAAGTATCGTCGGCACAGTCGGGCTTAACTTCCGTGTTCGGAATGGGAACGGGTGGACCCCCGCTGTCATAGCCACCAACTATTGGTACACCATCAGGGACTCGAACCCTGGACACCCTGATTAAGAGTCAGGTGCTCTACCAACTGAGCTAATGGTGCATATTGGATGTAAGAAATGGTGACCCGAGGGGGAGTCGAACCCCCGATTGGGGCGTGAGAGGCCCCCGTCTTGACCACTTGACCATCGGGCCATTTCACACATCTTCCAGGGCTTGCGCCCTGAAAACTGAACAATGGTGAGGAGGAGAAGCAAGACGAGTCTGCATGG
>JBJDYS010000056.1:0-2742 GCA_051867595.1 Oscillospiraceae bacterium
CGGACGAGCAGTCAGTCAAAGGGACGCAGCGGCTCGTTCTCGCAGAACTTCCAGCAGACCGGGCGCGAGCTGCTGACCCCGGACGAGGTACGGATGCTGGATAACCGCAACGCCATTGTATTCATTCGAGGCGAAAAGCCAATCATGGACAAAAAATTCGACCTTATGAAGCATCCGAACGTCAAGTACACCGTGGACGGAGGCGCCGCGCCTTACGTCCATCACACCACGTGCGTCTACGACACGGGCGAGCTTTCCTTTGCCTTTGACAGTCTGGACGACATCGAAATCATTGAAAACATGGAGGACTTTATTTGAAAAGACACATCCATAACAGAATCAAGCATACCTATTTCACCGCCGCGATCCTCGCCGTGAACGCGGCGCTGTTTACGACGCCGGTGCTGGCGGACAGCGACCCTCTCACCATCGTGAACAACCTTTCCGAGTTTATCTTTTCCTGCATCAAGGCCATTGGCATTATCATCCTCGGCTGGGGCGTCGTGCAGGTTGGCATGAGCGTACAGAGCCACGACGCCAGCCAGCGCACACAGGGCTTTCTCTGCCTTTTCGGCGGCCTGCTCATCGCCTTTTCCAAGGAGATCCTCTCCACCATCGGCGTGCTGTGATGCTATGCCTCATCACTCGCAAAGGGGGTGTGACGCATAAGCGATAACTGGATCATAAGCAGTTTGGAAAACGCTCTCGGTGTATGGAATGAGAAGCTCACTGAGATATGGACGCTCCTCACCATCACGCCGCAGAGCTTTAAGGGCGGGCAGATATGGAGCGTGATCGTCGGCATCCACTCGGCCCTGCAGGGCATCGGCTACGGCCTGCTCGTCCTGTTTTTCGCCATGGGTATATTCCATTCCGCGGCGTCGTTCAAGGATTTTCAGCGCCCGGAGTTTGTTTTGCGACACTTCATCCGCTTCGCGGCGGCAAAGGTCGCCGTGGGAAACGGCATGGAGATCATGCTGGCTATCTTCAACATCTGCGGGAGCGCCATCACTGCCGCCATGAGCGGCATTGGCGGTACGGTTACGGAGGCCGCAACCCTGCCGTCCGAGATCGTGTCCGCCGTGGAGGATGTGAGCTTTTTGCAGAGCATACCGCTCTGGCTCGTCTCCCTGCTCGGGACGCTGTTTATATGGGTCATGTCCATAGCGGTATTATGATGCGAAATGAGGTTCATTGCGAAAAGTTTTGTGCCCACCAAGTTGCTACATAGTTGATTTCTTGACCTACCCGTGGTATACTAGACCCATACAAAGGGGGTGTTTTTCATGGATAACATCGTATCAGCTCCGAAAACCGATATGTTCCGCATCCGGGTGAATCCGGAGGTGCGTCGGAAGCTGGAGGAAGTCTACGCGAAAAACGGCCTGACCCTGACGGACGCCGTGAACGTATTTTTCCAGCAGTCTATCAACGCCGGGGGGTTCCCGTTCCCTGTGACCGAAGAAAATGCCGCCGTTATCAAAGCAAAGGCTATGTCCCGTCTGGTCAAGGAACTGCAAAAGGGCGATGAATGCTCTGTTTCCTATTCTGAGGCCGAAGCCCGAAAGATGCTGGGTCTGGACATATGAGGATAGAATACAAAGAGACGGCGATCGCGGATATTCTGGAAACACAGCAATATGTGAGCAGGGAATTACACAATGAGGAAGCCGCCAAAAGGCTGACCTATCAGATAGTAAATGCCATCTCTCTTTTGGGTGACAATCCCTATATGGGGACGCCTTTGAACGCTCAGTATGACATAGAAACGGATCTGCGCTATCTGCTGGTTTCCAAGCGGCTTATTTTCTATCGTGTCCGGGAGAAACACGTAGAAGTAACCCGCGTTCTGGATGGTCGGCAGGATTATCTGGCGATATTGTTTTGAACGGAATAAACTATTACCACTCTGCCGGGATTGTCCTCGGCAGAGTATTTTTATGAAACAAATGGGTTTCACCATGAAACCCATTCTATATCGAATTAACGAGGTGAGCGGATGACTTTGATTAAGACGCTCTCCGAAGCCGAGAAAGCCGAACGCACCAGATTCAAAATACCCCGGAGCGTCCAGGACTCTATTCCCGTCAGCGAGATATACGGGGACGGGGCCTGGCACGTCGGTCGGAAGTACAGCCGGACATGGCGCTTTTCGGATATTAACTATGTATCCGCCGCAGATGAGGACCGCAAGCGCGTGATCCGCACCTACGGCGGCATTTTGTCCTCGCTCCCCGCAGGAGCCACGGTCAAGCTCACCATCGTAAACCACCGGCTCAACGAAAAGGAGTTCCAGCGCACCATGCTCATGCCGGGGCGCAGGGACGGCAGCGACCGTTTCCGGGATGAGCTGAACGGCATCCTCACCGCCAAAGCCGCGGACAGCAAAAATCTTGTGCAGGACAAGTACATCACCATGTCCGTCCCGGCCAAGACCGCCGCCGACATGGAGGACGAATATCGTCTTACCCACTATCAGCGTGAGTCTATGGAAGTCCTGCTTTTGGAGCTGGACAAATGGGATCTGTTCGCTATCGACCTCGATATTTCCGACGCCACGGCTCTGTCTGTATGGGAAAATTTGCCAGACGATCTATCCCCAGAGCGTCGTCTCGTCGTTCAGTACGCCCTGTCCCTGTGCGGCAAGGTCACCTACTTTTGGGGCGGCAAGTCCCTTGTCCTCGGCCCTGATCCCCGATGGGGGCAGAGCACGCAGGTATGGGCGGCGGGAAGCCCCACCAC
>JBJDYS010000057.1:0-54880 GCA_051867595.1 Oscillospiraceae bacterium
TATCGTCTTGAGCGCAGTTCGCCATTTTGAACTGCGCTCAAGTGGTTTATATAAAGTCCCCTTATTTCCATCCTGAAAAATACATACCACGGCAGGCTCAACCGCAATCCCTGCTGCGGAAACAGCGGTATGTATGAAAATAAGCGGAGAACGGACAGCGGCTCCCATTTGCTTTGGTGAGCGGCTTCGAGTTTGCTTACGAAAGACAGTATAGCGCAGGGGCCTGAACTATCTCTGAAATGTTCCCGCTTTCTTTTGTGAACGGTTTGTAAAACTTGCTTTTTCAGGGATGTTTCAGCCGTCGGATGTACTATAATGACGAAGAAGTCTAGTCTTGACCGGCAGGGAGTGGCAGCATGAAGATATTGATTATAGAAGATGACAAGCTTCTGGCCGAAGCGTTACAGACTCTCCTGGAGATCAAAGGATTCGAGGTCGAGGTGGTCTACGATGGCGAGGACGGAGCGGAGTACGCCGAGACCGGCATCTATGATCTTCTGATTATGGATGTGATGATGCCCAAGCTTGATGGGTATCAGGTCGCCAGAAAAGTACGCACGCATCGGATCACAACGCCTATTTTAATGCTGACGGCCAAAAGTGAGGTGCATGACCGGATCGAGGGACTGAATGCCGGGGCGGATTACTATTTGACAAAACCCTTTGACAACATGGAGCTGCTGGCCTGCATCAACGCCCTGCTGCGCCGTCAGGGCGATCAGATAGATGTGCTTCGGTATGGAAATACCACGCTGGATCTGACGGGCTATGTGCTCAGCACGGAGGAAAGCAGTATCCGCCTGTCCAAAAAAGAATTTGATGTGATGCGCCGGCTGATGCAGTATCAGGGCCGAAGCATACGAAAAGATGTGCTGTTGGTGCAGGTATGGGGCTATGAATCCAACGCTACGGAGAACAATGTGGAAGCGTATGTGGGCTTTTTACGCAAGAAGCTGAAAAGCATCGGTTCGGATCTGCGGATCGAGTCCATCCGGCTGCTGGGGTATCATTTGGAGGTGGTAAAGCCATGATCCGGCGTTTGCGAATTAAATTTGTATGCATCAACATGACCATTGTGACCATCATGCTGTGCGCGATCTTCGGACTGGTGCTTCGCTTCACCAGCGCGAGCATGGAGAAGGAAAGCATTGACATGATGCAGTCCGTGGCCCTGCATCCGCATCAGCTTGGCGTGCCCGGACAGGGAAGCCCGGGCGTCTGGCTTCCGCATTTTACCCTTCAGCAGGGCCCCGGCGGGGAGCTGCTGGTATCCGGCGGCGGCTATTACGATCTGACGGATCAGGGGCTGCTGGAAGAACTGTTCACCTTATCCGCCGACCAGAAATCCGGTGTGCTGTCCGATTATAACCTGCGCTTTATCCGCATCGTGACGCCCACTACCCAATGCATCGTGTTTGCGGATATCTCCAGCGAGGTCAGCACCCTGAATCATCTGTTCCAGAACTGTCTGGTTATTGGCATCGTCAGCTTTATCCTTTTTCTGATTGTCAGCATTTTACTGGCGCATTGGGCGGTCAGGCCTGTGGAAACAGCCTGGGAGCAGCAGCGGCAATTCGTGGCGGACGCTTCTCATGAACTGAAAACGCCCCTGACGGTGATTCTCAGCAACGCGCAGATGCTTTCCGAAAACGGAGAAGACCCGGAGCTGCAGGGAAAGCTGACCGCGAATATCCTCACCGTATCCCGGCAGATGAAAGATCTGATCTCAAAGCTTCTGAACTCTGCCCAGGTGGATCAGGGCGCCGGCGTCATGGACTTTGCCCCCTTTGATCTGAGCGAAACCGTATCCAACGCACTCCTGCCGTTTGACTCTGTTTTTTATGAGCGGGAGCTGGAGCTGGACAGCGCCATTGAGCCCCACATCCGGATCTCAGGCAGTCAGCCGCATATAACACAGGTGGTGGATATCCTGCTGGACAATGCTCAAAAATACAGCATCGCCCATGGACGCACCTGTGTGACGCTGCAAAACCATAACAAAAAAAGCTGTCTTCTGACGGTGGCAAACGAAGGCAGAGCCATGTCTGACAGGGAACTGAAAAATATCTTCAAACGGTTTTACCGGGCCGATGCGGCGCGGGAGCGAACGGGAAGCTACGGTCTGGGCCTTTCCATTGCGGAGGGCGTTGTGAAGGCCCACAAGGGCAAGATCTGGGCGGAGAGCAAGGGCGGTGTCAACACCTTCTTCGTTCAGCTGCCAACCACGACCGAAAAATGATGATTACAAGCCGGAGCGGATCACTTCGTGATCCGCTCCTGTTTTTTCCAGTGAACCAAAAGGAATTTCAGTGATGGTTCAGCTCGGGATGCTATATTGGGGCAGTAAATGGTTCGTCCGGCGTTTCAGAAACTATGCCCGGACAACAAATAAGCATAAAGGAGGTTCCTTATGATATCAGTTGAACACCTGACGAAATGTTATGGTGATTTCACAGCTGTGGACGACCTGTCTTTTGAGATCGGAGAGGGCCATGTCTATGGCTTCCTTGGCCCGAACGGTGCGGGAAAATCCACGACCATGAACATCATGACAGGCTGCCTGTCAGCAACGGCGGGCCAGGTGCGGATCGACGGGTACGACATCTTCGATGAGCCGGAAAAGGCCAAAAAGCTGATCGGCTATCTGCCGGAGCACCCTCCCCTGTATATGAATGAAACACCTTTGGAGTATCTCGCCTTTGTGGGGGAAGCAAAAGGACTGCGGGGCGAGGAGCTGAAACGGCAAATCCAGGAGGTCATTGGCCTGACGAAAATTGACCACATGAAGCACCGCCGCATTTCTGCGCTGTCCAAGGGCTACAGGCAGCGCGTGGGGATCGCCCAGGCACTGCTGGGAAACCCCAAGGTCATTATCCTGGACGAGCCGACGGTGGGGCTCGACCCCATCCAGATCATTGAGATCAGAGATCTCATTAAAGAACTGGGCAAGGCCCATACCGTTATTTTCAGCTCTCATATTCTTTCCGAGGTGCAGGCCATTTGTGACCAGATTCTGATGATTTCCCACGGCAGGCTGGTGGTCTTTGATAACCCGGAGAATTTGGAGAAGAAGCTGCTGTCTCCGAACGAGATCGCGGTGACCACAGACGCCTCCGAGGAGGAACTGAGCCGGATCCTCTCTCCGGTTGAGCACATTACGCAGGTGTCCGCGGAGCCGGTGAACGGACAGTGGACCACGGCCCACATCAAAACCGACCAAAACGACATCTATGCGCTGTCCCGGAGCGTCTTTCTGGCCTTTGCCGCCAGTCAAAATGTGATTCTGGAGATGAGTCTGAAGAAGGGCAATCTGGAAGACATTTTCATCGAGCTTTCGGAAGGCGGGCCCGATGCGCCCGTGACGGAAGCCGCAGAAAGTGAGGTGGAAGAGGCATGATCGCTGTTTTGAAGCATGAGCTGAGGACGTATTTCCATTCTCTGACCGCCTACGTGTTCGGCGCGTTCCTGCTGGCCTTTATTGGCATTGGCTCGGTTCTTTACAATCTGCAGGCCGCGGTCAGCAACTTCGAGTTTGTTCTGAGCTTTGGCTGCCTGGTTTTCGTGGTTATCGTCCCCATCCTGACCATGCGCGTCATCGCGGAAGAACGAAAGCAAAAAACCGATCAGCTTTTGTATTCGCTGCCCATCACCACGACGCAGGTGATTTTGGGGAAATATCTGGCTCTGCTGTTGGTCTATCTGATTCCCCTGTGCATCATCAGTCTGTATCCCCTGATTTTCTCCCGGTATGGCGACGTTTATCTGCTGACGGCCTATGGTTCCCTCCTTGCTTTTTTTGTCATGGGTGCGGCGCTGATCGCGCTGGGCGTGTTTATTTCCTCCCTGACGGAGAATCAGGGCTTTGCCGCCGGGATCGGTATTGCGGTGATCCTGCTGAACTATTACAGTGTCAGCCTTTCCGAAAGCGTGTCCTCCACGGCCTTCGGCAGCATGATCGCCCTTGCCGTTTTGCTGATCGCTTTGTGGTTTGTGATCCGCTGCCTGACCCGTAACGAGAAGCTGGCCTGGGGAATCTGCGTTCCCCTGTATGCGGCCATGATGATCACGGCCTGGGTGGACTATACCAAATTTGAAGGTCTGCTGCCCTCCATCATGACCAAACTGTCCCTGTTTGAACGCTTCTATGTTTTTGTGAACGGCGTTTTTGACATGACCGGCATCGTGTATTACCTGTCGGTCATCGTGTTCTTTCTGTTCCTGTCTGTCCAGTCCCTTGAGAAACGGAGGTACAACTGATGAACAAACCGAAAAACCTCCTGCCCTCCGGCCACAGCAAAAGAAACCGGCAGGCAACGAAAGGCGGCGCCTATTCGCTTGCGATCACCGCGGTGGTGCTGGCCATTATAGTGGTGGTCAATGTCTTTGCCTCCGTCCTGCCCGCCAGCCTGACCAGGTATGACATCAGCGCTTCCAAGCTCTACTCCATTACCAGCAACACCAAGGTGGTGGTCAATGCGCTGGAACAGGATGTGACCATTTACTGGATCGTTCAGTCCGGCAAAGAAGACGATGTCATTGAGAACCTGCTGAGCAAATACGAGAGCCTGTCCGATCACATTGAAGTCGTGAAGAAAAACCCCGATGTATACCCCACCTTTGCCCAGCAGTATACCAATAAGACGGTTCAGAACAACAGCCTCATCGTGGAGTGCGGAGAGAAGAGCCGCTTCATTGGTCTGGATGACATCTATATCGGTGAGGTTAATATGTATACCGGCACGTACAACGCCACGGATTTTGACGGTGAGGGCGCTATTACCTCCGCCATTGACTATGTGACCAGTGAGGAATACCCTCAGGTTTATACCCTGGAAGGCCATGGCGAGGCGGAACTGCTCACCGATTTTGCCGAACAAATCGAAAAGGAAAACATGGAGATCAACAAATTGTCCCTGCTGACGGTGGATGAAATTCCCGAAGAGGCGGACTGCATTGTGATCTATGCTCCCTCCAGTGATATTTCGGCGGAAGAAAAGGATATGCTGGCAGATTATGTGGGCAGCGGCGGCAAGCTGCTTGTGATGGCAGGCGCCGTGGAAGAGGGCATCCTCGAGAACCTGTACAGCCTGCTCTCTGACTACGGCGTGACGGCCCATGAAGGCATTGTCGTGGACAGTGACCGGGAGCATTATGCCTTCGGCAGACCCTATATTCTGATGCCCGATATAGCCGGCAGCGAGATCACCGACTCCTTGATCGAAGAAAACTACTATGCCATCATGCCCATCTCCCTCGGCCTGACGGTAGACAGTTATACCGACAAGGGGACGGTAACGGAGCTGCTCACCACATCTTCCGCCTCTTTCAGCAAGGCGGACGGCTATAACCTGTCTACGTACGAATGGGAGGAGGGCGACACGGAGGGACCCTTCGCGCTGGCCGTTTCCGTTGAGGACAACAGCGGCGGTCAGATCTATTGGTTTTCCTCCGATGAGTTCCTGACGGAGATGTATAACGCCTATTCCTCCGGCGCGAATTTGGATTTGGCCATGAATGCCCTGTCCGACCTGATCGGCGAAAGCGAAGCCATGGCGATCCGCAGCAAGTCTCTGAACTACAACTACCTGACCATCAGCGACTCCACTTCTTCGCTGCTGAAGGTTCTGATGGTTGGTGTGTTCCCGTTGGCCTATCTGGGGGTGGGCATCTGCGTCATCCTGAGTCGAAAGAAGGTGCAAAATGAAACGGTCTAAGCGGCTTTACGCGCTGCTGGGTATTTTGGTGGTTGCCTGCCTCGCCACCTTTGCGGTGACACGGATGGAGGAGGAAAAGGAACAAATCAAGGCCGCCGGCGAGATCATTCTGGAGGTCTCCGGCGATGATGTCCAATCGTTGAGCTGGGAATACGGCGACACATCGCTGGCGTTCCACAAAGATGAAAAATGGCTCTACGACAGCGATGAGGCATTCCCGGTGGACGAAGAGATCATCCGCCGGATGCTGGAGCAGTTTGAATCCTTCGGCGTCTCCTTCGTCATTGAAAATGTTACGGATTACAGTATGTATGGCCTGGACGACCCGGAATGCACCATCTGTTTCGCCACAGAAGAGCAGTCCTATCAGATCGAACTGGGTGATTTCAGCAACATGGACGAGGAACGATATGTCTCCATTGGGGACGGCAACGTGTATCTGGCAAAAGTTGACCCGCTGGATCAGTTTGACGTTGTTCTGCGTGACATGATTCGCCATGACGAGAACCTCTCGTACGATCAGGTCACCCGGATTACCTTTGAGGGCGCTGAGAATTACACCATCTTCTATGAGGAGGACAGCCCGGACACCTACTGCGCGGACGATGTGTATTTTACAGAACAGAACGGGGAAAATGTCCCTCTGGACACAGACCGTGTGGGCAAGTATCTGGAAGGCCCGGTCACAGCGCAGCTGAAGAATTATGTGACTTACAATGCCACGGAGGAAGAGCTGGCGTCCTTTGGCCTGGATCATCCGGAGCTCGTCATCACGGTAGACTATACGGTGCAAAACGCAGAGGGAGAGGAAGTCTCCGATACCTATACCCTCTCCATCAGCCGCGATCCGGAGGAGCTTGCCGCTTTAAAAGAGAATGCGGAGGATGACGCGGAGGATGATGAGGCGGAGGACGACGAGGAAACGCTTACTGCCTATGCCAGAGTGGGAGAGTCTCAAATCGTCTATCAGCTGGATGAGAGCAAGTATACCGCGCTGATGGCCGCGTCCTACAACGATCTGCGTCACCGCAATGTGCTGACCGCTGATTTCGGGGACGTCTACCAGGTGGATATCTCTCTGGAGGATTCTTCCTATACCCTTTTCCTCGACAGGGAAGCGGAAGACGACGAGCCGATCTGGAAATACCGGGAGGAAGAAATTATAATCGACACCTTTGAGAAAGAGCTGTATTCTCTGTCCGCAAGCTCGTCCGATGACTTTGTTTCCGAGGAACCCGGCGGAAAACAGGAAATCAGCCTGACCCTTTATCTGGAGAATGAGACGTATCCGGAGATCACCATTGAGCTGTACCGCTACGATGGAGAGGACTGTCTGGCGGTTCTGGACGGGCAGACCTTCGCGCTGATCAAGCGCGCTGATGCAGTCGATCTGATCGAGGCAGTCAACGCCATCGTGCTGAGCTGACAGAAGCAGCACAATCCGGATGCCGGAAGCCCTCATGGGAGCGCCGCTGGGGGGCGCGCCCGGTGAAACAGGCAAACCGGACGATGGTTTTGGCTCCCATCAGGGAAGCAGCCGCGAGTTACGAATCACTCGCGGCTGTTTTTTCTTTGCTCCGAACCGGAGGTGCCCATATAATCCGCAAATGGTACCTATGAAGTAACCTGTTCGCTCATGATACCTAGTAATGGTTTTATCCGGCTTTATCGAGCGGCACGAGCTTGCTGGCTCTCCGTTTCCAACAGAGAAGGATCAAATTCCATCGAGAATCAGAGGTCGATTATCAAATACTGGGCAGAGCAGCAGATTTCCATTTTGCCTCAGCCAGGTTGTCAATCATGACACCCCTCTTTTCTGCGTACCCCAGTAGATCCCGTGCATTACTTGCAGTGTGCCAGACATAAGCGATCAGGTAGTCGCAGTGGCCGATCATATATTTATTTGCCCGCAGGATAGCCAGCCGCCGGGGAACGCGCTCCATGCCGGGCGGGTAATATGTCCCATCGAATCCATCAGGAGCGACGATTGGCCTCTCGGTCGGATGGTAGGGGATCAGGAGGCGGACGGATATTTCCGGATGCAGCGCCTTAGCCCGCACCAATGCAGTCTGTGCCATGCGGTCAAAACGACCATAGTGACCGACGAAGAACTCCGTCACCCCGTATTCAGTGATGTGCCTTTCGATGGCATTGTCCAGCGCAGCACGTATGGTCTCCGGCGTGTCGCGATGTCCGAGAAAGAAACAGGATTTTATGGCTTTGCTCCATACAAATGTATAAAGAGTGATCTAAATATACACTATATAGGCACTAGGTGCAACCAATTGTTTGAAGGTTGCATCTAATATACAATATGGACATACCTGTGTGAGGAGGCCCAGTATGGCAGAGCCGTATTTGAAATACAGGACGAGATTTACTTCCTCGCTGAAGAATGAGCTTGTACCGCTTTTTGATGAGCTGTCACGGAAAACGAGGATTCCCAAAAGCCGCTTGCTGGACGAGGCAATTGAAGATCTTCTCCGCAAGCACAAGATTGAGATTCCAGAAACAGACAAGAAATAAAATGATCCGCCCTGGTGTCGCTTCCACGATGCCCCGGCGGATCATTTATTTTTATCGGGTTTTTCAAGCCCTGCGTGCGGATCTCCATACAGCGTATGCCGGCACAGCCATAAAAGGAATTTGGAAGCGCGGTTTGGTGAATTCGTCTCATTCACGGAGCCTGACGTCCTTCAGCTCCCACGGGACGTTGTAGAGGTATTCCGCGATGCGGTGGTCGCAGAAGGGTACGCGCACCTCCAGCGCGCTGAACATCGACATCCGATCCTTCCGATCCAGGAGCGTCTGCATGAACCAGTCGGTGTTCAGGCGCATCATCTCGCGCATACGGCGGTCGACCGGGCTGTCGTTTTCGAGGCACTCCGTATCGGCGACGGTGCGGCGGTACCGCTCCATGACATATTCCCGCGGATCGACGCCGCGCAGGTAGTCCGGCTGCAGAAAGGTTGACCGCCATGTGGTGGACTGCGCCCACGGGAAACCCTCCGCCGTGCGGATGGTCTCATCCCGATACCACGGGTATCCGCCGAAAATCTCGTCGGCGCACTCGCCGGACAGGGCGACCGTGACATACTCCTTTATCTTCCGGCAGAACACCAGCAGGGACGAGTCCACATCCGCCATGCCGGGCAGGTCACGCGCATCCACGGCGTCGTACAGCGCGTCGGCCAGCTCCTCCATGCCGACGGTCACGAGGACATTGCCGCAGCCGAGCCAGTCCCGCAGGCCGGGGATGTAATCGGTGTCGGTGTTCGGCTGGAATTTTCCGGCCTTGAAGTATTTGCGGTTGTCCGTGTAGTCCACGGAAAAGGTCATGAGCCGCTGTCCCCGTTCCGCCATGCGGCGGTTGGCGACGGAGCTGATGATACCGGAGTCGAGCCCGCCGGAGAGAAAGGTGCCGAGCGGGACGTCGGAAACGAGCTGCCGCTCAATGGCGTCGGTGACGAGCCAGCGCACATGGGCGATGGTGTCGGCCTCGCTGTCCGTGTGCGGGCGCGGCGTGAGCTTCCAGTAGCGTGTCAAGTGAAGGCCGTCCGGGGCAAAATATCCGCAGTATGCCGGCGGAAGCTCCTGTATATCCCGGAAAACGCCGCAGCCCGGCGTGCGGCCCGGCCCGGTCAGCAGAAGCTCCAGAACGGAGTCGCGGTCGGCCTCCGGCTCTACCCACGGGTGGGCGAGCAGGCCCTTGATCTCCGAGGCGAAGATCAGCGCGCCGTTTCGGAGCGTGTAGAACAGGGGCTTTACGCCCATCCGGTCGCGGGCGAGAAACAGCCGCTGTTCCTGCGGTTCCCAGACCGCAAATGCAAAGATGCCGTTGAGGCGCTCCACGCAGGCGCCGCCCCACTCGATGTAGGCGTTCAGAAGCACTTCCGTGTCGGAGTGGCCCGCGAAGGTGCAGCCGCGGCTGCTCAGTTCGGCCCGCAGCTCCGATGTGTTATACAGCTCGCCGTTGTAAACAAGGATGTATTGCCGTCCGTCCCGGCGTATGCTCATGGGCTGGCGGCCGTTTTCGGCGTCGATGACGCAAAGGCGGTTGTGAAACAGTGCGGCGGCTTTGTCGCGGTACTGGCCGCGCTGATCCGGGCCGCGGGAGGTCATGCAGTTCCGCATGGCGGTCAGGTCAAGGCCGCGCACATCCCGGGCAAAATCGATCATGCCTGCAATGGAGCACATGGAGATCACCTCATCATACAGAATAAGAAAAAGGCACAGCCGTGCGGCGTGCCTTTTGTTTCTTTTTCAGTATATGCGGGCGTTCCCGGGCGGGTTCACGAGAGGTACTCGAAATGGAGCTCGGCTATGCTGATGGTGTCGCCGTCCTGAAGGCCCATCGCCTCCATGCGGTCATAGACGCCGGCCTCATGCAGCTTGCGGTCGAGGTACATCCGGGACTCGTAGTCGGAGAAGTTCACACGCGCTACAAGGCGGTCGAGCCAGTCGCCCTGGATCGTCCATACGTCGTCATACTTCTGAATGACGAGGTCATCCGCGGTGCCGAGCTTGACCTCCGGAGCGACATAGTCCGCCTCGAACACGGTGACGGGGGGCAGATCCTTGAGCCTGCCCGCAGCGGCCATGGTCAGCTCGCGCAGGCCCTGATGCGCGCCGGCGCTGATCTCGAAGAACTCGTAGCCGCGCTCCTCGACATAGGCCTTCAGCGTTTCGATCGGCTCGCGGTCATCGCCCAGCAGGTCGCATTTGTTCGCGGCGACGAGCTGCGGACGCTCGGCAAGCTCGGGGCTGTATTCCTTCAGCTCCGCGTTGATGGCCTCGAAGTCCTCGATGGGATCGCGGCCCTCGCTGCCGGATACATCGACGACGTGGATCAGCAGACGGCAGCGGTCGATATGGCGCAGGAAGTCATGACCGAGCCCCGCGCCCTCGCTCGCGCCCTCGATGATGCCGGGGATGTCCGCCATGACGAAGGAAACGCCCGGCCCGGCGTACACGACGCCGAGGTTCGGGAACAGGGTGGTGAAGGGATAGTTCGCGATCTTCGGATGGGCGCGGCTGACGACGGAAAGCAGGGTGGATTTTCCGACATTCGGGAAGCCCACAAGACCCACATCCGCGAGAAGCTTCAGCTCCAGAACGACCTCGCGCGCCTCGCCGGGCAGACCGGGCTTGGCAAAGCGGGGCGTCTGCCGGGTTGGGGTCGCGAAGTGCTTGTTGCCCCAGCCGCCGCGTCCGCCCTTCGCGAGAACGAAGGTGTCCGCCGCGGACATATCCTGCATGACCGCGCCGGATTCGGCGTCGCGGATGACCGTGCCCGTGGGCACGCGGAGGATCACGTCCTCGCCGTCCTTGCCGGAGCAGCGCTTGCCCTGACCGGGCATACCGTTCGGCGCGACGAATTTCCGCTTGTAGCGGAAGTCCATCAGCGTGGACATGGACGGGTCGGCCTTCACGACGATGTTGCCGCCGCGTCCGCCGTCGCCGCCGTCGGGACCGCCGGCCGCGATGTATTTCTCGCGGTGGAACGCCACCGCGCCGTTGCCGCCGTCACCGGCCCGGACGTTGATCGTAACTTTATCAACAAAGGATGTGCTCATTCAAATCACTCATTTCGGAATCTGGATATAAAAAAGGAGCGGTATATGATGTACCGCTCCTTTGCCAATTACTGCTGAACCTCGTAGACAGAGACTTTCTTGCGATCCGCGCCCAGACGCTCGAACCGGACGATGCCGTCCGCCTTTGCGTACAGGGTGTCGTCGCCGCCGCGGCCGACATTCGTGCCGGGGTGGATCTTGGTGCCGCGCTGACGGACGAGGATGTTGCCGGCCAGAACGAACTGACCGTCCGCGCGCTTCGCGCCGAGACGCTTGGAATTACTGTCACGACCGTTCTTAGTGGAGCCGCCGCCTTTTTTATGTGCCATGTGATTTCCCTCCTATCTCAGCCGATAGCGCCGATCTCAACCTTGGTGTAAGGCTGACGATGGCCCTTGGTGTTGCGGTAACCCTTTTTGGGCTTCATCTTGAAGACGCGGATCTTCTTGCCCTTGCCCTGCTTGACAACAGTGCCGGCAACCGATACGCCGTCCACATAGGGAGCGCCAAAGGTGCTGTTGTTCTCGTCGATGACGGCCAGAACCTTGTCGAAGGTGACGGAAGCGCCTTCCTCGGCGTTCAGCTTCTCGACATAGATCACGTCGCCCTCGGCCACGCGGTACTGCTTACCGCCGGTTTCGATGATTGCGTGTTTCATGCGATTCAATAATCCTTCCTTTCGGGCTCGCTGTCCCGGGGGCGGCCAAGGCCGACTTGTAATGACCCCTTTCAAAGCGGCTTTGATATGATAGCATACGGAGGACGGGCTGTCAAGGGCGTTTTTGCCGCCGGCCGGAAATTGACTTGTCTTATAGAATGGAGTATGATAAGAAAGAAGAATGGAAAGAGCGTGATTCCATGAAGGAAGATATTTTCGACCGGCTCATGCACTGGCCCGTGCTGCGGATCTTTGAGCCGTTTTACAAAAAGCATAAGGAAGTGCTGCTGTACCTGCTGTTCGGCGGGCTGACGACGGTCGTGAGTATCGCGTCGTTTGCGCTGTTTCTGGCGATGGGCATCGGCGAGCTCGTGGCGAATGTGCTGTCGTGGATTCTCGCGGTGCTGTTTGCGTATGGGACGAACCGGACATGGGTCTTTGCCGCGAAGGCGGACACGCGCGGCGGCATCCTCCGGGAGATCGCGGCGTTTTTCGGCGGACGCGTGGCAACGCTCCTCGTCGAGGAGGCGGTTATCTATGTGTTCATCACACGGCTGCATTTTCCGGCGCTCGCCATCAAAATCGCCGCACAGGTGCTGGTCGTCGTGCTGAACTATGTGGTCAGCAAATTCTTTGTGTTTAAGGATAAGAAGGGGGAATAAAGCTATGTCGAAACTTTCGGTCATCATTCCCTCCTATAATGAAGAGGCGATGATCCCCAGGACGGCACGGGTGATCCATGAGCTTCTCGCGGAGAACAACATCGAACACGAGCTGATCTTTGTGGATGACGGCTCGAAGGACAGCACCTGGGCGGAGATCGGTGCGGCGGCGGAAGCGTGCAGCGCCGTCCGGGGCATTCATTTTTCGCGGAACTTCGGAAAGGAATCGGCGATCTACGCCGGGCTTTCCTATGCGCGGGGCGACTGCTCGGTGGTCATCGACTGCGACCTCCAGCATCCGCCGGAGAAAATCGTCGAGATGTACCGCCTCTGGGAGGAGGGGTATGAGATCGTCGAGGCGGTGAAGAGCGACCGCGGCGAGGAATCGGCGTTTCATGCGCTCGGCGCGAAGCTGTTCTATGCCGTCATCAGCAAGGTCACGAAGATCGACATGGACCGTGCATCGGATTTCAAGCTCCTCGACAAAAAGGCCGTCACCGTGCTTCTGAATATGAAGGAGAAAAACTCGTTTTTCCGGGCGCTTTCCTCGTGGATCGGGTTCAAAACCACGCAGATCGAGTTCGAGGTACAGGAACGGACGGAGGGCGTCTCCAAGTGGTCAACGAAATCGCTCATCCGCTATGCGCTCTCGAATGTCGCGTCCTTTTCCGCAGCGCCGATGCAGATCGTCACGGTGCTGGGCGTGGTGATGTTCGTGGTCTCCGTTGTGTTCGGCGCGATCTCGCTGATCCAGAAATTTACGGGACAGGCGCTGGGCGGCTTCACGACGGTCATCCTTCTGGAGCTGTTTTCGAGCAGCATCATCATGATGAGCCTCGGCATCATCGGGTATTATATCTCCAAGATTTACGAGGAAGTAAAGGGCCGGCCGAAGTTCATCGTCTCGGAAGAATGCGGCCGCACGCCGGACGAAAACGAATAAGAAGGCATAAACGCCCCCGGGTTCCACAGTTCGGAATCCGGGGGCGAAGTTTATAGATGCGTATGGGGCGGAAATATCCAGTCTTGCGGGGCGCTATTTGTGCCTTGTGGGATCGTTTGTCCGTTCGGCGATGTAATCGATCGAGACGTTGTAGAGGTCTGCCAGACGAATGATAAGGGAAAAAGGCGGCTCGCGCTTGCCCTGCTCGTAGTTGGTATAGGTCGTTTTGTGCATATTCAAACGCTTTACCAGTTCGTCTTGGGTCAGGTCGGCATCTTCCCGCAGGTCGCGTATACGCCGGTAGTACACAGAGGCTGTCTCCTTTTCCATTTATTGTCTGAAATGATTATGCCCCAATACAACGAATGATGTTGACAAAATACAACGAATGATGTATATTTTAAGCATTAAAATACAACATTTGTTGTATTTACAAAAAACATTTGCGAGGTGAAGGAAAATGAGGAGAAGTAGGAGAAGTTGGCTTCTGGTGCTGGTTTTGACTTTGGTCATGGCAATGTTGCTGGCGGCGTGCGGAAAGGGAAGCCGGGCCATTGTCGGAACGTGGGTGAGTGACGATGGAGATGAGGTGCTCATTTTTGAAAAGGATGGGACTTGCTCTGTCCCGTTCACATATGATGGAGGCTGGTGGGAAAGCTGTGATCGCTATTCTATTGATAGTGAGGGCACGATTGTTTTGAGCAGCAGTCAAGGCAACATTGATCCCAGACGCTATACAAAACAAAAAAGTAAAGACGCTGTTGAAGAGAATGGCGGTTACTATTTGTCTGGAGATACTTTTATTTTGAAAGATTTTCGTACAATACGTTCCTATTCAAGGCAATGACCGAATTCTTAATAGGACATTAAGAAACGATCGAGGTTTTAGAATGTGACAAGACAGGAAATTATTTCATGGTTAAAAAAGTATATCAGACAAGAAAACGAAGCATACCAATGTGAAGCGGTTGTAAATAACTGGAAAAGTAAGATAGAGGAACATAGTAAACCTCTGGTGATTGAGAAAAAGACAGGCTTTTTAGGGTGCGTTGGTTCTGGTATTTTTGTCGCTATAATTGGTGCAATTCCATCTGCAATTGTTTCCGGCATTATATGGATTATATGGGACATTGTGGAAATTATCAAAGTCGATCTGAGACATAATCCGGGAGCAGATCTGCGTTCTGAAATGATCCTTGAAAAAGCCCTGAGTATAATAATAAAGAGTGAGGATCCGACACAGTTTTTAAGTCATCACGGGTTTTGGGGAGCGGCGCTGGCACTGCTGATTATTGGATTCGGGATCTCCTGTTTATTGGGAATCATAGTAATTATTCTATGTCTTTTAGATGATAAAGATGTTCCCAAGAGAAATATAAAGCACCAAGAGGAATATGAAGAGAATCAAGCCTTAATACCACAGCTGCAAGTGGTATACGATCTAAGCGTAAAAAAGAAAAATATAGCGGAATGTAAGCTGTCCCAGATGAGAAGAAATTCAATTGTGCCGGAAAAATATTTGAGTTCCGCATCAACATTGCTCGAATTTTTTGAGGATGGACGGGCCGATACGATAAAGGAAGCTCTAAATTTATTGCACCGGCATTGGAATGAACTTGACAGGTACCGAGAAATGGAACGCCATAACAGAGCTATGGAAGAAGAGGCTGCTCAACATAATGCACAGATTGAAGCTGAACTTCAACGAAATACAGAAGCAGCAAGAAGGGCTGCAAACGCTGCGGAAGATGCTGCATACTGGGAGAAGCAGCGTTACATTGATGACGTTTTTGAACGATTATTGAAATGATGGATTAGGGACCTATCAGAAATAAAATACATACTAAAAAGGAGAAAAATTGTGACTAAAAAATCTGTATTCTGTAAAATGACAGCAATATTCTTTTGCATCCTTACGTTCTTTAGTTGTTTTGCTATAAGCGCCTCTGCGGCTGCGTATGGCGGAAGCGGCACTTCAAGAGTGAATGTAACGACAAAAGCCAATTACTGGGTTCCCGGCGCTAGTTCAGTCACGCTTAAACAAGATAAGCAAACGGTCACATACGAAAAAATTTTCGGGACGAAAACCAAAAGCTCAACCGGATATTATGGGTGCTATAATATTTCGGTTTATAATGTGACAAAAAACAAAACACAACCCGTTTTTTGGGGTGGCGGGCAAACCAAAAAAATCACGCTTGATAAGGATTGCACATACGTCATTACGGTTACTTACCTTGCCGATAAGACAGAACTCTTAAAGAGAGCGCCCGTTGGATACTATGTTAAGAACATCAGCAGTCCTTGGTGGAGAGTAAGTTCAACATGGAAAGTATCTTCTTGGTTTTAGTTCGGATGTGGTGTTGAAGCTATGATTCAAGCGATGGAGGAACAATAATAAGAAAGGATATATTATGGCACAGACACATTTCTTCGGAGGAAACTCTGATGTCGGCGGTGTGAAAAGACGGTTTCAATTTTCACCGAAAAGTATCGTGGGCGGAGTGTTTCAAGCGATTATAGGATTATTTTTCTATGTAGCCTTCTTTGTGTTGCAGGACTTTTCCCATGACCCGGAGTTCCCGGATATAGTCCTGACACTTTGTATTATTGCAAGTATCTGGTCATTTTTTGATGCTGGATTTTCTTTCTTAAAAACGGGACACTATCTGGAAGTGTGCGAATACGGTATCCGAGGGAAAGGCGGCGTCGGAAACGGATTCATGAGCAACTATAAATGGCAGAGTTTTGCTGTTCGTTATGAAGATATTGTTTCGGCTGAGAAGAACAAAGCGGGCATGGTCGTTACCACGTCCGGCGGCACCTATATACTCGCCATCCGTGATATGGACGAGGCCATCCGCTCCATGGAGGAGCGGCGGAAAAAGCTTACATAAGCAGCGCACGGCTGTACAATACAAAAAGGAGCGATCCCGTTAGGGATCGCTCCTTCGTATGTTAATGGTTACGACTGGAAAATCAGCCCTCGACGAGCTCCTTGGTATCGCGGGCGATGACCAGCTCCTCGTTCGTGGGGATGACCATGACCTTCACCTTGCTGTCGCCGGTGGAGATGACGATGTCCTCGCCGCGCTTGGCGTTGCACTCCGGGCAGATCTCGATGCCGAGATAGGTGAGGTACTCGCAGATGGCGGCGCGGGTGGAGGCGCTGTTCTCGCCGATGCCGGCGGTGAAGATGATGCCGTCCACGCCGTTCATGGCCGCGACATAGGAACCGACGGTCTTGGCGACGGAGTAGTGGAACATATCCAGAGCCAGAGCGGCGCGGTCGTTGCCTTCCGCGGCGGCGTTGTCGAGGTCACGGAAGTCGGAGGAGACGCCGGAGACGCCCAGCACGCCGGACTTCTTGTTCAGGATGTTGGTCAACTCCGCGACATCCTTGCCGGTGTTGGAGGCGAGGTACTCGAGGATGGAGACGTCGATGTCGCCGCAGCGGGTGCCCATGGGCAGACCGGCGATGGGGGTGAAGCCCATGGAGGTGTCGACGCTCTTGCCGCCGTCGATGGCGCAGATGGAGCTGCCGTTGCCCATGTGGCAGGAGATGAGCTTCAGCTCCTCGATGGGCTTGCCGAGCATCTCGGCCGCACGCTTGGAGACATAGCGGTGAGAGGTGCCGTGGAAGCCGTAACGGCGAACCTTCAGGTCGGAGTAATACTCATAGGGAATGGCGTACATGAAAGCCTTGCCGGGCATGGACTGATGGAACGCGGTGTCGAACACGGCAACCTGGGGCACGTCGCCCATGACGGCCTTGCAGGCCTCGATGCCGGTGATGTTGGCGGGGTTGTGGAGAGGCGCGAGGGGGATGCACTCGGCGATAGCCGCCATGACGTCGTCGTTGATGCGGACGGACTCGGCGAACTTCTCGCCGCCGTGGACGACGCGGTGACCGACGGCGCCGATCTCGCTCATATCCGCCACGACGCCGTACTCGGCGCTCGTGAGCTTATCGAGAACCGCCGCAATGGCCTCGGTGTGGGTGGGCATGGCGACGTCCTCGTCAAAGACGGGCTTGCCGTTCTGGGGCTTGTGGGTCAGGTGGCCGCCGATGCCGATGCGCTCGCAAAGGCCCTTCGCCAGGAGCTTCTCGCCCTCCATGTCCAGAAGCTGGTATTTCAGGGAGGAGCTGCCGCAGTTGATGACAAGAATTTTCATACTCGATTCCTTTCGTCTTGTAAAAAAATTAAAAACGTGTAAAATGAAACCATAACATACCTATTTTAGCGCAAATTTTCAAAAACGCAAGAGAAAGGTGAGCCGTATGGACGTGATCGGCGTTGTGGGCGAGTTTAACCCCTTCCATCTGGGACATTTCCTCCATTTTGAACAGAGCCGCGCGCAGCTCGACGGCGATGCGCCCGTCGTGTGCGTCATGAGCGGCGATTTTGTCCAGCGGGGCAGTCCGGCGGCATTCGACAAGCACGCCCGGGCCGAGGCGGCCGTCCGCTGCGGCGCCGATCTTGTGTTTGAGCTGCCGCTGCCGTGGTGCATCGCGTCGGCGGAGCGGTTTGCCATGGGCGCGGTCGGCCTGCTCGACGCGCTCGGCTTTGTGACGCATCTGTCCTTCGGCAGCGAGTGCGGCGATCTTGCGCCGCTGACCGCGCTGGCGCTGGCGGCGGCGGAGCCGGAGAACATCGAAAAAATCAAGGCCCGGCTGGGCGAGGGGATGTCCTTTGCGGCGGCACGGGAGATGGTTCTGAACGAGACGCTCGGCGGGGAGGCACGGCTGCTCGAAACGCCGAACAACCTGCTCGGCGTCGAGTATCTGAAGGCGCTGTTTGCGCTCCGCTCCGGCATGAAGCCGATGACGACCCTGCGCGCGCAGACGCAGCATGATATGGAATCCACCGGCCCTCTGCGAAGCGCCGCCCAGCTCCGCGCCATGATGGAGGCGGGGGAGGACATCGCCGGGTATGTGCCGGAGGGTGCGCGGCGGATGCCGCGTGAGCAGACGGACAAGGGCCGCGGCCCGGTGACGATGGAAAAGCTGGAACAGGCCGTTTTGTCCCGGCTGCGGATGCTGACGGCGGAGGATTTCGCGGCCCTGCCCGATGCGACGGAGGGCCTCGGCAACCGGCTGTATAAGGCCGTCTGCAGCGAGGAGAGCGTGGAGGCGATCCTCTCCGCCGTCAAGACAAAACGCTATCCGCTGAGCCGTCTGCGCCGGATGGTTCTGTGCGCGGCGCTCGGCGTGAAAGCCGGCATGGGCGGTGTGCGCCCCGGCTATGCGCGGGTGCTGGCCTCGACGGAGCGGGGGCGTTCCCTGCTCCGGCAGAGCGACAGCCTTCCGGTCATCACAAAGCCCGCCGCCGCGAAGATGCTGCGTCCGGCGGACCGGGAAATATTCGAGCTGACCGCGAAGGCCCGGGACTTCTATGTTCTCGGCTACGACGTGGCCGGTGAAAGAAAGGGCGGCTCCGACTGGAGAACATCTCCGGTCACGATCTGATATATATGGATGAGAAGCTATCTCAAATCGAAGAAAAATACGAGCGCCTGACCGCGCAGATGAACGCGCCGGAGATCTATTCCGACGCGGGAAAATACGCGGAGCTTGCCAGAGAGCAGAAGGAGCTGTCCGCCGTCGTGGAGGCGTGGCGCGAGGTAAAGCGCCTGAAGGCCGTCCGGGAGGAGGCGCGTATGCTGCTCGACGGCGAGGACGATGCCGACCTGCTTGCGCTGGCGAGGGAAGAGCTTTCCGCGGCGGAGAACGCGCTGCCGGAGGCGGAGCTTGCGCTCAAAAAGCTGCTGCTTCCACGCGACCCGAACGACGGGCGGAACGTCATTCTGGAGATTCGCGGCGGCGTCGGCGGCGAGGAATCCGCGCTGTTCGCGCACAGCCTCTATCGGATGTACGCGATGTATGCCGAGCGGCAGGGCTTCCGCGTGACGGTCGCGAATCTCAGCGAGACGGCGCTTGGCGGCATCAAGGAGCTGAGCGCGGTCATCGAGGGCGAGGGGGCATACTCCCGCTTCAAGTTTGAAAGCGGCGTTCACCGCGTCCAGCGCGTGCCGGAGACGGAGACGCAGGGCCGCGTGCATACCTCGACGGCGACGGTGGCGGTGCTGCCGGAGCTGGAGGAGACCGAATTTGCGCTCGATATGTCTGAGGTGAAGATCGACGTGTTCCGCTCCTCCGGCGCGGGCGGGCAGAAGGTCAACAAGACCGAGACTGCCATCCGCGTGACGCATCTGCCGACCGGGACGGTCGTGGAGTGTCAGGACGAGCGAAGCCAGTATAAAAACAAGGCCCGTGCGCTGCAGATTCTCGCGTCCCGGCTGGCGGAGGCCGAGCGCCGCCGTCAGGCCGACGCCGTGGCGGATGCCCGCCGTTCCCAGATCGGCATGGGCTTTCGCAACGAGCGGATACGCACCTATAACTTCCCGCAGGGCCGGGTGACGGATCACCGCATCGGCCTCACGCTGTATAAGATCGACAGCATCATGGACGGGAATCTCGACGAGCTGATCGACGCGCTTGTGACCGCCGATCAGGCGGAACGGCTGAGGGAAGAGACATGAAAACAGAGATCATAACCGAAAATATCGAAAAAGCCGCGGCGATCATCCGCGGCGGCGGCCTTGTCGCTGTGCCGACCGAGACGGTGTACGGTCTCGCGGGAAACGGTCTCGATGCGGCGGTCGTGGATAAAATATACGAGGTAAAAGGCCGTCCGGCGCGGAAGCCGCTGAGCCTGATGGTCGCTGACGCGGAGGCGATGGCCGCGCTGTGCGAGGAGGTGCCGCCTGCGGCCTATGCGCTCGCGGAGCGTTTCTGGCCCGGCCCTCTGACCATCGTTCTGAAAGCGAAAAAGCATATCCCCGCGAATGTCCTGGCCGGCGGCGATACGGTGGGACTGCGCTGTCCGGACAGTGAGAAAACGCGGGCGCTGCTTCGGGCCTGCGGCGTGCCGCTGGCGGCGCCGAGCGCCAATCCCTCCGGCGCGGAAAGTCCGAAATCGGCGGAGGCGGTGACGGCGTTTTTTGACGGCGTCATCGACGCGGTGATCGACGGCGGCGAATGCCGTCTCGGCACGGAAAGCACCGTCGCGGCGCTGACGGAGGAGGGCCTGTCCATCCTGCGGCAGGGCGCGCTGCCGGAGGCGGAGATCCGCCGCTGCCTCATCGACAGCCTCAAAATCATCGGCGTGACCGGCGGCACGGGCACGGGAAAGACCACGGCGCTCAACGCGCTCCGCCGCCTCGGCGCGCTGGTCATCGACGCGGACGAGGTGTATCACACCCTCTGCCGCGAGAGCACCGCCATGCTCGATCAGATCAACGCCCGCTTTCCGGGTGCGGTCGAGGACGGCGTTCTGCAGCGCAAAAAGCTCGGCGCGGTGGTGTTTTCCGATGCGGCGGCGCTCGACGATCTGCGGCATATCACCGACCGCTTCGTGGAGCGTGAGATCGACCGACGCCTGTCCGACCACGCCGCATCCGGCGGAAAATACGCCGCCGTGGACGCCATCAATCTCCTCGACACCAAGCTGCGCTCGTACCTCCTCGCTGCGGTCGGCATCACCGCCCCGGAGGAGGACCGCATACGCCGCCTGACGGCGCGGGACAATATTTCCGAGGAATACGCCCGGCTTCGCATCCGCGCCCAGCAGCCGGTGGAATACTTTGAACAAAACTGTGACTATATCATCCGCAACGACGGCACGGTGGAGGACTACCGGCTTCGTTGCGACGAGCTTTTTACAAAATTACTGGAGGAATAAACCATGGACGAACTGAAAAAAGAACTGTTCTATCAGCCGAAGAACGGCTATGACCGCATCGACACCGCCGAGCGTCTCGCCGTCGAGGACTATGCCCGCCGATATATGGACTTCCTGAACAAAGCCCGCACCGAGCGGGAGGCGGTTCGGGAGGCCGTCGCGCTGGCGGAGGCGGCCGGATTCACCGCGATGACCGACGATATGAACGGCATCCGGCCCGGGCAGAAAGTATATTATGTAAACCGTGGGAAATCCCTGCTGCTGGCGGTCGGCGGCCAAAAGCCCATGAGCGCGGGCTGCGTCATCGGCGCGGCCCATGTGGACGTGCCGCGGCTCGACCTCAAGCAGCGCCCGCTGTATGAGGATTCGGAGCTTGCGTATTTCCGCACGCATTACTACGGCGGCATCAAGAAGTATCAGTGGACGGCGATCCCGCTGGAGATGCACGGCGTTGTGAGCCTGCGCGACGGCACGGAGGTTGAGATCTGCATCGGCCGTGACCCGGAGGACCCGCAGTTTGTCATCACCGATCTTCTGCCGCATCTGGCAAACGATCAGATGGCCAAGACCGCCGCGAAGCTCATCGAGGGCGAAAAGCTCTGCCTGCTCGCGGGCAGCACGCCTTATGACGGCGAGGGCAGTGACCGCGTGAAGCTCGCGGTGCTGAGCATCCTGAACGAACAGTACGGCCTGACCGAGGAGGATTTCATCTCTGCGGAGATCGAGGTCGTGCCTGCGTTTGACGTGCGGGAGCTGGGTCTTGACCGCAGCCTCATCGGCGGCTACGGGCAGGATGACCGCGTATGCGCCTATGCGGAGCTCGCGGCGATTCTGGAGACCGAGACGCCGGAGCGCACGGCGGTGTGCATCCTCGCGGACAAGGAGGAGATCGGCTCCTACGGCGTGACCGGTATGCAGAGCCAGGCGTTTGAGCGTTTCATCGAGCGGCTGACCGGCGGCGAATGCTCCGTGCAGGCCTGCTTCTCGAAGAGCTTCTGCATCTCCGCCGATGTGACGGCGGCGCTCGATCCGCTATATGCCGAGGTCAGCGAGCGCCAGAATACGGCGCTTATCAACTACGGCGTGGGCTTCTGCAAGTACACAGGCTCCCGCGGCAAATCCGGCGCGAGCGACGCCTCGGCGGAGCTGGTCGGCTATCTGCGCCGTCTGTGCGAGGATAACGGCGTCATCTGGCAGATGTGCGAGCTCGGCAAGGTCGATCAGGGCGGCGGCGGTACCGTTGCCATGTTCATGGCCCAGCGCGACATCGACACGATCGATGCGGGCGTGCCGGTTCTGTCCATGCACGCTCCCTTTGAGACAACCTCGAAGCTCGACTGCTATATGACCTATAAATGCATGAAGGCGGCCTACAACGCCTGATGAAACAATAATCGACACCCATGCCGGGTAAACTGGTATGGGTGATTTTTTATGGAAGAAATAAAGGATATGGGAGCGTCCCGTCCGTCGGAGATCCAGGTGCTGACCATCATCGGGCAGATCGAGGGCCATCAGGTGCTGGCGGAGGACACCAAAACCACGAAGTATGAGCACGTGTATCCGCTGTTGGCGGCGGTGGAGGAGTCGCCGGATGTGAAGGGGCTTCTCGTGCTCATCAACACCGTCGGCGGGGATATTGAAGCGGGGCTTGGCATTGCGGAACTGATCGCCGGGATGAAAAAGCCGACGGCGAGCCTTGTCCTCGGCGGGGGACATTCCATCGGCGTGCCGCTGGCGGTCGCGGCCAAACGCAGCCTGATTGCGCCGACGGCGGCCATGACGATCCATCCCGTCCGCATGAACGGGACGGTCATCGGCGTGCCGCAGACCTATGAGTATTTTGCCCGGACACAGGAGAGGATCGTGCGCTTTGTGACGGAAAACTCCCGCATCCAAAGGGAAACGCTGCTCGACTATATGCTCCGTACCGGGGAGATCGCAAACGATGTCGGCAGCATCATCGACGGGGAGGAAGCGGTAGCCTGCGGCCTCATGGACGGCATCGGCACGCTGGCGGAGGCGCTGGCATGGCTTCACGGGCAGGAGTGAGCGTCGTGGTACTTGTTCTTTTGGAATGGTTGTGGTAATATATAATAATGTTGACATAACTTAAAAGAAGCTCGGGAGGGCGAACTATGAACATACTGTTTGCGATCATTCTTGGCGTGGTACAGGGGGTGGCGGAATTTCTGCCGATTTCCAGCTCCGGTCATCTCGCGCTGCTCGAGACGATCATGGGTTCGGGAGCAGGTTCGGAGCTCATCGCCGCGATGGAGGGCAGCGCGTTTTTCAACATCATGCTGCATCTCGCGACGCTGGTGGCGGTCATTGTTGCGTACTGGCCGGATGTCCGGGAAATGGCCGTGGAGTGCATCGGCATGGTGAAGGGTCTGGCAAAGCACGAGAGCCTTGCGTCCGGGAACGTCCCGACGCGCCGGCTTATCCTGATGATTATCGTGGCGACGCTGCCGCTGTTTGTGATCGTCCCGTTCCACCATGCGATTGAGAGCCTGAACGCGGTGCCCTGGTTCATCGGCGTGGCGCTGATCGTGACGGGCCTGCTGCTGTTTTTTGCCGACCGTATGCCGCAGGGCAAAAAGACCGAACGGGATATGACCGTCTGGGACGCGGTGCTCATCGGCATCGCGCAGGGCATCGCGACGATTCCGGGTCTTTCGCGCTCCGGAACCACGATCACGGCCGGTATGAGCCGGGGACTTAACCGCGATTTTGCGATGAAGTTCTCGTTCCTCATGAGCCTTCTGTCCGTGCTGGGCGCGGTGCTTCTGTCCCTGGTGGATGTGATCAAGGTCGGCATTGAGCCAGGCATTCTCCCGGCCTGCCTTGTGGGTATGGTCGTTGCCGGCGGCACGGGCTATCTCTCCATCCGCCTGCTGAAAAAACTCGTGTCGCAGGGCCGTTTCGGCGGTTTTGCGTATTACTGCTGGGGTGTCGGCGCGTTATCCATCATCCTGTCTCTCATTCTGAAGTGAGGTAAAAAACGCATGGCGCAAAGCAAATCCGCCTCATCCGGCGGCGGGGCGAAAAAGCCCACCTCCACCGCCCGAAAGCCCGGAACGGCGGCATCCAAAAAAACGACGTCCTCCGCTTCCCGGAGTACGGCCAAAAAAACGGATTCCCGGAGTACAGCGAAAAACACCGCCTCCCGCAGCGCGGCGAAAAACACCGGGAGCCGGAACGAGACCCGCACCAAACCGATTCGTCGGGAGGTGGGGGCTATGGTGCTGCTCTTCCTCGGCATCGTCGCGGTCATCGCGCTCTTTCCGTCGGAGGGATGGCTGGTTGACGGCTGGCGCGCCCTGATCGGCGGCCTGTTCGGCTGGGGATACTATCTCGCTGCGGTCGCGATTTTGTGGGGCGCGTATATTCTGGGCTTCCACCGGGGCCGTCCGGTGCGGCTGCGCCTTGCCTGCGTGCTGCTGCTGCCGCTGGTGTTCGGCGCGTTTGTCCACGCGCTCTGGAATGACTATGACGGCGCCCGGATCAGCTGGCTCTGGCGTGCGGGCTGTGCGCTCTCGGAGCATTGCGGCGGCGTGCTGGCGGGCCTGATCGGCTTCGTGCTTCGCAAGGCGCTCAGCCGGGTAGGCGCGTTCATCGTGCTTGTTGCGGCGTTTTTGCTGATGATGATCGAGGGCCTGAACCTGTCGCTCCCGGCGATCGCGGAGCTTGTCAAAACATGGCTGCAGGAACGCCCGAAGCTCTTTTATGAGCCGGAGGATGCGAGCGCTGACGAGGTGGAATTCATCGACGAGGCGGATCGGCTGAACCCGGAGGACTATCTCTTTCCGCTGGACGGCAGCTCGCCCATTCGACGGATGAAGGAGCGCGGCACGAAGAAGCAGGCCGCGCCGGCACGGACATCCGCCGAAGAGACGGTCGTCCGCCGCCGGATGTACGACGAGGCCTGGGAGGAGCGGAAGGACAGGCTCTTCGCGGCCATGGAGATCGATGACGGCGCGAAAATGCGCGTCGCGGCGGCGCTGCGGGAGGAGCAGCGCGCCTCCAGGGAACGCCGCACGGCGGAGGCCGTGGCAAAGCGGAATACCAAAAAGGACAAGCCGTCTGCCGAGGCGAAAAAACCGGCGGAGACCGGCGTGATCGTCCCCTTCGCGGCGGCGGCGAAAGAGAAGACGCCGGCTGCGGCGGAGCTCACGAAGGACGTGGAACCGATCGCGCTGGAGGAGGCCGCGCAGATCGCGGGCGTGGAGCTCAATTCGGCGGATATGGACGCCGGGGCGGCTGTACCGGCGGCGGAGAAGAAGGAAAAAATTGACAAGGACGCCGAGGCGGCGCTGGTCGCGCAGGCGATCGCGGACGCGGACGCTGCGGACAAGCCCGAGTACATATTCCCGGATCTGTCCCTGCTCAACCGGAGCAAGCCCGGCAGCGGAGCGGATATGCCGGATGTGGACGACAGCGAGGCGCGGCTGGAGGCGGCGATCCGCAGCTACGGCGTCGGCGCGACGATCACGGGCGTTGTCCGCGGCCCGTCCATTACCCGGTATGAGCTGAAGCTCGATCAGGGCGTGAAGCTCAACAAGATCACCAATCTCGCGGGGGATATCGCGCTCAGTCTGGGCGTGTCCGGCGTGCGAATTGCGCCGATCCCCGATAAAATATCCACCGTCGGCGTGGAGGTGCCGAACCGGGTCAAGCAGACCGTCTGGCTCGGCGACGTCATCGACTCCGACGAGTTCCGCCATGCGAAATCGAAGCTCTCCGTCTCGATGGGCAAGGACATCAGCGGCAATGTCATCATCGGCAACATCGCCAAGATGCCGCACGTTCTGATCGCCGGTACGACCGGCTCGGGCAAATCCGTCTGCATCAACTCCATCATCCTGAGCCTTCTGTATAAGTCCACCCCGGACGAGGTGCGAATGATTATGATCGACCCGAAGATGGTCGAGCTTGGCATCTATAACGGGATGCCGCACCTGTATGTCCCGGTGGTCACCGACCCGAAAAAGGCGGCCGGTGCGCTGCAGTGGTCGGTCGTGGAGATGCTGAAGCGGTACCGTCTGTTCTCCGAGGTCGGCGTGCGCGATCTCGCGGGCTATAACGCCGTGCTGACGCAGAACGACCAGCCCATACTGCCGCAGGTCGTCATCATCATCGACGAGCTGGCAGACCTCATGATGGTCGCCTCCAAGGAGGTCGAGGAGTCGATCTGCCGTGTGGCACAGATGGGCCGCGCCGCGGGTATGCACCTCGTCGTGGCGACGCAGCGTCCGTCCGCGGACGTCATCACCGGCCTCATGAAGGCCAATATCCCGAGCCGCATCGCGTTCGCGGTGGCAAGCTCGCTCGAAAGCCGCATCATCCTCGATCAGCAGGGCGCGGAGGCACTGGTCGGCTCGGGCGATATGCTGTACTCGCCGATCGGCAAAAAGCCGATTCGCGTGCAGGGCGCGTTCGTCACCGACGAGGAGCGCGAGGAGATCATCAACTTCGTGAAGCATCAGGCCGAGGCGGTCTATTCCGACGAGATCCTGGCGGAGATCGAGAAGGCCTCCGCCGATAAGAACGACAAGGGCGGCTCCGAAAAAGAGGACGCCGCGCCGCAGAGCGATTATGACGAGCTGCTGCCGCAGGCGGTGGAGGTCATTTTCGAGACCAATCAGGCGTCGGTATCCATGCTGCAGCGGCGGCTGAAGCTGGGCTATTCCCGCGCCGCACGTCTGATCGACCAGCTCGAGGAGGTCGGCGTCGTCGGGCCGTATGTCGGCTCGAAGCCGCGCGAGATCATGATTACGAAGCAGCAGTGGCAGGAGATGCAGTATGCCCAGGGCACGGCCCCGGTGGATACGATCGTCGGGGAATCCCTGGCCGCGCAGTTCAACGAGGTCGCGGACAACGAAGCGTTCAGCCAGCCCGCCGAGGAAGAGGACGAGCCGGCGGAAGAGCTCGCTGAGACGGCGGACGATGTGCCCTGGGAGGAGGACGAGCCTTGACCGGAACGCATACGCCGATGGACAGCGCCGCGCTGAACGCGCTGGGCGTTTTGAACCTCGCCCATGTGGGCGACGGGGTATATGAGCTGCTGGTGCGGACGCATCTGGCGCGGCAGAGCGCGATGAAGCTATCCGAGCAGCACCGGCGCACGATCGCGTATGTGTCCGCCCCGGCGCAGGCAGCCGTGATGGAGCGGCTCCTGCCGCTTCTCACCGAGGAGGAGCATAAGATCTATCGCCGCGGGCGCAACGCCCGTGTGCATGGCGTGCCGTCCGGGTGCACCGTCGCGGAGTACCATGCCGCCACGGCGCTCGAAACGCTGTTCGGCTGGCTCTGGCTGTCCGGGCAGACGGCGCGCATCGAGGAGCTTTTCGCCGTCGTACGGGAGGACACAAGCGATGCCTCTTGACGCCGTATATATATCCGAGCTTGTGACGCAGTTTGCGGACATCCTGCCCGGCATGAAGATCGACCGCGTGCGTCAGCCGGAGCGGGACACGGTGCTGCTGTCCCTGCGCGGCGGCGGACAGAGCCGGACACTCCTTATCAATTTCGGCTCGGGGAATGCCCGCGTATGCTTCACGGAGGACACCTTCGAGAACCCGCCGCAGCCGCCGATGTTCTGTATGCTCCTGCGAAAGCACCTGATCGGCGCGCGGATCACCGGCGTCAGTCAGCCGGAGCGCGAGCGGATGCTTCGCTTTTCCCTTCTGTGCTATGACGAGATGGGCGTGCCGGTCGAAAAATCCATGGCGGTGGAGCTGCTGGGACGAAACGCAAACCTCGTCCTCATCGACGGGGAGGGGCGCATCATCGACGCGGCCCGGCGCGTGGACGCCGAGATGAGCCCGCTGCGGCAGCTTCTGCCGGGGCTGATCTATCGCGAGCCGCCGAAGCCCGAACCCGGACGCTTTTCCGGCCTGTCGCCGCTCATCCGCCGGGAGATGGAATTTCGCGGCCTGCCCGACAGCCTCGACTCGCTGGCGGGGCTTGAGCGTGCGCCGTATATGCTCCTCGAAAACGGAGAGCCGAAGGATTTCACCTTCCTGCCCATCCTGCAATACGGCCCGGCGGTGGAGAGCGTGCAATACCCCGGCTGGTCGGAGCTTCTGGAGGCGTTTTATGCCCGGCGTGACCGGGCGGAGCATCAGAAAAACCGGGCCAAATCCATGGCAAAGCTCGTGCGGAATGCCAAAGGCCGCACCGAGAGAAAGCTCTCCCTGCGGATCGCCGAGCTTGGCGCGACCGAGGATCGCGAGCTGGATAAGCGGCGGGGCGATCTCATCACGGCGAATATCTGGCGGATGCAGCCGGGACAGGAGGAGCTCGTGACCGAGGACTTCTATGAGGACGGCGCACCGTCGGTGACGATCCCGCTGGACAGGCGGAAAACACCGCAGCAGAACGCCGCGGTGTATTATAAGCAGTATACGAAGAAAAAAGCGGCGCGGGAGCATCTGACCGGGCTGATCGAGGAGAACACCGCAGAGCTTGAATACCTCGGCTCGATCGCCGAGGAGATTGAGCGGGCGCAGACGCAGGCCGAGCTGGAGGATATACGGCGGGAGCTGGAGGCGGCGGGCTATGTCCGGGCGCCGAAAAATGCCGGGAAAAAGGTCAAAAAGCCGAAGCCCGTTCCGCCTCTGACCTTTCGCACGACGGCGGGGCTTGCGGTGTATGTCGGACGGAACAATGTCCAGAACGACGAGCTCACCTTCAAGCTTGCCCGGCGGACGGATCTGTGGCTCCATGTTCAGAAGCTGCACGGGGCGCACGTCATTCTGTGCTGCCAGGACGCCGAGCCGGACGCGCAGAGCGTGTACGAGGCGGCGTGCCTCGCGGCGTATTACTCCGAGGGAAAGCAGGCCGGGCGCGTGGCCGTGGACGCGGCGCCGGTGCGGTTTGTGAAAAAACCCCGCGGGGCAAGACCGGGCAAGGTCATCTATACCGACCAGCGCACGATCCTTGCCGAACCGCGGCACACGATCTGACCATCGAAGGAAGCTATGAAACGAAAGACCCTGTTTTGGATCGTGCTGTTTGCCGTGATCGCGGCGGCAGCCGGCGGATATTACGTCCTGCGCGGCGGACATACGGCGACGACGGCCTCGGTCTATGTGGACGGAGAGCTGTATGACACCTATGACCTGTCCGCGGCCGTCATCCCGTACGAGGTGACGATCGAGAGCGCGTATGGCTACAACACCATCCGCGTGAGCTATGGAGCCATCGAAGTCGCGGAGGCGGACTGCGAGGGGCAGGACTGTGTCCGGCAGGGGCAGATCCATGACAGCCGGCTGCCGATCGTCTGCCTGCCGCACCATGTGGTGATCGAGATCGAAGAATGAAAAAGACAAAAAAACTGGTCTTTATGGCACTTCTGACGGCCATTTCGCTCGTGATATGGGTCATTGAGGCGCAGATTCCGCCGCCGGTTCCCGTGCCGGGCATCAAGCTCGGCCTCGCCAGCGTGGTAACGCTCACGGCGATGACGGTGCTGGGACGGAAGGAAGCGCTCGGCGTGCTGATCGCGCGCGTGCTGCTGTCGGCGGTGTTTGCCGGGAGTATGTCGGCGCTGCTGTTCAGCCTGACGGGCGGCCTGCTGTCGTGGGTGGTCATGGCGCTGACCGTGAAGCTGTTTGACCGAAAGCTTCTGTGGGTCGTGAGCGTATTCGGCGCGATCGGACATAACGCTGGTCAGCTTCTCGCGGCGATGGCCGTGACAAAAACCGCCGCGCTGATCGCCTATGGCCCGATCCTTCTCTGTGCCGCCATCATCACCGGCGCATTCACCGGTGCGGCCGCGATGTATCTGACCGCCGCGCTCGAACGGTTCAGAAGATAAGAACCCCTTTGGAAAGGATATGGCAAACCATGATTGATCGCAAAGAACTCAAAGCAAACGCCCGTGCCGCCATACGCGGCACGAAGCCCCATCCCGCGCTCATCACGCTGGCGGTGTTCGCCATTCTCGCCGTCATGCAGCTTCTGAGCCTGAACATAAGCGGCGATCTCGCGCTGTACCGCAGCATGATGGAAAGCGCTGTGAGCGGGGATTTTGCGGCGGTGTATTCGTATATGCAGTCCAGTGACAGCCTCAGCGTGCTGCCGTGGCTTCTGACGCTGGCGCTGGATCTGATGACGATGGTCGTCTCCATGGGGTACACGCTGTATACGCTGCGTCTCATGCGCGGGAAAAACCCGGGCATCGGCGATGTGTTCGACGCGTTCGGGCTGTTTCTCCGCGTGATTCTGCTGTCCGTCATGCGGAGCATCGTGGTCTCGCTGATGTCCTTTCTCTATGCGATTCCGGCAGCCGTCCTCAGTATGTTCATTGACCCGTTTGCCGCGAGCGCGGTGTGCCTGCCGCTGTTTATCCCGATGTTCATGGTGGCCTACAGCTTCCGTCTGTCGGATTATATCCTGCTCGACAACCCCGGCTATCCCAGCTTCTACTGCCTGATGCTGAGCCGCATGGCGATGAAAGGGCGGAAGTGGGAGCTTTTCAAGCTCGACCTGAGCTTCATCGGCTGGATGCTTCTGTGCCTCATCCCGGTGGCGGTGCTGTGGGTGCGTCCGTACAGGATGGCGGCCAACGCCGGTTTTTATGACGCCGTGATGCCCGGCTTTGCGGAGGAACTCAAAAACCGCCCGAAGCCGCAGCGACCGGTCTACCGCACGCCGGGCAATTGGAGTGTGCCGGGGGAGAAAAAGGACGAGCCGCGCGACGACGATTCCGAAAACCACGACGGGTTTTGACCCCGTCAGCACGATACAAATCATCCCGCCGGTTGGCGGGATGATTTGTCAGAAGAGATTCAGACGGCAGATAAAGCGATAAGACTTTACATTTTACTGAAAAAGAGATAATATTACAGATAAAGAGATACAATTACAGCAAAAGTGATAAAATACATATTACCTGACTGAAAAGTCATTGTAATAGAGGAAGAGAGAAGAAATCGATCCATGGAGAAGCTGAAAAGCCGCCGGACTTTGGCTGCCTATGATGCCTGCGTTCTGGTTTTCGTGAATATACTTGTGCTGGCGCTTTACCGAAATGTGGAAGCGCTGACGGTGAGCGAAGCTCTTTTGCACGCATTTATTTCGGCCGTCTGTGTTTTTGCAGCCCGGGAGATCGGCTGTATTTACCGGCAGATCTGGCGCTTTGGCGGCATCCAGTGTTATATTCGCCTGCTGGTGGCTGACGCTGCGGCCTTTCTGGCTGTGCTTGTGGTCGAAGGGTGCCTGTCCGCGTTGGTTCCCGGCTATCCTCCGATCCGTTTTATGTATATGGTGTCCATCGCGAGCCTGAACCTGCTGGGTGCGCTTGCCATGCGTATGTTCTATCGTTACGCCTACAAGCGCGGCAACGAGCAGAACGCCGGTGGAAAGTTCTTTCGCGTTCTCATGCGGATCTTTGCCGGAAATCGCATAGAATTTTCCGGCCAGGACGATACCCAGAAAATCAAGGTCGCCATCATCGGCGCGGGCAATCTGGGCGTTGCCCTTGCGGACGAGCTTCTGAACAGCACGCATTCAGCCTATGTCCCGCGCTGTTTCGTGGACGTGGACAGACAGAAGCAGGGAGGAGAGATCCGGGGTCTGTCCGTTCTCAGCGAGGATGAGGACGTGTTTGAAGAGCTGAAAAAGTATGGTGTTCAGGAGGTGGTATTTGCCATCCCCTCGATGGACAACAGCCGCCGTGAACAGCTCTATCGGGCCTATTCCGAGGCCGGCTATAAAGTCAAGACATACGATTATCCTGTTATGCAGACCGCCGCAAAGCGGCAGATGCGGGAGCTGGATATTGAAGAGCTGCTTTTCCGCAAGCCCATCGTCCTGACGGACACGGCAACCAAGGCCTATTACCGGGACAAGACCATCCTCATCACGGGCGGCGGTGGTTCGATCGGCTCTGAGCTGTGCCGGCAGCTGGCCAAAATGGCTCCCAGGCAGATCGTGATTCTGGACATCTATGAAAACGGTGCCTACGAGGTTCAGCAGGAGCTGCGCCTTGCGTACAAGAATAAGCTGGATATTCAGATTGAAATCTGCTCCATCACAAACGAAAAGGCTCTTGACAGAGTGTTTGAGAGCTACCACCCGGATATCGTCATCAACGCTGCCGCCCATAAGCACGTGCCGCTTATGGAGCATAACTGCATCGAAGCGGTGGAAAACAATGTTTTCGGTACGCTGAAACTGATCCAGGCCTGTGAGAAGTTTGGTACATCCGATTTCATCATGGTATCGACCGACAAGGCGGTCAACCCGACGAATGTCATGGGTGCTACCAAGCGGATGTGCGAGCTCATTGTCCAGAACGCATCCACCTGGGGCCGCGTAAAATACAGCGCGACCCGCTTTGGAAACGTCCTTGGCTCGGCCGGATCCGTGATCCCGCTCTTCCGCCGCCAGATAGCCGTCGGCGGGCCTGTTACGATCACCGATAAGCGGATCATACGCTACTTTATGACGATCCCCGAAGCGTCGCAGCTGGTGCTTCAGTCCGGCGCCATGGCGCGGAACGGCGAGCTGTTCGTGCTGGATATGGGCAAGCCTGTGAAGATCCTGGATCTGGCCGAAAATATGATCCGGCTCTCCGGCGTGGGTGAGATCGAGATCATCGAAACCGGTCTGCGTCCCGGCGAAAAGCTTTATGAGGAGCTGCTGGTTAAGACGGAGGAGCTGGACAGAACCGACAGCGACCTGATCTTTATTGAGCGGGACAAGCCCATTTCCAACGACGATCTGACCTCCCGCCTGAACCTGCTGCAGAACGCCGTGGAAACCGGGGATGACGACGCCGTGAAGGCGGCTTTGAAGCAGGTGATTCCCACCTATAAAGATCCCGCCGAGGTGAACAAAACAGCGGAAAACACCATGCGCGGCCTGACGTAATCAACAGAAATACAGAAATACCGGCAGACACGGAAAGTGTCTGCCGGTATTGTACTGTTTCCGGGAAAACGGCTGGGCTTACCCGCCGATTTCGGGCTTATAGGTGGGAACCATCTCCGCAACGAGCTGTTTTATGTTCTCCGCCTCAGTCTCGCATATCGTTTCCAAAGAATGCAGCTGCTGCTGGAACAGCTCGTCATCCATCTCGATCGGCCGTCCGATATAGAGGAGCTTGTTGTCCGTCTTTCGCAGGCCTTCTTCCGCCATCAGGAGCTCTTCATAGAGCTTTTCGCCGGGGCGCAGGCCGGTATAGACGATCGGAATATCCACATCCGGCGTATAGCCGGAGAGCCGGATGAGATTGCGGGCCATGTCGTCGATCTTCACGGGCTCACCCATATCCAGGATGAATATCTCGCCGCCTTTTGCGTAATAGCCTGCCTGAAGCACCAGTGATACCGCCTCCGAGATCGTCATGAAAAAGCGGGTTATCTCCGGGTGCGTGACCGTCACGGGCCCGCCCTCGGCGATCTGCTTTTCAAACAGAGGAATGACGCTGCCGTTGCTGCCGAGAACATTTCCGAAGCGAACCGCCACAAACTCCGTTTCGGACTGCCTGTCCATCATCTGAACGACCATCTCGCACAGGCGTTTCGAGGCGCCCATGATGTTCGTGGGATTGACAGCCTTATCGGTTGAAATAAGCACGAACTTCTTAACGCCGTATTTCACCGCGGCTTTTGCGGTTTTATAGGTGCCGAACACATTGTTCTTGATGGCCTCGTTGGGACTGTCCTCCATCAGGGGAACGTGCTTATGGGCGGCGGCATGAAAGAGGATGTCCGGCCGGTACTTCTCCATGATCCATTCCAACCGCTCCGCGTTGCGGACAGAGCCGATGAGAACGAGCTGATTCAGCTCCGGGCAGGTTCGTTTCAGCTCCTGCTGAATGTCGTAGGCGTTGTTTTCATAGATGTCGAAGATCAGGAGCAGCTTGGGATTGCTTTTGGCAATCTGACGGCACAGCTCGCTTCCGATCGAGCCGCCTCCGCCGGTAACCATGACGACCTTTCCGCTGATATAATGGTAGATTTCGTCCATATTGACCCGGATGGGCTCACGTCCCAAAAGATCCTGTATCCTGACCTCCCGCAAGCTGCTGACGCTTACCTCGCCGTTGACCAGCTGCGAGATGCCGGGCACGACCTGTATCTCACAGCCGGTTGTGCTGCACTGGCTCAGGATTTCTTTCCGGGTCTGCGCGCCGGCACTTGGGATGGCGTACACGATTTGATACACATGGTATTTCTTCGCCGCAGCCGGAATATCATCCCGGCCGCCGACGATCTTTGCGCCTTCGATCCGGCTTCCCCACTTCGAGGCATTGTCGTCGATGACACACACCACCCGCTTATGCAGGGCGGGGTTCATGTTGCATTCACGGATAAGCTCCCGGCCTGCCGCACCGGCGCCGATAATCATAGTGTTTTCCAGCTTGCCGTTCGGCCCCGTTCCCCGGTGTTCCCAATACAATTGGCAGAAAAACCGATAGGAAAAATGCACGATCATAACGGCAAAAAAGCTGAGAACAAATCCCAGACAGTAGTAGCCGGACGGCATCTCCACGTGCAGGATTGCCAGCGACAGCGCACCAATGGCGGCCAGCACGATATGAGCGATCAGGATGCGTTCCAGATCCTTGACTCCTACATAGCGCCAGATGCTGTCATACATCCCGAACAGGGCGAACACCGCCAGCGAGACCACTGTCCAGGCCGGTATCGTATGCAGGTACGTCGCTGAATAGTGGGACGGTATCTGGCTGACGTCAAAGTCAAAGCACGCCCACAACGCAAAATAAAAGGAAATAATGATGCACAGAGCATCCAATATTCCCACGGCAATATGGCGAATAAACCGGTGATTTTTCCCAACCCTGTTTTTCATAGAAACTCCAAAGTAAATTTACGGCCATTTTACAGCCTGTGGCCCATCATGTCAAGCTGTCCGAGTCCGGGGCATACGCTTCTTTCAAATAGCTGATCAGCCGTTTATAGGCGTCCACCATGCTGACCTGAGGTCTCCACGCCAGCTTTCTCAGTTTATCCGAGTTGAGCCGCATGACGGCATCCGGGGCATAACCAAATGTATTTCCCTCCGGGATGTCGAAGAGGATCTGTATTTTTTTGTCGGCCGCACGGGTGGCCACCAGCTCCGCGATCTCCGCAATGGTGCGGGATTCCCCGTCGTTGCAGATGTTGTAGGCCTGTCCGTTTTCGCCCTTTGTGAGGATGGTGAACAAGCCCCGGACGGCGTCCACGGTATAGCAGAAATTCGATACCGATTTTCCGGCCGTGTGCAGAACGATGTCCTCCCCCCGCAAAGCGCTCCTGGCAAACTGCATCGAGACCCGGTTGTCCGAGAGAGGAACACCCGCGCCGAAGGTCTGGGCCAGCCGGGCTATCCGAACCGGGACACCGTACTCCGCAGAATACGCGCCGCACATACATTCGCAGATCCGCTTGCTTTCCGGGTACGAGCTTCGCGGGCTGCGAAGATCAATAAAGCCCAGCTTTTCCTCCGTGACGGGGTTGTCCGCCTCGGCGGTCGTGCCGTAGACCTCCATAGAGGACAGATAGACCATGCCCTTGATCGGCTGGCGTCTTGCCAGCTCGAACACATTTTCCGTGCCTCTGATCGACGTCATCACGGTCTCGACGGGATTTGTGACCATATATTTGGAGGCGGTAACACTCGCGCCGTGAAAGATATAATCAATGGGAGCGTCCAGCACAAGGGGGTCGCGCACATCGCCGATTACAAGCCGGAGCTGATCCACATCCGCCCCGAAGATCTCCTTGGCCCTCTCCGCGCTTCGCACCAGAGCGTAGATGGAGAGGTCTCTGTGGGTTCTCTTATAGGCGATCAGGGTTTTCGCGATCAGGGAACCCAACAGGCCCGTCGCGCCCGTGATGAAGAACGAAGCGTGGTCAAACGCCTGCCAGGGAATGTTCGCGTCGGCCAGTATTTGGGAAATATCGTCCTGCAGCATTCGGTTCATGAAACAAGCTCCTTCCCGGAAGATATAAGCCGCCTGACGGCTGACACGCCCTTGGAAAACAACCAGCCGATCAGGACGGAAACACCGAATATGGCGGTTCCGGCGGCGAGGCAGGAAAGCACGCCCGGTCCATAGTGGATGAGCTCCGTGGAAAGCGTCAGATTGCGTACAAATACATTGACCAGATAGAACTCCAGCGACATGGTTCCGAAGAACGCCAGTATGGATCGCAGCCTGCTCCCGTTAAACCGCTCAAACAGGCAGCACAAAACCAGCATAACGAGCATGGCAATACCGGCGCCGCCATACCGGTAGAACATCACGGAAAGCGAGGGATGACCGGCCCGGATCGTTCCCCGGAGCAGGAATATGACGGCGGCGGCGACGGCGTAGGTCATAACAAGGTACAGTCGTTTTTGATTGGACTTGTTATCGCGATCGGATAAAATCCCGCCCAAATAGCTGCCCATCAGGAAAACCGGGATGCGGGTCAGCGCGATTTCATACCGCTTGTAAATTCCGCTGCTGAGTAAAAACAGCAGCATATTGGCCATTACGACCAGAACGGCCAGCAGAAGCACGAGCTCCGGCTTTTTCTTTTGCAGGCGGAACACAAGAGGGTATACGAGATACATCACAAGAATAAAGACCACATACCACACGGTCGTTGTCCCGTCGAGAAAGAAGGATAAACCTGTCCAGTTGAGCAATAGCCATTTCACCGTCATGTGGTTGGTGATATGGGCGCGAATCAGCCAATAGGGAGCGGAGACGATCAGCCACGGCATCACCACGCGGGAAAGTCTTTTTTTGTAAAAGGGGAGCGCACGGCTGTCCTTGCTCATGGAATAATACAGACCGATGCCGGACAGGATCAGGAAAATCTCAACGCCTAAATTTCCGCGGTTCATGAGGCTTGAGATGACGGGTATCGACACACCCTGCAGCGGCCCCTCGGCATACGAATGCAGCAGCGCGATCCAGATGGCGGCAAATCCCATCAGTTCCGTCCGATAACGGTTCATGCTCGAAAAGGCTTTCATAAGCCGGTTCTGTTTTGTGTTTTCCATTCCAGTTTCTCTCTTCCTGCTTGTTGGTACACCACAATGTCGTGGCGGCGGGTTCGCGCTCACGAGTTCCAGTGTGCCTCTATGTTATGCGTGACCCGCTTTTCCGGCGGCGGCAGCTGCATATAATCTCCGTAATAGTCGCGCAGATACCGATCGTAGTCATTCGGCGCATAGAAGGAATACCGATCAAAGTCCATCAGAACGGCATTCTCGATCGCGGAAACGGACATCCGGCTTCCATGCACCTTTTCAAACAAATACTCCACATATTGACATTTTTCCTCATGCGGATTCATGGAGATTTTGTCAATGCGGTAGTTATTTCGGTTGTGCTTGTTGGGGAACAGGGAAATGGCGACCCGCTTGATGATCCGGTGGAGAGGATTTCTCACATCGCTCAGCCCATACACATCCGCGCGGAAAAGAATCCAGTAAAATTTCAGCGCCAGCGTCTGGAGCGTGCGGCTGACCGGGTTGGACGGTACTCCGTCCATGGGGAAAATGTCCACCCACAGGCCCATGCGCTCGGGCTTTTCACGAATATACGGCACATCGACATTCGTCCGGTCGTCGCATACCCGTATGCACATATAGTGATAGCGTTCATCCGTCGTATAGTGTTCAACATACAGATGCTCGTCGATCGGCTCGGTTTTCGTTACTTCCAAAAACCGATCGAAGTCCTGCCGGCGCATGGCAATATCCATATCGTTGTCCCAGGGAATAAAGCCTTTATGCCGCACGGCGCCCAATAGAGTTCCATAGGTCATAACATAGCGGATCTGGTGCTTCTCGCAGAAGAGGTGGATCTTCTGCAAAATCTCCATTTCAATGTTTTGTACTTCCCGGATCGTGAGCAAGATCATACCTCCAGACTGGAAACCGCATGGATGAAATACTTTCTTTTCAGGATGACGATGAGGATGCCGGCGGCCAGCAGAATATACCGCAGGACAGGGAGGGCATAGAGGATATTGCACAGAAGGCACGCGCCGATGACCGCAAGGGAGAGGAGGATGGAAAACCGCACATCAAAGACCTTTTCCTTTTCGATCTTGACAGAGATGCCGTAGTGCAGAATGGCCAGCAGCGTATAGGATGCCAGGGTCGTATAGCCCGCCGCGACATATCCGAACTGACGGATGCAGACATAGTTGAGCACCACATTGACGGCGGCGGCGGTCACGGTCGCCAGCATGATAAGAACCGATTTCTTGTGGAAGAAGGAGATATTGGAAAATACGTCGTAGAGGATATGCATAAATACCCCGGCCGCGATGGGCGGTACGACGTAGATGCCCTCCAGGTATTCCTCCGTTGACAGAATGCGGATAATTTCCGGCGCGGCCAGCGATATGAGGACGCAGCACAACCCCACCAGTATCAGCAGCGGCTTGACGCCCTCGCGCACATCGTTGAATTTGCGCGCACCCAGCTTCGCATACATATACGGCGTCAGAGAAACACAGAGCGCCTGCCACAGCAGGGAGCCGACCGTGGAGATAACGGCCGCCAGCGAATAGATGCCGGCCTTGTCCGAACCCACCATGCTCTGGATCATGATCTTATCGGTACCGTTCAGAAAGGCAAAGCCGAGGTAATGGGGAATGAGCGGCAGTGCAAACGCGAAGGTCTTTTTCCAGAGGGGCAGGTCGATAAAGGTCTTTCCCTTTATCCAGATGTAAGTATAGAGGGTTGCCGCCACCGCGAGGTTTACCGCGCCGGCGCTCCAAAGGCGTACGACCGCCAGATCCGCGTTTTCCACATGACGGGAGCACCAGAACACCGCGGCAATGGAAACGATCTGCGCCAGCAGAGCCGAGCCGACCGTTACGACAAAGGTCGTTTTGTATTTATATTCGTAGCGGTTCTTGCTCGTCCAGAACGTCACGGATGGCTGAAGCAGACAGGTGAGCAGGATCAAAACGACCAGAGAAACCGGCAGATCAATGAGCGACGAAGCGCTGGGCCACACCAGAATGACAACGGCGGAAACGACCACCGTCGAGGCCGCCACAGCGCCCAGCATACTGGACAGATACCGCCAGCGATTCTCCGCGTGTTCATAGAGCCCGACATTCAAAACGCCGGGTCGGCTCAGGGTGAGCGTCGCGATGACGGAGATGATCGCATAGAGAGAGTTGTAGACGGAAACCACGCCGTATTCGCTCTGCGTGAGCAGTCGGGTGAAGATCGGCGTTGTGATGTAGTTGATTCCGCTCGTTGCGAAAGAGGCGACCGCAAACACGATGGTAGCCTTCAGATTTTCGGGCATATCCCGGATTTTTGCCAGCAGTGCCTTCATTTCTTACCAAACCTTGCTTGAATTTTCGCGGCCAGATTGTTCATGCCTTTGCGTAACGCTGCTCCGATTTTTTTCGCCATGTTTTTTGCCCAGAGAGCAGCCTTCTCCCAAAATTTTTGGAGATACGGGGAAACCTTTTCCCAAATTTTTCGGAGATACAGGGAGAGTTTGCCGAAAATCTTTCGGAGACACAGGGAGACCTTGTCATCAAAGGCATATCCCTCCAGCTTCAAGGCCGCGGAGGCCAGGATGACGGCCAGGCCATAGAAGCACCAGAAGACGACCCGCTGGAAACAGGGGTCATAGATGCCCATGATGAGGAGAAAGGTCTGCAGGACAAACGATGTGCCGTTGACCATGACAAGGATATTTCCGTTTTCCATGTCGCATCCCGTTTTGCGAAGCCGGACAAACTGCCGTGCCGTCTGAGCATACACATACACCAGGGGGAAGATCATCAGCACCGCGCCCACAAGCCCGGTCTCGCACAAAAACTGCAGGTAAATGCAGTGGACATCCGTCACGGCCGCACCGTGAATCTGGTGAAACTCCGGCGTGATGCAATCGACAAAGCGCGCCCAGCCGATTCCGAACAGCGGTTTCTGCGAAAACGCCGCCCATGCCCACTGGTATAGTTCCATTCTGCCGGAGGAAATGTCTTCGCCATGGAGCAGCTTCTCCAGCGTTATGACATAGCGATACAGTACATCCACCCGCTTCAGCAGCGGCAGAGCCAGAATCAGAAGCCCTATGCAGGCCAGTATGCCGCCAAACAGGATGGCGCATCGGATGATATTCTGCTTTCGGGTTCCCGTCAGTATAAGGCGTGAAAAAAGCCGTTTCAGGTCTCCTGTCGCTATAAAGAGAACCAGACAGGTAAGGATAACGCCAAGAAACTCTCCGCGCCGGCCGGTTAGGAGGATTACAATGGCAAAATAGGCCATTTCCACCAAATAACGGTACCGAATCTTCCGGTCAGGCTTCTGCGACAGGAAGAGCCCGGCCGAAGAGGCGGCTCCCAAAAATAGAATATAATCCGTATAGGTAACACCGCCGACGGTTATGCTGTAGCCCTTCGGAACATAGTAATCCAAATACTCTGCGGCCGTTTCGGAGAGAAGAGGGTAGATCGTTGTCCAGAAAAGGTCCTCAAAAAGCACGAAAAAGATAACGTATACCGATAACAAAAAAGCTGCGAAGCGGACAACACGCAGACTCTTACGCAGCTCCTCCGTATCCGATTGGGACAAAAGCACGAAGAACGTGCAGATGGTCATGGCGATGACATAGGAAAACGTGTCCGCATCCCGGCGGGCATCCGGGCGAAGATAAGAAATCCATATCACCAGCACGAGGACAAGAAAGACCCCCTCCATACAGGTGAGAGGCGGTTTTCTGCGGCCGTCGATACGCCGCAGGAGGTGGACTCCCAGAATCAGTCCCAGCGCGGCATACCCCAAAATCATGCGGATCCCGAAGTCCCGGTAAATGAAAAAGGTGCAGGTGAAAACCATCAGGATCAGCAGGAGCCGGTCGGTAAAAGAGGCCTTCCTGATTATCTTCTGACAGGTCTGGATCATACGTTCGACTCCTTTGCCAAAATAAACTGCACAGCGCTTCGGTGTGTGTCGTAAGAGTGAACCCTTACAGGGCTTCTATGCCGCATTTTTCGATAATCCGCTTTCCGACGCTCTCGGAAGCGGCGGCACTCTCGCAGCATCCCAGGGCCTCGTGATGCCGGGCGATCCGGTCGGCGCTTTCCGCTTCGTCATAGTGCGCGATGGCGTCGGCCAGTCCGTCCGCCGTGACGCTGTACGGATACGGCCAGTCCTCGATCGGCGTATAAAAATCGCGCTCATGCTGATAGTCTGCCAGATCCGGCGTATACAGAAACGCCGGCTTTTTCATAAGGGAAAAATCCCAGATCGAGGAGGAATAGTCGGTAATCAGCACGTCGCTGATCAGCAGCAGCTCCTGCATATCCGGGTAGTCTGTCACGTCCAGAATGCGGCTGTCCTCCTGCGCGTGGACATCCAGATAATAATGCGCCCGAAACAGGAGCTTCCACTCCCCTCCAAACCGCTGTTCAAGCGCCTCCAGAACCGCATAACAGTCTAAATCGGAGCTGTACGAAAAATCGCTTCGGAAGGTGGGCGCGAAGAGAACGAGCCTTTCGGAATCCTCCAGGTTCAGGGCTTCGCGGATGTCCTTCCGCTGTTCCTCTGTGTGGTTCAGGAGAAGGTCGTTTCTCGGCATCCCGCATTCCATGACCTCGCCGCGATACTGGAACGAATCCCGCAGGGTCATTTCCGTGAACGCCCGGCTGCTGGAAACATACAAGTCTATGCGCTCGTTCTTTTTCAGCATATTTTTTTGCGTCGAGGCCGACGCGTCCAGCCGGCGCGTACCGACGCCTTTATAGGCGCCGCCGCCATGCCAGGTGTTTATGATGTACTGGCCTTTTCGTCTCGGCAGGATCGACCAGCTCTCCACGTTGTCAACCACGACGCGGGATGTGAGGAGATAGTACAGATACGGTATGCTCTTGAAGCGAACCTTATGTATCCGCTTATCCGGCGCTTCAAACGAGTCCGGGTTCGTAAACGCCCAATAAATCTCCAGCTGCTCCCCGGTGTTGTCAAGCAGCCACCGGCAAATGTATTTCGGGTTGCAGGAATAGTTTTTTCCGCTGTATGACGAGAAAAAGACCCTGTTTTTCCGAATGGGGAATACAAAGAAAATTTTTAATATCTGCCGCAATACGGCGATGAGTATATTTTTCATCGAATCCTTAACCTGTCCGTCAGCTTACGTTTCCTGCTGACCGGCCAGTATGCCCATAAACATATAATAGTCCGACGGCGTGGTAATCTTTATGTTCTCCGGCTTCCCCTCGACGGTATGCAGCTCGTGGCCGTACGCGCTCATGAGCGATGCGGAGTCGATATAGGTATGGCTGCCGGCTTTCAGGGAATCCTCATGCGCCTGCAGAATGTCATCGAGCAGAAAGCTCTGCGGAGCCTTTGCCATCCGGCAATAATCCCGATCCATGATCTCCTGCACCTTCGCCGAGCCATCGACCCGTATGACCGTCTCGATCGCGTTCGTGACCGTAATGGCGTTTCCATAGCGCCAGACCGAGTCGATATTTCTCTGAATGGTTGCGGCGTCCACCAACGGCCGGACGCCGTCATGGATCAGAACCGCGATTTTTTCTTCGGGATGCAGCCGTTTGATTTCCGTCAGTCCGTTGTACTGGGAATCCAGAGCGGTTGCGCCGCCCGGAACGATCGACACGACTTTCTTAAGTCCGGCCTGCCGGATGAGATCCTGCAGGTAGTCCATCCAGTCCTCCTTGCAGGCGATTACGATTTCATCGATGCCCTCATGCTGCTCAAACACTTCCAGGGTGTATATGACGATCGTTTTTCCGCCCCACTTCAAAAACTGCTTGGGCGTATCGGCCCCCATTCGGGACCCCACACCCCCGGCAAAAATCAAAGCAACATTACGCATCCTGTTTTTTCTCTCCCACACAATAATATACGCCTTTGAATTTTGTGTACGGCTCCTCCGTACTCATATAGACAGTGTCATGCTTTGCCACACGTTTCTCTACGGGCGGAAGCTGCATATAGTCCCCCCAAATTTTCGTCAGATACGTCTCGTATCCGGCCATGACCGGGAGGAGGCAGTCTTCAAAAGGCTTGTAAACCACCTGTTCAAAGTCCTCTTTCGGATGGCGCAGCAGCATTCCCTTGATGGAGCCGATCAGCTCCGTCACCTCGGAGCAATCCTCCCACGCATACCGGGTCATCCGTTTCTCCGCCTTCTTCCACAGCCTGTACCGGCGGGCCGGCGATTTTACGATCCGAAACAGGATACCTGCCGCCTTGCGGAAAAACTTTCCCTTGTTGTCCGGCAATCTCTGGACATTGAAGAGGTTGTAAACAAAGGCGTTATAAAGCTGCCAGATTCGTTTGATGTGTGATTTCGGACATCCGTCGATCGGCATGATCTCCACCGCCATACCGTGACAGATGTCCTCGTCCACGCTGTGCCGGTTGATCTCCGTGGTGTTTACGTCCCGGATGGACGCACCCGCGTCGTGATAATTGTGCTCGGCGTCCGTCCGGCAGAAAACATAGCGGCTCGTGTCCGCGGTGGTGTTCCAGATCTCCGCCAACCGCTCATAATCCTTCCGCGGCATAAACAGGTCGATGTCGTCGTCCCAGGGAATAAAGCCCTGATGCCGCACGACACCGATCAGGCATCCTCCGCACAGATAGTACTTCAGGTCATGTTCTTTGCAGAAGGCGTCGAAATACTTCAGGATCTCCAGCATCTTGCTCTGCAGATCTTTTGTTGTCACTGTATCCATAAGCTCGCTCACCCAACCTCAACGGCGTGTTTGGGATGGATTCCGAAAACCGCCGTTATGGTTCTGCCCATCACGCCAAGCTCATTCCATATACTGAAGCTCTTTACGGATTGCAGATTATACGCCATTTTTTCCGGCAGCACACGCTCGATATAGACTTTATCCACGTCCTCTGCCGCGTCCAGCAGGTCGGTCTCATCCTTATAGCGAATACTCGCCTCCGACGTCACGCCGGCCGGGAGCAGCAGCGTGGCCCACATCTCGTCGGTGTAGGCCGCGACATATTTTGGCACCTCCGGGCGGGTTCCCACAAAGCTCATATCGCCCAGAAAGACGTTGATAAGCTGCGGAAGCTCATCCAGGCGCAGGGCCCGGATCTTCCTGCCGACCCTCGTGATCCTTGCGTCCTCCTGGGTCGTGACCAAAGCGCCGATTTTGTCCGCGTTTACCACCATGGTGCGGAATTTGAATATCCGGAAATGCTTTCCGTATCGCGTGACACGTTCCTGCCGGTACAGCACCGGGCCCTTTGAGTCGCATCGGATCCAGACCGCGAGCACCAACAGCACCGGTGACAGCACGACCATCAGGATCGCCGAGGCGGCGATGTCAAAGCAGCGCTTCACAAACAGCGCGCCGCGCTTTTTTTTCAGCGCTTCGTAATAGGGACGGACTGCGTCGGTCTGCATTTCTGCCGGCAATCGTTCCCATGCAATCATGAATAAGCCTCCACGATTTCCGTAAACTTCTCAATAATATACTCCACCTGCTCATCCGTCAGCGTGCTGTAAAGCGGCAGGGTGATCTCATTGACATACTGAGCATAGGCATGGGGATAGTCCTCCATGTTGAAGCCGAGATTCTTATAGGCCGTCAGCATGGGCAGGGGTTTATAGTGGACGTTGCAGGCGATCCCCTGCTCGGCCATCCGGGTAATGATCCCGTTTCTCTGCTCCGCGTCGATTCCGTTGACCCGGACGAGATACAGATGCCCGCTGGAACGATGGTGTGCATCCTCGTGGTTCAGCAGCGTTACGTTCAGCCCGGAGAAGGCGTCGTTGTACCGGCGGATGATCTGGAAGCGACGGTCGATCATCTCCCCGTAACGCTTCAGCTGCATCAATCCGATGGCAGCCATAATATCCGGCATATTGCATTTGTAGTAGGGCGCCACAATGTCGTACTCCCAGGCGCCGAGCTTGTTCTTGTTCAGCGCGTCCTTTGTCTGGCCATGGAGGGAAAACAGCTGATATTCCCTGTATACCGCCTCGTCATCCAGACCGGGGAGGCTGCGCCAGGTCACGGCGCCGCCTTCCGCGGTGGTGAGGTTTTTCACTGCATGGAAGCTGTAGCTGGTAAAGTCCGCCAGCGCCCCGGCCTTGACGCCGTTTCTCTCCGCGCCGAATCCGTGGGCGCAGTCCGCCATGACGATCACGCGGCCATAGAGCTTCTGCAGCTCGTTGGCGGGACGGAACAAGCTTCTTTTTTCCTCCACCGCCTGATAGATCCTGTCGTAATCACAGGTAATCCCCGCTATATCCACGGGGATAATCACCTTGGTGCGGTCCGTGATGTGGGCGGCCAGGCTGGCATAATCCAGCTCAAAGGAGTCCTCCGCCACGTCGATCATCACCGGGGTGGCGCCAACATGGCATATAACGCTGCAGCTGGCGGAATATGTATAGGCGGGAACGATCACCTCGTCGCCTTCCCCGACGCCCAGCAGGCGAAGCGTCAGCTCCATACCGGCCGTGCCGGAATTCAGGCACACCGCTTTCTTGGTTCCGACGTAAGCGGCGATCTGTCGCTCGAATTCCTTCGTCCGCGGGCCCGTAGTGATCCAGCCGGAGCGCAGGGCATCACACACCTCGCTTATTTCCGCCTCGGTAATATCCGGAGGGCTAAAAGGAATATTCATCGCGCAAATTCCTCTCTTCTTCTTTTCTTGTCCCCGAACGGCGGAGAAAAACGGCCTTATTCCGCTCCCGCCAGCCGGGGCATGGCGTCCGTTTCGGCCTTTTGCGGCGATACCTCTGCGCGGCCAAAACAGAACATAAATATAGTATGCAATACAATATAACACAAAATGACACGAACTTCAATGTTAACCGCGCCCGAAAAGCTTGTAAATAATGCAAATGAAAATTGGTCAGGCAGCCAAAAAAACTCCGCATGGTCACAGCCATGCGGAGGCTTGTTGTAGGGGGGCTTCGGCGGCACTCAGCCGGCGTAGGGCAGGTTCTGATAGGTCATCGTGCTGCCGTCGGCGAAGGTGTAGGTCACGTTCGCGGTGCCGTCGCCGTTTTCGGTGAGTGCGGTGACGAGCTCGGCGTTATAGAGCACGTCGTTCTCGTCCAGGCCGGTGTAGACATACTCGCCGTCCTCCACGAAGATGACGTTGCCGGTGGCGGTGAACTGATCGGTGACGCCGACCATGCCGAAGGAGCAGACAACGGTGTCGGTGCAGTCCATGGTCACGTCGATCGTCTGGTCGATGTCGAGATACAGCGTGGAGTTGGACTCATAGGACAGAACGTCGTCGTTCCAGCCGCGGACGGAGCTGAAGCAGTCACCGGCCACCGCGACGGAGAACGCGGTCGGGAACGCGGAATCCGCGTCCACCTCCACATACATGGAGGAGCCGGTATAGCTGTTCGGGCCGCCCACGGAGATGAGCGTAGTATCGGCATCGCCGGACCAGTTGATGCGGGAATCGACCACGTGGAAGTAGCCGCGTCCGCCGCGGGTGGCGTTGATGATCGTGCCGGAGGTATTCATAAGGTCGGTGTTCACGAGCACGACCTCGCCCACGTCGGAGGTCATGGAGGTCTTGTTGGAGAAGTTCCAGGAGCCGCCGGTTTCAACGGTGGTGTTCGTCAGGACGGCCTGTGCGTTGCCGTTTACCTCCCAGCCGGAGAGCTTCGTGACGAAGGAGTTCACGAAGTAGGCGGAGCAGGTCTCGTCCATGACGGACGCGCCGGAGCGCTCGACGGCGACGACGTCGTTGAAGATGATCGTGCCGGAGCTCGCATCGGAGTTGAAGATGCGGCCGCTGTTCATGAGGCTGTCGTTGTCGAGGACGAGCACGCCGTTATAGAAAATGCTGAACGGATGGCCGGAGGCGTTGCGAAGCGTGGAGCTGCGGATGACGGTGGTGGAGGCGGAGCCGGCATAGATGCTGCCCGCGGCCGTGCCGCCGGTGCCGATCAGGAAAATCTGGCCGTTGTCGTTTTCGATGGTGACGGCGGTGTCTTTGTCGGTGACCTGCACACCGTCGCCGCCGCCGAAGAAACGGTGGGAGTCGTCGCGGATGTCATCGCCGGTGCCGCCGGCCTGCGCGAGGACGGTGGTGTTTTTGAGCTCGGCCTTCACGCCGTCGCGGATCCAGAGTCCGGAGCAGTAGAACGAGCCGACGTCTGCGAGGTTCCAGGTCGTGCCGGTGGCGAAGGTGGGATAGCCCTCCACGCCGGAGATGACCAGCGTGTCGCCCTGCAGCTCCCAGGCGAACGCGAGCTCGACATATTCCTTCTCGCCCTCATACTCCTCGGCGGAGTAGCCGGCGAGATAGCGGAGGGTGCCCTGCGTGTCGGAGACGTCGGCCTCCTCCACGATGGCGGTGTCGTCCACGAGGATGAGGTAATCGCCGACGGGATAGACGGTGCAGCCTTCCCACTCGGTCAGATCGACGGTGTCGGCCGCCGAGATCGTCACGGCCGCCATGGTGGTCAGGCCGTAATGGTTGGTCTCGGCCGTGTACTCGGTGATACCCTTGCGGGCATAGTAGGTGTCGGTGTCAAGGTAGGTGTCCTTGGCGAGGGAGCCGTGCTTCGTGGTATTGTAGAGGTAGGTGTCCTCGGTGTTGTCGTCGGGGATCTCCTTGGCGGCGTCGGAGGTGCCGCGCAGGTAGTAGAAGATCATGACGGCATCCCATTTGGAAACGGGCTTTTCGAGGATCTCGCTGATGTTGTAGGGCATATCGAAGAATTCGAGCACGGCCAGCGCGCGCTCATAGCGGCTCTCGCCGCCGATGCGGAGCAGGACGTCCTTCACGGCCTCACCGTGATCGCTCAGCGCGGCCTGACCGCCGGTGATGGCGTTGTAGATCATGTTCAGGAAGTCGCCGAAGTTGATGGCCTCGTCGATGTGATAGGGGAGCTGTCCCTCGGCGCCCAGCTCGGGGCGGTATTTATACATACCGGTCTCGTCGGTGTTGGTGCCGTCGGGATCGACGAGGCTGTCATACTTGAACAGACCGCCGGAGCGCAGCGCGGGGTTCAGCGCCTGGAACCAGGTGCAGTAGTAGTGACCCCAGAAGAAGTCGTCGAAGTTCTCGAAGAGCTTGTTCATGTTGTCGGCGAAGATGCCGGTCACGTCATCGCCCGCGGTGACTTCATAGGTGGTGTTGTTCATCCAGTAGTAGCGGAAGAGGTAGTAGCACGCCTCGACGCGCAGATAGCCGTCGCCCACGGCCACGGGATCGGTGGCGTCGGTCGGGTTCACGTTCACGAGACGGTCGGTCAGGAATTCCTCCCAGGTGTCGCCGCCGGTGGTGGCGCCGTTCGAGAGATACCAGTCAACCGCCGCGTAGAGATCCTCGGCCTTGTAGCCGTAAGCCGCTGCTGCGGCCTCGATCTCGTCCGCGAAATCCTCCGCGCCGAAGAGGTCGATGGCGCCGCCGATGATGGCGTCCGCTTGACCATCATGGTAGTAGACCGCGCCGGGGGTGTAGCTGTCCGCGTCATAGCGCAGCGAGTAGCCGTTGTAGTCGGTCTCGGCGTTCAGATAGGCCTGCGCGGCGGCGCTTACGACATAGACGGGCACGGGCGTGAACTCGGTCGCGCCGTCGTCAAAGACGACGTAGCCATAGACATTGGCCTCGGGTGCGGCGGCAAAGGTGAGCGTCAGCGTCTCGCCGTCGAAGGCGGCGGTCACGCCGGGCAGAGCCGTCCCGGCGCTGTCATCGGTGAACACCGCGGCGGTCGTGCCGGCGGCAAAGGGGAGCAGGGTGAAGGCATCCTCCGCGGAAGCGTCGGTGGTGTTGTAGTAGCCGTAAAGCCGGAAGCTTGCTTCCACCGCGTCGGCGCTCTCCAGCTCGCATACGCCGGAGGCGAATACGGGGCGGTTTTCGTAGCCGGTGAAGGCTTCGCCGGAGCCGGACGCCTCACCGGAGGCGAAGGCCGCGGCGGACAGGCTGAGCACCAGGCAGAGCGCCAGAAGCAGAGCCAGCAGTTTTCTCATGTGTTTCATGCAGTTCTCCTTTCCATTTTGGTCGTTATGCGACAGCTAGATTATAGCCGATGGACGGATTTTTAACGTGACACATCCATATCAAATAGTAACAAAATATAAACAAGATGTTAGTTTCGGGAATGCGGGGGCGTTCGGCCCTGTAAATCAAAAAACCCCAATCCCTTTCAAAGGGATTGGGGTTTTGGTGACCTGGCGGGGATTCGAACCCCGGGCCCACTGCTTAAAAGGCAGTTGCTCTGCCGACTGAGCTACCAAGTCATGTTGGCAGGGATGGCGGGATTCGAACCCACTATATCGGAGTCAAAGTCCGGTGTGTTACCGTTACACTACATCCCTATGGATGCCGCCATCCGAAGACGTTAAAAAAATGGGGTGGGTAATGGGACTCGAACCCACGACACCCGGAACCACAATCCGGTGCTCTAACCAACTGAGCTATACCCACCATATATCGCGTATTGAATTGGCACGCCAGGAGGGACTCGAACCCCCGGCCTACTGCTTAGAAGGCAGTTGCTCTATCCACCTGAGCTACTGGCGCATATCCATGGCTTCATCCGGCTGCCTTTTTGCTGGCCGCCCGAATGTGAGCCCCCGGGTGGAGCGGGCGATGGGAATCGAACCCACGTCCCCAGCTTGGAAGGCTGGTGCACTAGCCGTTGTGCTACGCCCGCAAGCTGAACAATTCTATCATCCAAAAGCCGGAATGTCAATAGCTTCCGGGCAAATTTCGGATTATTTTTCCGAATTTTCAGCGGAGGAATTCACCAGGGGCGAGGAGCCTTCCGCGGGATCGGTCGGTTCGTCCGGTGTGGCCGGTTCGGGGGCGTTTTCGTGCTTGATGATGTGGATGACGCCGGCGCCGTCGAGACTGGCCACGATCGCGCAGGTGATGGGCAGGCCGAAAAGGCCGACCGCGCCGAAGAGCTTTGTGCCGACGAACATGGCGGTCAGCGTGATGAGCGGATGCAGGCCGAGCTGCTGTCCGATGATGCGCGGCTCGATGATCTGACGAATGACGACCTCTATGACATAGAGGATCAGAAGCCCGAGACCCTTCCCGGCAGCGCCGGAAAGAAGGCAGAAAATGCCCCAGGGGATGAGGATCGTGCCGGCGCCTACGATGGGGAAAATATCAAAGACCGCAATGGCCGCGGCGATCAGAAGCGCGTTTTTCTGGCGGAGGAGAAGCATACCGATCAGCATCTCCGCGAAGGTGATGCCCATGATGATGCCGTAGCTCCGGCCGTATTTGCGGATGACCGTTTTCAGCGCCTCCTTGGCCTCGTGGATGACGCGGCGGGGACGGTCCGGGATCTGCCGCAGGATGAAGGAGGTCATGCGCGGGAAATCCGCCGTCATGAAGATCGTGGCGATGATGCAGATCAGCATGGACAGAAGCGTGCTCGGGAACTTGGCGGCCAGGCCCGAAAGCATGGAGACAAGCCGCATGGAGGCGCTTGTGACGGCGGAGCCGATGGAGGAGATCACGGTCGGCATGGCGCTGTTTACCATCTCGGCGACCTCGGGGCTGACCCGTTCGAGCAGATTCTCGAGGGAGCCGGACAGGTTGGCAAGGCCCGGCTCGATGGTGTCGGTGTAAAGTCCGGGCAGCCATGTGACGGTGTCGGCTATCAGGGTGATGATCCGGCTGGTCAGGAGGACGGCCAGTCCTCCCAGCAGCGCGAAGAAGATGAGGAGCGTCAAAGCGACGGAGAGCTTGTATTTGATGCGGCACTTGGCGGTCATCCAGCGGATGAGCGGCGTCAGCATCCAGGAGAACAGAAACGCGATAACAAACGGCCCGATCAGGCCGAGCAGATAACGGAATACCAGAAACACGATGCCGATGATGATGGCATAGTAGGCGGCGTTAATGATGAAGTGCCGTCGGCGATTGATGTGAGACGTAAGGGGTCACCTCTTCCAATGCTGTGGTTTTTGTGGAAATACCGACTGATTATTCAAAAACAAAATACCATTTCTGTGAATCCTTGTCAATTCTTTGATTTTGCTTGTTATGTGTGAGATAAGAACATATAATAGATGTCATGAAAAAATTATAATAGTGAAGGAGCGCGCATATGGAAGTGAAGAGCTTTTCCAAGGTGCTTGTTGCCAACCGCGGCGAAATTGCCATCCGCATTTTCCGCGCCTGCAACGACCTGGGCTTGCATACCGTTGCGATCTACAGCAAGGAAGATACATACAGCCTGTTCCGCACCCGTGCCGATGAGGCCTACCTGATCGGCGAGAAGGACAGCCCCCTCGGGGCCTATCTGAATATCCCCGCGATCATCCGCATGGCGAAGAACCACGGCGTGGACGCCATCCACCCCGGCTATGGCTTCCTGTCGGAGAACGCCGAATTTGCCCGTGCCTGCGAGGAAGCCGGCATCAAGTTCATCGGCCCGTCCTCCGAGGTTCTGGCGAAAATGGGCGACAAGCTCTCCGCCAAGGAAATGGCCATCAACTGCGGCGTCCCCATCATCCCCGGCTCCACGGAGCCGCTGAAGGACGGACAGGAGGCGCTTGCCAAGGCGAAGGAATACGGCTTCCCGATCATCCTGAAGGCCGCTGCCGGCGGCGGCGGACGCGGTATGCGCCGCTGTGACCGGGAGGACGAGGTCGTCGATGCGTATGAGCTCGTTCACTCCGAGGCCGAGAAGGCGTTCGGAAACGGCGACATCTTCATCGAGAAGTACCTGGTCGAGCCGAAGCATATCGAGGTTCAGGTTCTGGGCGACGAGCACGGAAACCTCTATCATCTGGGCGAGCGTGACTGCTCCCTGCAGCGCCGCTATCAGAAGGTCGTCGAGTTTGCGCCGGCGTGGAGCGTGCCGCAGGAGACGATCGCGAAGATCCGCGCCGACGCGGTCAAGATCGCGAAGAGCGTGGGCTATACGAACGCCGGTACGCTGGAGTTCCTGGTGGACAAAAACGGCGGCTACTACTTCATCGAGATGAACCCGCGCATTCAGGTCGAGCATACGGTCACGGAGCTTGTGACCGGCGTCGATCTGGTTCGCGCACAGATTCTGGTGGCGGAGGGACTGCCCCTGTCCACCCCGGATATCGGCCTGAACTCGCAGGACGATGTCCACATCAACGGCTATGCGATCCAGTGCCGCGTGACGACGGAGGATCCGAAGAACAACTTCGCGCCCGACACCGGCAAGATCACGGCCTATCGCTCCGGCGGCGGCTTCGGCGTCCGTCTGGATGGCGGCAACGCAACCACCGGCTCCGTGATCAGCCCGTACTATGACAGCCTTCTCGTCAAGATCACCTGCTGGGACAACACCTTCCTCGGTGCCTGCCGCAAGGCCACCCGCGCCATCAAGGAGACCCATGTCCGCGGCGTCAAGACGAACATCCCCTTCGTTACGAACGTGCTCTCGAACGAGACCTTCCGCAACGGCGGCTGCCACACGAAGTTCATCGACGAGACGCCCGAGCTGTTCGAGTTCGACGCGACCGGCGGCGACCGTGCGACCCGCGTGCTGAAGTATATCGCGAACATTCAGGTCGCGAACCCCAACGCGGAGCGGCATCAGTACAACCCGCCGCGCTTCCCCGAGGTGCGTGAGCCCGCGAAGTATGAGGGCAGCCTCAAGGAAATGCTCGACAAGCAGGGCCCGAAGGCCGTGCAGAAGTGGGTTCTCGACCAGAAAAAGCTGCTCATCACCGACACCACGATGCGCGATGCCCACCAGAGCCTGCTCTCCACCCGTATGCGTACCCGCGACATGGTGAAGTGCGCCGACGCCACGGCGGAGATCCTGGGCGACGCCTTCTCGCTGGAGATGTGGGGCGGCGCGACCTTCGACACCGCGTACCGCTTCCTGCATGAGAGTCCGTGGGAGCGCCTGTCCATGCTGCGCGAGAAGATCCCCAATGTCCTGTTCCAGATGCTGCTGCGCGGCTCGAACCTCGTCGGCTATGCGTCCTATCCTGACAACCTCGTCCGCGCCTTCGTAAAGGCTGCGGCGCGGGAGGGCATCGACGTGTTCCGCGTGTTCGACAGCCTCAACTGGATGCCCTCCATGCAGACCGCGATGGAGGAGGTTCTGAACCAGAACAAGATCCTCGAGGCCACCGTCTGCTATACCGGCGACATTCTCGACCCGCACTCCGATAAATATACCCTGGACTACTATGTCAAGTTTGCCAAGGAGCTCGAGAAGTTCGGCGCGCACACGCTGGCGATCAAGGATATGTCCGGCCTGCTGAAGCCGTACAGCGCGAAGCGCCTCGTCGAGGTGCTGAAGCAGGAGGTCGGCCTGCCCATCCACCTGCACACCCACAACACCACCGGCAACCAGATCGCGACCTATCTGCTCGCGGCAGAAGCCGGCGTGGACATCGTCGATACCGCGATCCAGTCCCTGTCGAGCCTGACGAGCCAGCCCTCCATGAACGCGCTGGTCGAGGCGCTCAAGGGGCAGGAGCGGGATACCGGCTTCGATACCATGCGTCTGCAGGAGCTCGATAACTACTGGTCCGATGTGCGCCTGCGCTATGAGTCCTTCGACAAGGGCCTCAAGGGCCCGGTCACGGACATCTACCGCTACGAGATCCCCGGCGGACAGTACACGAACCTGCAGCCGCAGGTCGAGTCCCTCGGTCTCGGCGACCGCTTTGCCGAGGTCAAGGAGATGTATAAGACCGTCAACGATATGCTCGGCGACATCATCAAGGTCACGCCGTCCTCCAAGATGGTGGGCGACCTCGCGATCTTCATGGTGCAGAACGACCTGACGCCGGAGAACATCCGCACGAAGGGTGCCTCGCTTGCGTATCCCGACAGCGTCGTGAGCTTCTGCAAGGGCCTCATGGGCCAGCCTGTCGGCGGCATCCCTGCCTGGCTGCAGGAGATCGTCCTCAAGGGCGAAAAGCCCATCGAAGGCCGTCCCGGCGCGCAGATTCCGCCCGTGGACTTCGACAAGATCAAGGAGGAGGTTCACGCCTTCTATCCCGAGGCGGATTCCGATACGGTCTTCCTCAGCTACGCCATGTACCCGAAGGTATACGAGGAGTACATCCGTCACCGCAAGGAGTACGGCTACATCATGCGTATGGGCAGCCACGTCTTCTTCAACGGCATGGCGGTCGGCGAAGTCAACAAGATCAACATCGAGGACGGCAAGACCCTCGTCATCAAGTATGTCGGCCTCGGCGATCTGAACGAGGACGGCACGCGCAATGTCCAGTTCGAGCTGAACGGTATGCGCCGCGATGTCGCGGTCATCGACCCGTTCGCGAAGGATGCCGGCGTGAGCATCGTGCTCGCGGACAAGACGGATGAACGCCAGATCGGCGCTTCGATCCCCGGCATGATCTCCCGCGTGGATGTCCAGCCCGGCGACGAGGTGGACGAGAACCAGGTTCTCGCCGTGGTCGAGGCCATGAAGATGGAGACCTCCATCGTCGCGCCGAAGGGCGGCGTCATCGACCAGGTGTTCATCAAGAAGGGCGACAATGTCAAGGCCGGCGAGCTGTTGATTACGCTCAAATAATCTGCTACAATCATCCCGGACATAAAACTGTCCGGGATGATTTTTTGGGCCGGACATAAAACTGTCCGGGATGATTTTTCATAAGAGAGGCTTTTTGTATGCTGGAACATAGA
>JBJDYS010000057.1:54980-66054 GCA_051867595.1 Oscillospiraceae bacterium
AAACTGTCCGGGATGATTTTTCATAAGAGAGGCTTTTTGTATGCTGGAACATAGAACGCTCCCGGAGGGGTACACGGTTGAAAGCGCCGACGGAGGGTTTTGTCTGACCGCGCTGCTTCGCTGCCCTCTGCATCAGGCGCGCTGTCTTGCCGTGACCGCCGCCTCCTGGGTGCGGGACGCCGTCGGGGGCGACGCCGAGATCCATTGGCCGAACCATGTCGTTCTCAACGGCGAGCGGGTCTGCGGCATCGAGTGCCGCGCCAGGGATGAAAAAATTATGTTAACCTTTAAGCCGGAGGAGACGCTGCTCTCCGAGCCGGTGGAGACGTTTGCGGAAAAGGTGATCCGCGCCGCTGTGAGCGCGCTGGAGGGATACCCCGAAAATCAGCCGGAGCTGCTGCAGAAATACTGCGAACACTGCGTCACGGTCATGAAATTCGTGAACACGACCTATCGCGGTGTGCCGCTTTACGGCTTTGCCTTTGCCGTGGACAGGCACGGCGGCCTGATGGTCATGACGCAGGAGAGCCGCACGGTCGTGACGCTCTACGGCGGAGAGGTGCGCCTTGCGAAAAAAGGCGAGGAGCCGGAAACGCCGGAAATGCCCAGTATGCCGGGGCGTTAACGGCTCAGCTTCTCCTTGAGCTGTCCCCACAGATCGACGACCCGGAAGCGCAGATCGTATACCGGGCCCTGGCCGTCGATCAGCTCGGAGCTTTGCTCGTCGAGGGATAAAAAGGCGTCCTCCGCATCCTCGGCCAGCGCCTCGGTGCAGAGCGGCGGAAACACGACGCACCACCAGTTGCGGCCCTTGCCCTCGCCGATCGTCACGCGCAGGGACATATATTCCCCGGCGGGCAGGGAGAAGGTGCTGTACCGCCGGAGCGGATAGTATTCCGGGCCGAGCGTTACGGACACGTCGCCGAGCGCCTCCAGCTCCGCCTGATGTGACTTGATTATGTCAACCGCCTCGCTTTGATCTCCGCAATTCTTCAGGAGCGGGGAAAGGAGCGCGAGCACATCGTCCCGCAGCTGGTATTTTTCCGCCTGATCCTCCGGGCTGTCGGAGTTTGCGATGACGTGCAGCCGGATGAGGCCGTCGGAGAGCGATTGCTGTGTGCGGTCGGCCCACAGGCCGGTGAGCAGGGTGATGCAGAGCGCTGTCAGGAGCGCCAGCTCCCAGCGGTGCAGAGAATTTGTTTTTTGCTTGTGCATATAAAAATACCGCCGATTCTGTATCGTTCAGGATGCAGTATCGACGGGTTTTTGATTTTTTAAACCGTTAGATGATTTCGGCCGGTGCAGGGCGGGTGAGGTAGCACTCCCGGTAGAAGCCGGACAGGTATTCGTGGGCGGAGCGGGCGGCGGCCTCGTCGCTGAAAAGGCCGAAAACGGCGCTGCCCGTGCCAGTCATGGCGGCGCCGAGCGCGCCCCGGTCGAGGAGCTGGCTCTTGATGCCGAGAATATCGCTCTGCCGGCGGTCAAGCACGTCCTCAAAGACGTTGAACATACGGCGGGCCGCGTCGGGAAGATCGCCGCTGCGGATGGCGTCCTGCATACCGGCGGTGTCGGGGTGCAGACGGCTTTTTCGCGCGTCGATGCGGCTGAACAGCTCCGGCGTGGAGATGGCGAAGGCGGGCTTGCAGATGACGATGGCGCAGTCGGGCAGGGGGGACATCGGGGTCAGGAGCTGACCGCGGCCCTCGGCGAGAGCGGTGCCGCCGATCACGCAAAACGGCACGTCGCTGCCGACGGTCTCGGCGATGGCGCACAGCTCCGCCGCGCTTTTCTTTGAGCCGGTGAGCTTGTTGAGGGCGCGCAGCACGGCGGCGGCGTCCGATGAGCCTCCGCCCATACCGGCGCAGACGGGCGTGCGCTTGATCGTGCGGATGGATGCGCCGAGGCCGGTGCCGGTCAGGAAGGCTTTCGCGGCGCGGACGGCGAGGTTTCGTCCGTCGGCCGGCAGATAGGACTGTCCGGGGTCGATGAGGAAGGAGCCGTCCCCAGTCAGTTCGACCTCGAGGTCGTCTCCGAAGGCGACGGACTGCATCACCATACGCAGGTCATGGTAGCCGTCCGGCGTCTTTTTCAGGACATCCAGCGTGAGATTCAGTTTGGCGCAGGCGTGTTCGAGCATATCGTGTCCTTTCCATGTCGGCGCATGGCCGAAACGGGCGGATTTTGTACGGTTTCAGTATACTACCGAAACGGCGGGGAGGCAACGGCTTTTTCGCAAAACCGTCCGGGAGGGAAAACGGAAAATAGTATGGAAAAACCCGGCCTTATTTTGTGCAGGTTGCGTGTGGAAAAACGCAGGACGTTGGTTTAAAATAAGGGATTGGAAAATGATTGTTTAATTCTTTGCTGAGTTAATGTATATTTTACCTGTAGGGTGTATGATAAAAAGGAATTCTCTGCGAATGAGGGAGGCGGATGCCTGTGGAGGCCATGGAGGCTTTGCACGAGATCGTGGCGGCGGATAAGGCGGCACGTGAGCGCACGGAAAACGCCAGGTGGGAAAAGGACAGCTTCGACGAGCGGCTTCAGGAGCTCGGACGCAAGATCAGCGAGGGCGCGATGGAACGCGCACAGAAGCAGATCGACGCGGCCCGCGCACAGTCGGAGTCGGCGCTGGCCCGGACGCTGGAAGAGCTTGACCGGCAGTGCGGCGAGGCGATGGAGAGCATGAAAGCGCAGTATGCCGCGAAAAAGGACGAGGGCGTCGAGACGATGTTCCGCATGGTGGTCGGATTCGATGATTAACGAGTACATCAAATACAGCTCCGTCACGACAAAGGCCCGCGCCATGTACGGCAAAATGCTGACGGCGGACGATTGGGAGGCGCTGAAAAGCGCCGGGGATCTGCACGCGGTGTGGGAGATCCTGAGCGCTTCCGGCGCATGGTCGGAGGTGAAGGAGGATCCCGGCTGCGCCGGGGATGCCGCGGCGATGGGGAAGGCCTTCATCCGGCAGCTGGAGCGGGATACAAAAAACCTCTGCCTGTATCTGAACGCGGAAGATCAGGAGATGCTGCGGTTTTATCTGCGGCGGCTTGACCGCGGGATGACCCGGGAGGAGGAAAAACGCTGGTGGTCGGGCGGCGGCACGAAAAAAGCCGAGCTGCGCCGGATCGCCGGTGCGGAGGCGGATGCCCTGAATATCGTCTACATCCTGCGGCTGCGCGGTTTTCCGGCCTCGGTGGCGAAGGCGGATGAGCTGCTCATCGATGTGCGGGACAAATTGACGCCGGAGCTTTCCCGGCGGCTGCTGCACGCAAAGGACGACAAAGCGGTGCTGGATATTCTGGCAAAAACGCCCTGGAAGGGGATGTTCACGTCCCTGGCGCCGGGCGACCTGGAGAAGCAATACAGCGCCTTTATGGAGGCATACTGCTGCCGGGTGCTGTCGGAGGCCCGTCCGGGGCTGGCGGCGGTGCAGGAGTTCATCATACTCAAGGATATGGAGCGGCAGCGTCTGACCCGGCTGGTCGGCGCGGTGGCGCGGGGCATCGACCCCGGACTTGTAATATAACGGCGAGGCCGTTATGAGGAGAAAGTGCTATGAGCAATGAAAAAATGACCGAGCTCACGCTGTCCGGGCCGATTGACCGGCTGGACGAGGCGGTGCGCCGGTTCGTGGTGGATAAACCGTTCCACCCGGAGGATGCGGCAGAGTTTCTTGCCGGGGTTCGGCGTCTGCGCCGGGTCGAGGCAGAGGATGTCTATACGCCGCTGATCGCCCGCGCGGATGCGCTGCTTGCGGCGATGGGGCTGGAGCCGGATTTCGCGGAACACGGGGACTATGAGCCGGAGGAAACGGCGGCCTATTTCGACGGGCTTTCCGCGCAGCTTGCGGCGACGGAACCCACGTCGGAGACGGTGGAGGAGATCGAGGCGGACGAGTGGCTTGTGAATCTTCTGCGGCAGATTCCCGAGAATCTGCGGGATCTGTATAACCTGAAGTATGTCCGCATCCGGCTCGGCTATCTGGAAGAGGATAAATGGCCGGAGGTCGAGAAGTTCACGGCGGGCCAGACGAGTATTCTCGCGGTGAAGCTTTCGGCGGAGGCTGGAGAGGTCGGCCTTCTGGCGCTGGCTCTGCCGGAGGCGCTGGATGAGCTGGACGGAAACCTGGCCCGTCTGGGCTTTGAACCCGTCCGTCCGGAGGCGGGACATGAGATCCCGGACGGCACGGCGGAGGAGCTGATTGCCCGCGCCGAGGCGGAAAAAGCCGCCGCAGCACAGCGGGAGGCGGAAAAAGCCGCGAAACGAAAGCAGCTGATCGAGACGGAGGGCAGCGAGGTTCTGCGCCGCCGTTCGTGGCTGGTCTATGAGGCGGCCTGCGTCCGGGCAAAGAGCTTTGCCGCACGCAACAGCGTACGGTTTTACATCGCCGGCTGGGCCACGGAAAAGGATGCGGCGGCGGTGGATACGGAGAGCGATGCCATCGGCTTCACCTGCGTGGTTTCAAAGCCCAGAGAGGTCAAAAATGCAAAGCCGCCGGTGCAGATCCGGGAGGGCGGCGTTCGGAGCATCCTGTCGCCGCTGATGAAGATGTACGGCCTGCCGGCCTACGGCACCGCCGACCCGCGCATCTTCATGGTCATCACCTACACGCTCTTTTTCGGCATGATGTTCGGCGACGCCGGACAGGGCGCGTGCATCGCGCTCCTCGGCTTTTTGCTGTATAAGAAATCCGGCAGCTGGCTCTGGCGCATTCTGAGCCTGTGCGGCTGCAGCGCGGTGGTGTTCGGCCTCATTTACGGCAGCGTATTCGGCCTCGAAGACCTTTTGCCGTGGGGCGGCTATCATCCGCTGGAAGCGGAACATATCATGCCGGTGCTGCTCGCCGGTGCGGCGCTCGGCGTCGTCGTGATCCTCGTGTGCATGGTGTTCAACGTCGTGAACTCCCTGCGCCTGGGCGATCTGAAAAGCGCGTTTTTCTCCCCGAACGGACTTGCCGGTGCGGTGCTGTATACGGCGGTCATCGCCGGGATCGTGTGCAGCTTCACCGGGATCGCGAATCTGTTCACCGGGGCGTACATCCTGCTTCTGATCGTGCTGCCGATTCTTCTGATCTGGCTGAGCGAGCCGCTCGGAAAGCTCGTGTCCGGCGAGAAAAACTGGCAGCCGGAGAGCTGGGGTATGTGCATTGTGGAGGGCTTCTTTGATATTTTCGAGTCCGCCATTTCCTATATGTCGAATACGATGTCCTTCCTGCGCGTGGGGGCGTTTGCGATCTCGCACGCGGGCATGATGATGGTGGTGTCGATGCTGACGTCGAACGCTTCGGCCACGGGGAGCGTGATCATCATGATCCTCGGCAACGCCTTTGTGGCGGCGCTGGAGGCGGCTTTGAGTTCGATCCAGATCATTCGTCTGGAGTTCTATGAGATTTTCGGTCGGTTCTATGTCGGCGGCGGGCGGGAGTTCAGCCCGGTGACCGCGGAATATACAAAGTAAATTTGATTTATCAATCGGAGGTATTTACCATGATTTTCCTGTATGCGTTTCTGATTCTGCTGGCTGTTGCCGCCCCTCTTATGCTCATCTATCACCGCGTTCGCACCGGTCATCGCGGCAAGGCGCCTCTGCTGGCGAACATCGTCAGCTTCTTCGGCATCATGGTCGTGATGGCGGTCGGTTTCCTCGGTCAGGGCGCCGCAGCGGCGGAGGAGGCGGCATCGGTCGTGAATTCCGACGCGCTGGCTACGGGCCTCGGTTATATCAGCGCGGCGCTGTCCGTGGGTCTGTCCTCTCTGGGCGGCGGCATCGCCGTGGCGGCGTCGGCCTCCTCGGCGCTGGGCGCGCTGAGTGAAAACGAGGAGCTGTTCGGCAAGAGCCTGATCTTTGTCGGTCTGGCGGAGGGCCTGGCGCTGTACGGCCTGCTGATCGGCTTCATGATTATTTCCAAGCTGTGAGATACTGGCTCATTTCCGATTCCAGGGAAGCGCTGGACGGTATGCGTCTGGCCGGAATTTCCGGGGAATTGATTACCAACGCATCCGAGGCGGAGGCGGCGATTGCGCGTGCCTGCGCGGACGAGAGCATTGCTGTGCTGATGGTGACGGCGGCGGTGGAACGGTGGCTTCCGGAGACGATCGCCCGTCATAAGCTCACCGGGCATCGCCCGCTTCTCGCGGTGATACCGGGGCCGGACGGCAAGGGCCTCGGCCCGGATGCGATCACCGGCCTGATCCGTCAGGCCATAGGGGTGAAGATCTGATGGAAGAGATTTTGAAACACTTTTTGACCGCCATTGATACGGCGTCCTGGGCGGAGATCGACGCCATGGCGGAAGCGGTGGCGGTCGAGCACGAGGAAAAGACCGAGCGCATCCGTTCGCAGATCGAGCGGGACGCGCAGACGCGCTGTCAGGCCGAGTTGTCCGATATCGCCCGGGATGAACGGCTGGCCGTGGATGCCCGCCGCGCCGAAAACCGCCGGAAACAGCTCGCGCTTCGCGAGGAGCTGGCGCGTAAGACGGCGCAGACGCTGCGCGCCCGCGTGGACGCGTTTACGGCTGCGCCCGAATACCCGGCGCATCTTACGTCGCTGCTCGAAAAGGCCCTGACCGCGCTGGGAGAGCCTGCGGCGGTGACGGTATACCTGCGGCGCGAGGATCTGCCGCTGGCGGATACCCTGAAGAAAAAGACACGCGGCACGGATGTGACGGCGGTCGAGGGAGACTTCGCGCTGGGCGGACTGATCGTGGAAGCGCCGGAGCGGGGCCGCCGGGCGGATATGAGCTTCGACAGAGGCTTCCGGGAGGCGCAGGAGCGCTTCGGTGAGATATTCGGTTTGGAGATCTGATATGGCGGATACGAAATACATTATACAGGGCGTCAACGGCCCGGTGGTCACGGTGACCGGCGGGCGGAGCCTGCCCAAAATGAGCCTTGTCCGCGTCGGGGAGCTTGGTCTGCCCGGCGAGGTGGTCTCGGTGCGCGGACAGGACAGCGTCGTGCAGGTCTATGAGGACACCACCGGACTCATGGCGGGTCAGCCCGTGACCCCGACGAACCGTCCGCTGTCCGTCCTGCTCGGGCCGGGCATGATTGGCACGGTCTATGACGGCATCGCGCGTCCGCTTGCCGCGATCGAGGCAAAAGCGGGCAGCTTCATCACCCGCGGCGTGGACATCCCCGCGCTCGACACCGCACGCAAATGGGATGTGACCGTGGAGATCAAAGACGGCGACCGGGTGAGCCCGGGGCAGATTTTTGCCCGGACGGTCGAGAGCGAGCTCATTGAGCACCGCTCCATGGTGCCGCCCGGGGTATCCGGCACGGTTCGCGATGCAAAGCCCTCCGGGCAGTACACGGTCACGGAGCCGATCGCGCAGATCGAGGACGAGCGCGGACGGAAAACCCCGCTGACGCTCTCGCAGATCTGGCCGGTACGGCAGGCACGTCCGGCGGCGCAGCGCCTGACCGTCAACACGCCGCTGTTTACCGGCCAGCGCGTCATTGATGCGCTCTTCCCGGTCGGAAAGGGCGGCTGTGCCGCGATCCCCGGCCCGTTCGGTGCGGGCAAGACCATGACGCAGCACCAGCTTGCGAAGTGGTGTGACGCCGATCTCATCATCTATCTCGGCTGCGGCGAACGCGGCAACGAGATGACGCAGGTTCTCGACGAGTTCAGCGAGCTGGTTGACCCGAAGAGCGGAAAATCGCTCATGGAGCGCACGATCCTCATCGCGAACACCTCCAATATGCCCGTTGCGGCGCGTGAGGCGAGCATCTATACCGGCATGACCATCGCGGAGTATTACCGCGATATGGGCTACCATGTGGCCCTGATGGCGGACTCCACCTCCCGTTGGGCGGAGGCCCTGCGCGAGATCTCCGGCCGTCTGGAGGAGATGCCCGCGGAGGAGAGCTTCCCGGCGTATCTGCCCAGCCGTCTGGCCGGGTTCTACGAGCGCGCGGGCTATATGAAGACTCTCGGCGGCGCGGAAGGCAGCGTCACCGTCGTCGGCGCGGTCAGTCCGCAGGGCGGCGACTTCTCCGAGCCGGTCACGCAGAATACCAAGCGCTTTATCCGCACCTTCTGGGCGCTCGACCGCTCGCTGGCGTATGCCCGTCATTTCCCGGCGATCAACTGGAACACCTCGTATTCCGAGTATTTCGACGCCTGTGCCGGATGGTATGAGGAGCATTTCGGCCAAAACTTTGCCGAAGTCCGCAGCCGTATGCTGGGCCTTCTGAACGAGGAGGCCAATCTGCAGGAGATCGTGAAGCTCATCGGCGCGGATGTGCTCCCGGATGACCAGAAGCTGGTCATTCAGACGGCGTGCGTCATCCGCGAGGGCTTTTTGCAGCAGAACGCGTTCCACAAGACCGACACCTACACCCCGCCCGAGCAGCAGATGGCGATGCTCGAGGTCATCCTGCACCTGTATGACCGCGGCCGTGAGCTGGTGGCGAAGAGCATTCCGCTGAGCCAGCTGAGCGAGACCGGCATCTTCGCGGAGCTGTCCCGCATGAAATTCAGCCTCGGCGACGGAAGCAAAACGCGCGCCGATTACATGGCGCTCGTGGACAGCGCCGTGAACGGTGTGATGGAGGCGAATGTATGATACGCATCGAATATACCGGCCTGAGCGAGATCAACGGCTCGCTTGTCGCGCTGGAGGGCGTCACGGGCGTGGCCTATGATGAGATGGCCGAGCTGACGCTGGACGACGGCACCCGCCGCACGGGCCGCGTCATCCTGATCGATGGCGACCGCGTGGTTTTGCAGGTCTTTGAGGGCACGGACGGCATCGCCATGGACGGCGTGAACACCTGCTTTACCGGCGAACCGCTGAAGCTGCCGCTGTCAAAGGAGATCACCGGGCGTATTTTCACCGGCGCCGGTCAGCCGCGTGACGGCCTCGGCCCCGTATTTGCCGCCGAACGCCGGGACATCAACGGCAGCGCGATTAATCCCGTGTCGCGCCAGTATCCCCGGAACTATATCCTCACAGGCATATCGGCCATCGACAGCATGATGACCCTGATCCGCGGCCAGAAGCTGCCGATCTTCTCCGGCGACGGCATGGCGCATAACGAGCTGGCGGCGCAGATCGTCCGTCAGGCGCGGACAAGCGGAGATGACAGCGATTTCGCGATCGTGTTCTGTGCCATGGGCGTCAAGAACGACACCGCGGAGTTTTTCATGAACGACTTCCGCGCGTCGGGCGCGCTCAGCCGCTGTGTCATGTATATCAACATGGCCTCCGACCCCATCATCGAGCGCATTCTTGCGCCGCGCTGCGCCATGACGGCGGCGGAGTACCTCGCCTATGAGCTGGGGCATCAGGTGCTTGTCGTCATGACCGATATGACGAGCTACTGCGAGGCCCTGCGCGAGTTCTCGTCCTCCAAGGGCGAGATCCCGAGCCGCAAGGGCTATCCGAGCTATATGTATTCCGACCTCGCGAGCATCTATGAGCGGGCGGGCATGATCCGGGGCAAGCCCGGCTCCGTGACCCTGATCCCGATCCTGACCATGCCGTCGGACGACATCAGCCATCCGATCGCCGACCTGACGGGCTATATCACCGAGGGCCAGATCGTGCTGGGCCGCGATCTTCACCGGAAGGGCATTTATCCGCCGGTGAGCGTGCTGCCGAGCCTGTCGCGTCTTATGAAGGACGGCGTAGGCGCGGGCTTCACCCGGGAGGATCATCCCGACCTGTCGAACCAGCTTTTCGCGTCGTATTCCGCGGTGATGGATGCGCGAAGCCTTGCCTCCGTCATCGGAGAGGATGAGCTTGGTGCGACGGATAAACAGTATCTGGCGTTCGGCGAGGCGTTCGAGCGCGAGTTTATCGGCCAGGGCCAGCGTGAGGACCGCTCGCTGGAGCATACGCTGGAGATCGGCTGGAAGCTGCTGGGTATGCTGCCCAGAGAAGAGCTTTCCCGCGTGGCCGGGGAGCTGCTCGATAAGTACCTGAAGTAACTGAGGTAATCGTATGCCGTCAACAGCACCCACCAAGGGGAATCTCATGGCTGCCAAGCATTCCCGCGTTCTCGCGAAGATCGGCTGGGAGCTCATGGACAAAAAACGGAATGTTCTGATCCGGGAGCTGATGGAGCGCGTGGAGCGCGCCGGGGCGCTTCAGGCGCAGATCGAGGAGACCTTCAACGCGGCCTATGCGGCGCTGGCGGTCGCGGAGATCATGTCGCCCGGATGCGGTGCGGCGGCGGAGACCGTGCCCGAGGATGACAGCGTGCGCCTGCGCTGGCGCAGCGTCATGGGCGTGGAAATCCCGTATATCCTGTCCGGCGCCGAATCGGTGGATACGCTTCCGTATGCGCTGAGTGAGTCGAGCTCTGCGCTGGACGAGGCCTATCGCCGCTTCTCGACCGTGAAGGCCATGCTCGACGAGCTGGCGGAAACGGAGATCGCCGTTTACAGGCTGGCGTATTCCATCCGCAAGAGCCAGAAGCGGGCAAACGCCTTGGAGAACATCGTGATCCCGGGTCTCGAGGAGGACATCGTCCGCATCGAGCAGTCCCTCGCGGAAAAGGAACGCGAGGAATTCGTCCGCCAGAAGGTCGTCAAAAACCGAAAGGAAAAGTAGAAAGCAGCGTCGTCAGACGCTGCTTTCTTTGTCCCGTATATAAACTTCCTCGGCGTTCTGCTGAGCGGCTTTCAGGAGCGCTTCCGCGCCGGAGAGGTTTCCGGTTTTCAGTTCCTCCAGCGCATCGGTGATCGCGTTGAAAAGAAGCAGATACATTTTTTTATAGTTTGGCATTTTTCATGTACCTCCTGTAATGAACCAACAAATGTTGGTATATTGCACATTATATTTCATCATACTGGTTCCGTCAAGAACAATTGTGGGTGATGAAATGTGAGAGAGATTCTGGCGGAACGCCTGAAGCAATGCCGCAAAGAGGCCGGGCTTACGCAGTGGGAAATAGCGGTTTACTGTGATATTACGGAAAAAGCGTATCAGAACTATGAGCTGATGACGCGGGAACCCAAATTGGAGATTTTATACCGTATTGCGGAGCGGTACGGCGTCTCCATAGATTATCTGGTGGGCCGAACCGACGAAAAGGAATTGAACAAGTAAAAA
>JBJDYS010000057.1:66154-124016 GCA_051867595.1 Oscillospiraceae bacterium
CTCCATAGATTATCTGGTGGGCCGAACCGACGAAAAGGAATTGAACAAGTAAAAACAGGAAGGTGACAGTCATGCCCGGTTTTCGTATACCCAAAACGCCCGCTACGACCAATAAGACCATCCGGTTCCCGAATGATGTCATCGAAAAGGTCGAGGAAGCGCTTGTCGGACAGGATTGCACGTTTTCCGCGTTTGTCATCGCGGCCGTCAGAAATGCGCTGGAGCAGCTGGAGGAACAGGCCGACGAAAAGGAATTGAACAAGTAAAAAAACCGCTCTCCGATTGGAGAGCGGTTTTTGGGGGGCGCATCCGGGATAGTCCGGGTGCGTTTTTCGGTATGGGGATACCGGATTTCAGGTTTTTTGGTTGGTTGTGCGGCAGTGGCCCTGGCCGTCCTGCCACAGCCTGTCGGCGGACGGCTTCCAGGCGGCGGCGTAGGCGTCGCACTTGGCGCAGAGATGTTCGGCGCTCTCCGGCGACTGCATATCCGTGGAGACGGCCCCGGTTTGTTCCACCATGGCCCGCAGCTTCTGGGGATTTTCCAGCATGGGGCAGGGCTGCAGCATATTGTCGTTGAACGGCTGCCCGTCATGATAGGCCCGGAACAGCGGCGATTGCAGACATTCCAGCAGCGTCTTTTCCCGGATGTTGGAATCGGAATAATGCACAAACACGCAGGGATCCACATCGCCGTTGGCGTTGATATGGAAGTACCGGCGGCCACCGGCGATACAGCCGCCCACGAATTCCGCGTCGTTTTGGAAATCCATGGCGAACAGCGGCTTCCGCTTGCGGTAATCCCGGATGCGGCGATAGACGGTCTCTCGCTGCTCCGGCGTCGGCAGAAGCTCCGGCGAGGCGTCGTTTCCGACAGGCATATAGTGGAAATACCAGATGAAATAGGCGCCCATGGAGATGAGGCTGTCGTAATAGGCCTCCGAGGTGATGGAGTCATAATTGGCGCTTGTATAGCAGGAGGAGATGCCGTACAGGAGCTTTCGGCTGTGCAGAAGCTCCATGGCGTGAACGGCTTTCCCATAAACGCCGTTGCCCCGGCGGCTGTCCGTGGCTTCCTCAAAGCCCTCCAGCGAGATGGCGGGGACAAAATTTTTCACACGAAGCATTTCATCGGCAAACGCCTCGTCGATGAGCGTGCCGTTCGTGAAGCACAGGAAGATGCAGTCGTTGTGCTTTTCGCACAGGCGGAGGATATCGGCCTTGCGGACAAGCGGCTCGCCGCCGGTGTAAATATACAGGTATACGCCAAGCTCCTTGCCCTGCCGGATGATGTCGTCGATCTCGTCATAGGTGAGGTTGAGCTTGTTGCCGTATTCCGCTGCCCAGCAGCCGACGCAGTGCAGGTTGCAGGCCGAGGTGGGATCGAGCAAAATGGCCCAGGGGATGTTGCAGTTGTATTTCGCCCGAAGCTCCTCCTGCCTGGGCCAGCCGACGAGGTTGGCGTTTATGAAGAAGTTCACCGCGATGGTTTTCAAAACCTCTTGATCCACGTCGTGTATCATATGAAGGACGTAGGGGTGATAGGGATTATCCGGGTTCGTGAGGACGTCCCGGATCGTGGCTCTCTGGACGGCGAACTCCCCGCCGGCGAACTTATCGGCCCAATCCATCAGTTTGGCCAGATTCTTCTCCGGGTTCTTATATAAATACTGAAACACCTGCTCCAGCCCGAATTTCTTGATCGTTGCAGAAACGTCCATGCTTTGTATCCTCCATGATCCGATATGGTTTGATTTTCTGTACTACATTCTAAATATTTATTACTCTTCCATCAAAATAATAATAACTTTGCGGTAAAGATTCCATGGAGAAACAAAGCGGTTTCTCCCAAAATAGGAGAAACCGCCGAAATTATGCAATTTTTGGGCAAAAATGGATATTTATACGAACGATGCCTCGTCCGGGGATTCCTCGGCGGCGTGGATCACGAAAACGCAGAACAGGGCGTTCAGAGTGTCCACCAGACTGTCAATGTCATCCTCCATGTTGTTCCAGAGGAATTTCAGGAAGTATCCGGAAAAGGCGTAGCGGCAGAAATTGGAAATTTCGGTCAGACGCTCCGGGGAGACGTCCCGGCCCTTTGTCAGCTCGCACACATACTGGTAGCACATATCGTCCGTGACCGTGAAGACATAGCGTTCCAGCCGGTCCCGGGAGAGAGAATTGAATATGTGGTATACGATCTTCGAGTGATCCCTGCAGGCGTGCAGCAGCGATTTCAGGTTGCTCTGCAAGTCGTTGGCGCTTGGATCCTGTGTATATTGGCCCAGCTGATCCAGCAGCCAGATGTCCAGAAGCTCGTAGATGTCCTGATAATGGTAGTAAAACGTATTGGGGCTGATGCCGCATTCCTTTACGATGGCCGAAACCGTGATCTTGTCAAACGGCATGACCTCCAGCATATCCGTGAATGTCTGCAAAATTGCCTTCTGGGTAAAGCGTGACATAAGCATCCTCCTCTGTACGAGTCAAGCGGCCTCCCATCCCTTTTCCCCATATTAACCCCAAAATGCGGAAAATTCAACCAAATCACGGAAAAAGCGCCTCCTGTGACGGGGGACACAGGCGGGACGGGAAAATAAAAAACCGCTCTCCGATTGGAGAGCGGTCTTTGTATGTTGTGGGCTAAATTACTTGAGCTCGACCTTCGCGCCGACATCCTCGAGCTGCTTCTTGATGGCCTCGCCGTCTTCCTTGGAGACAGCTTCCTTCAGGACAGCGGGGACGCCCTCGACCTTCGCCTTGGCCTCAGCCAGGCCCAGACCGGTGATAGCGCGGACTTCCTTGATGACCTTGATCTTCTCAGCGCCGAAATCGGTCAGGACGACGTCGAACTCGGTCTTCTCCTCCGCAGCGGGGCCGGCAGCGGCAGCGGGAGCGGCGGCGACGGCGGCAGCGGCGGAAACGCCGAAAGCGTCCTCGATCGCGTGCACGAGCTCAGCGAGCTCCAGAACGCTGAGGGCCTTCACTTCTTCAATCATAGCGGTAACTTTTTCGCTAGCCATTGTAAAATTTCCTCCTAAGTTAGTAAAGTAAGGTGTTGGCCGAATTATTCGGCAGCGGGAGCTTCCTCAGCGGGAGCGCCGCCCTTCTGCTCCAGGACCTGATTCAGGACCACTGCGAGAGAAGTGATGGGGGCAAGCATGGTGCCCAGAACGCGGGAATAGAGAGCGTCACGGGAGGGCAGGTCGGAGAGCTCCGCAACAGAAGCGGTGTCCAGAACCTGACCGTCGATGAAAACGCCCTTGATGGCGAAAAGATCGCCCATCTTCTCGCTGAACTTGGTCAGCTTGTAGAGGGGGACGAGGGGATCCTCGGCGCTGGTGGCCAGAGAAGTGGTTCCGTTGAGCTGCTCCTCGAGACCTGCCAGACCGATCTTCTGCATAGCAAGCTTGGTCAGGGTGTTCTTCACGACGGTGTATTCCACGTTCTCGGCGCGGAGATCACGGCGAAGCTCGGTATCCTGCGCGACGTTGATGCCGCGATAATCAACCAGCACGCCGCCCTGTGCGCCCTGAAGACGCTCGGCGAGAGCATCGACGACAGCCTGCTTTTCGGAAAGAATCGCTTTGCTCGGCATAGTAGGTTTTCACCTCCTGAAATGAAAAATGTCTCTGTCCAAAGAGACAAAGACACACAGAAGCATATTCATGTGGTGTCCTCGGCGGGAATTACACTTCCGAAGAAGAGACCTGCTGTCTTTGAACAGATTGATTATAGTGGCCGGAAGGGGATTTGTCAAGGGAAAACTTTCCGAAAAAACAATATTTCTTCCCCCGGGAAAAACGGTTTTTAAAAATTTTAACAATGTTAAAGCTTTAATGCTTGCGATATTTCGTTTCCGTGGTATAATATACGGCATAGGATAGATAACTGTGTGCAAAATCCGAAAATACATATAGGAGCAAAAGGGAAATGGAAAGAAAATATCCGCATATGTTTGAGCCCATCACCATCGGCGCTCGCGGCCGCTGGCCCGGCCTCATCTACAAGAACCGTATCTGGACTGCCCCGACCGGCGTCCACCTGCTGAGCGCAGGCGAGCCGTATCCCAACGAGGCCACCATCGCTCACTATCGTGAGAAGGCGCGCGGCGGCGCGGCGAACATTTCCTTCTCCGCGCAGAACATGGATCGCTGGCTGCTTGCCCACGGCGGCAACGAGCACTCCGATCCCGACATCTTCAACCTGCGCTATCATAACTATTGGTATCGCCTGACCAGCGCCGTGCATTTCTTCGATGCGCGCATCTCCCTCGAGATGCTGGCGTTCTGCCGCCATGAGGAGATCGACGGCGAGGTCGTCTGCTGGTCCGTCAACGGCGAAGAGGACGAGGAGACCGGCGAGTGGTGCCCCATGATGGATCTGCCCGCCATGGAACGTATGTGCGCTGACTACGCCGAGGCGGCGAAGATCGCTGTCCGCGTCGGCTTTGACGGCATCCTGCTTCACCTCGGTCACGGCACCTTCCCCGCTCAGTTCCTGAGCCCGCTGTCCAACACCCGTACCGATGAGTTCGGCGGTTCCCGCGAGAATCGCTGCCGCTTCCCGATGATGATCATCAAGGCGGTTCGCGACGCGGTCGGCCCGCGCGTGCCCATCGAAGTCCGCGTCTCCGGCGACGAGCTGACCGAGGGCGGCGGCACCATCGAGGACTGCATCGACTTCCTGAAGCGCGTGGAGGAGGACATCGACATCGCGCACGTCTCCTGCGGCACCGTCATGGACGACGTGACCCAGACCCGTATGCATCCGGTCGAGTTCTACCCCGCCGGTGTCAATAAGGAATTCGCCCGCCAGGTCAAGGAGTCCGGCTTCTCCAAGCCCGTTCTGACCATCGGCGCGTTCCAGCGTCCCGAGCTCATCGAGGAAGTCCTCGCCACCGGCGGCGCCGACCTCGTGGCCATGGCCCGCGGCACCATCGTCGATGCCGAGTGCGTGAACAAGGCGGCCGAGGGCCGCGAGGATGAGATCATCCCCTGCCTGAAGTGCTTCGTCTGCCTGAGCTACGATATGGAAGAGGAGTTCTGCTGCTCCGGCAACCCCAAGGTAGGCCGCGAGTACATCCTCGACCAGTTCGAGAACAAGAATTCCACCCCGAAGCGCGTCGCCGTGATCGGCGGCGGCCCCGGCGGCATGGCGGCGGCTCAGTTCTGCGCCGAGCGCGGCCATAAGGTCACCCTGTACGAAAAGGATGACAAGCTGGGCGGCACCATCAACTTCGCCAAGTATGCCACCTTCAAGTGGAGCCTGGACGACTACATGAACTACCGCATCCGCATGATGGATAAGCTGGGTGTGGACGTTCGCCTCGGCGTGGAGGCCACGCCCGAGATGATCGAGGCGGAGAACTACGACGTCGTCATGGCGGCGCTCGGCTCCTCCAACATCGTCCTGCCCATCCCCGGCCACGACGATCCCCGCGTCATCTGCGCGGTGGACACCTTCGGCAACGCCGACAAGATCGGCCAGAAGGTCGTCGTCATCGGCGGCGGCGAGGTCGGCTGCGAGGCGGCTCTGTACCTCGCTATGGAGTGCGGCAAGGATGTCGCCATCATCGAGATGATGGATCGCATCGCGGCCACCTCCGCTTACGCGCAGGAGCTCGCGCTGTATGACCGCGTACCCAAGTTCTGCGAGCTGCACCTGTCGAGCCCGGTCACCCAGATCACCCCGACCCAGGTCGGCTACAAGGATCCCGAGACCGGCGAGGAGAAGTTCCTCGATGCGGACACCGTTGTGTTCGCCTCCGGCCGCAAGGCGCTCGAGGATCAGGCGGAGAAGTTCCGCAAGTGCGCGCCGAAGTTCTTCAAGATCGGCGACTGCCTGAAGGCTTCCAACGTCCGCAACGCCAACCGCACGGCGTACGACGCGGCCGCTCAGATCTGATCGACTATAGAAGGCCCTCCTGTTTTTTCAGGAGGGCCTTTTTTCGTGGGAACTTTTTCGCCCGATGTGCGTCTTATAGGGTAGATCAAGCAAAACAGGAGGATCTGTTATGAAACGCATACTATCGCTCGCGGCGGCGCTTTGCCTTCTGCTGACGCTCTCCGTGCCGGCACTGGCGCAGTCGCCGGATATGGAAGCGGCGCTGACGGAGATCGCGGCCGGCGTGAAACAGACGCTGGAGATCGGCGACGATTACACCGAGTTTTCCGGCAGCTATAACGACGGCCTTCGCCCCGGCTGGTATATGTACTGGAGCGGCGAGGAGGAAGAGCTGTCCGTCACCTGCGACGAGAACGGCGTGATCACCGAGGTGTATCGCTGGATCAATAACGACCGGCGGTCGGATTTCTACGGCTTTGACGCGCACTTCCCGTCCGTGTCGCGGGCGGAGGCGGAGAAAACCGCGGGCTACTGGCTCGAAAAGCTCATGGGCGAGAACGAACGGGCGCGGATCGACGCGGTGTCGGCGAGCTTGACCGCGGACGGCAGTTACCGCTTTGACGGCACGATCCTGCTGAACGGCCTCGAAAGCCCGATCACCTTCTCGATGTGCATAAGCGGCAGCGGCCTGATGTCCTATGACCGGAGCGACGGCTACGCGGGCTATGTCGGCGAAGTGCCCGAGGCCAAGACCGGCTCGGATAAAGCGGATGCGTCGGCTGCGCTGGCGGAGGCGGTGGCCATGGAGCTTTATTACGTCACGGACGAGAATGGACAGGTGCGCCTGCGCTATGTCCCCGTCGGCCCGTATACCGTGGTGGATGCGATGAGCGGCGAGAGCGTGGATATGGACGCGCTGTATGCGTCCTTCGGCGGCACGGCGTCGGCCGGACGTGGTGTCTGGGCGGAGGAGACAGCGGCGTCGGCCAATTACGCCGCCGGAGACTATGCGCTGACCGAGGTGGAGCTGAGCGCGATCGCCCATTACGGGGAGGTGCTGCCGCAGGAGGCGCTGGATGCCGCGCTGCGGGAGCTTCCCGGCCTTGACCTCGACGGGTTCGAGCTTTCCCGCTGCTCCTATGCCATGAACGGCGACGAGATCACGGCGTCGCTGCGCTATACGGCGGAGATGACCGAGGAGCGTCTGTTCGGGTTCTCCGAGGCGGCGTATGCGGATTACAGCGCGTGGAATGACAGGCTGACCGTTACGAAATACATCACGATGGACGCCAAAACCGGCGCGCTCCAAAGCCTGAGCACCAGCTACCCGCTGTGGGACGAAACGCGGGAAACGGTGGATGACGGCGAGGGCGCGGCCCTGTTTCTGCAGGCCTGCGCACCGGAGAAGTTTGAGGAGAGCGCGCTTTGCACCCTGCAAAGTGTGAGCGCCGGCGACGGGCTTACCTTTGCGCGGGTGCATGACGGGTATTATTTCCCGGAGAACTATCTCTATGTCGCGATCTCCCCGGAGGGCAGCGTGGATGAGTTCCGCTGTGTCTGGGATGAGGAGATCGAGTTTGCGGATTCGCGCGGCATCGTGGACGAGGACACGGCGCTCGCGGCCTATATCGATGCGCTCGACGTGACGCTCGGCTATGTGGCCTGGCCGGAGGATATCGACTGGTCTGACCCGGTGCTCCTGCGGTACAGCGAATGGGGCTATACCTTTGTGGAGAGCCTGCGCCTCGCCTATTACTACGCGGGGACGGAGAAAAATGCCGGAGTGGACGCGCTCACGGGGGAGGCGATCCTCACACCGGGCGATGGGAGCATCGTCTATGACGACCTCGACGGGAACGCGGGACAGAGCATGATCGAAGCGCTGGCGGAGGCCGGGATCGGCTTTGACGGCGGCCGCTTTGAGCCGGAGCGTGCGATCACGCAAAAGGAGGCGGTCACGCTTCTGATGCAGGCGGAGGGCTATGACGTGCGCGGCTGGGAGGAGGACGATCTCCGCAGGGAGGCGGTCTGGTTCGGCTTTATCGAGGAGGCGGACTGGTCGCCGGAAGCCGATGTCACGGGCGCGGAGCTGCTGCGTATGCTCCTCGGCGCCTCCTCCTACCGCACGGCGGCGGAGCTGACCGGCGTCTGGGCGGCGGAGTACGGCGATTCCGGCTATACCGCGATTGCGTCCGCGCTGGGTATGCTCCCGGACGGCATGGAGCTGACGGAACCCTGCACCCGGGCGGAGGCCGCGGCGCTGCTGTATGGCTTCATGACAAGATAGCAGAACATAAAAGGGCCCGCACACCGACCGGTGTGCGGGCTTTCGTATGTTGTAGGGGTCAGTCTGTCTCCTGAATCCGGTCGGACATGATCTGGAAGCCGGCGCGGGTGAGCTCGTCCTTTATCATCTGGATCTGTGCAAAATCACGGGTCTCCATGCCGATTTTGAGGAAGCAGCTCGAAATGGCCATGTTCGCGTCGGAGCGCTCGTGGTGAACCGAGACGACATTACCGCCGCAGCGGGAAATGATCTGGCTGACGCCGAGAAGCTGTCCGGGCTTATCCTCCAGCGCGATCTGCAGGACGCTGTTGCGCCCGCCCATGACAAGGCCGCGCGTGATGACACGGGAGAGAATGTTCACGTCGATATTGCCGCCGGAAACGAGGCACACGACCTTCTGGCCCTGAATGGGCAGCTTTTCAAACATCGCGGCGGCGACGCTGACGGCGCCTGCACCCTCGGCGATCAGCTTCTGCTGCTCGATGAGCGCGAGGATGGCGGCGGCGATCTCGTCCTCCGAGACCGTGACGACGTCGTCCACATACTGCTTCGTCATGGCGAAGGTCAGGTCACCGGGGGTCTTGACCGCGATGCCGTCGGCAAAGGTGGAGACGGTGTCGAGCGTGACGATCTCGTCCATCTGGCGGCTGCGGGCCATGCTGGGCGCATTCTTCGCCTGCACGCCGTAGACCTTGATGTGGGGATTCAGGCTCTTGACCGCATAGGCCACACCGGCGATGAGACCGCCGCCGCCCACGGGGACGATGACCGCGTCCACATCCGGGAGCTGTTCGAGAATCTCCAGACCGATCGTGCCCTGTCCGGCGATGACAAGCTCGTCGTTGAACGGGTGGATGAAGGTCGCGCCGGTCTCCTCCTGCAGGCGGCAGGCGTACTCGTAGGCGTCGTCGTAGGCGCCCTCTACGAGCCGCACCTCCGCGCCGAGGCGTTTTGTGGCCTCCACCTTGCTGATCGGCGCGCCGTCGGGCATACAGACGATGCTGTGGATGCCCATCTGCGTGGCCGCAAGCGCCACGCCCTGCGCGTGGTTTCCGGCGGAGCAGGCGATGATGTCGGCCTTGCGCTGTTCGGGCGTGAGGGAGGCGATCTTGTTGTAGGCGCCGCGCAGCTTGAACGAGCCGGTCACCTGCAAATTTTCCGTTTTGAGGTAAATCTCGGATTTTTGGCTCAGACGGGGAGCGTGGAGAAGATCGGTTTTGCGGGCCACGTTCTTGAGGGTGAACGCGGCCTGATAGATTTTGTCAAGCGTCAGCATGGTGCGATTCCTCGCTTTCGTGGGGATGGCAGATAAGATCGTTTATGAACTGCTGCGCCGTTCGGCCGGAACGGCTGCCACGCCGCACCTGCCATGCGGCGGCAAGACGGCGAAGCTGTTCGGCCGGATAAGAGGCCAGAGCGGGCTGCTTTTCCGCCAGCTCACGGACGATGGTGTGGTACTCCTCAAACGTGGGGTTCGGGTAGTAGATCTGCAGGCCGAAGCGTCCGGCGAGCGACAGCTTTTCCTCCATCGTATCGGAGCGGTGGATGTCGCCGTCGTGCTGCATATCGGCGCGGTCGTTCCAGGTTTCCCGGACGAGGTGACGGCGGTTGGAGGTGGCGTAGATAAGGACGTTCTCGGGCGCGGCTTCCGCGCCGCCCTCCATGACGGCCTTGAGATGCTTGTACTCCACCTCGTCCTCCTCAAAGGACAGGTCGTCCAGGAAGAGGATGAAGCGGTAGTTCCGGCCCTTGATCTGCGTGAGAATATGCGGGATCAGGGCGAACTGGTGCTTGTAAAGCTCGATGAGGCGCAGACCCTTCGGCGCATACTCGCTCGCGATGGCCTGAATGCTCGTGGACTTGCCGGTACCGGCGTCGCCGTAGAGCAGGACATTGTTCGGGTGCCTTCCAGAGAGGAAGGTGAGCGTGTTCTCCAGAAGCAGGGCCTTCTGTGATTCGTAGCCGACCAGGTCGGACAGCGCGACCGGACGGCAGTTTTCGACCGGGAGGAGGTTCCCGGCTCCGTCTACGCGGAACACCTCGCCGAAGCCGAGACTGCCGACGCCGTGGTTTTCATAGTAGGCGGTGAGAAGCTCCATCATGTCGTCCGCGGACTCCGCGGCAGCCAGCGCGTCCGAAAGCGCCATGAGCTGACGGGCGGACGCTGTTTTCGTCGCCGGACTGTCGTGGCGAAAGTTCATGAGGGTGGGGTTGTCGAGCCGCATACGGAAGAGCTGCTGAAAAACTCCAAGATCGGATTTTGCCAGCTCCCACAGGCTGTCGTGATCGGGTGTGCGCCGCTCGCAGGCGAGCGCAAACGGATTCTCGTCCATGACGAGGCAGTAGGTCAGATGGCAATGCCACAGATTGCCCTGCCATCCGCGCCGGACGGCCTCGCTGATGAGGGTCGTCCCGTCGGGGAGGTCGGCGTGGTACAGGATGAGTTCATCCAGAAACTTGTTGATCCAATCCATAGCGATTTACTGCAGGATCGCGCCCTTGTCGGCGGAGGTGACGAGCTTGGCATAGCGGGCGAGATAGCCGGTTTTGACCTTCGGTTCGGGGCAGACCCATGCCGCTTTGCGTGCGGCAAGCTCCTCGTCGGAGACCTTCAGCTCGACCGCGTGAGCGGGGATGTCGATGGCGATGATGTCGCCCTCCTGCACAAGGCCGATCGTGCCGCCGGCTGCCGCCTCGGGGCTGACATGACCGATGGCTGCGCCGCGGGTCGCGCCGGAGAAACGGCCGTCGGTGATGAGCGCCACGCTCTCGCCGAGACCCATGCCGCAGATGGCGGAGGTGGGGTTCAGCATCTCGCGCATACCGGGGCCGCCCTTGGGGCCCTCGTAGCGGATGACAACGACGTCGCCGGGCTGGATGGCCCCGGCATAAATCTTCTCGATGGCCTCCTCCTCGGAGTTGAACACGCGGGCGGGGCCCTCATGCCGCATCATCTCGGGCGCGACGGCGCTCTGCTTGACGACGCAGCCGTCGGGGGCGAGATTGCCGTACAGCACGGCGATGCCGCCGGAGCGGGAATAGGGATCCTCGAGCGGACGGATGAGATTCGTGTCGCGGTTCGTGACGCCCTCGAGGTTCTCGGCGATGGTCTTGCCCGTGGCGGTGATGAGGCTCGTATCGAGCAGACCGGCCTTCGTCAGCTCCTTCATGACGGCCCAGACACCGCCGGCCTGATCGAGATCCTCCATGAACGTGTCACCGGCCGGGGCCAGGTGGCACAGGTTCGGCGTTTTGTCGGAGATCTCGTTCACCATGTGCAGGTCGATCTCCACACCGGCCTCATGGGCAATGGCGGGCAGGTGCAGCATGGTGTTCGTGGAGCAGCCCAGCGCCATATCGACGGTCTCGGCGTTGTGGAACGCCGCAGGGGTGAGGATGTCTCGCGGACAGATGTTCTTTTCAATGAGCTCCATGATCTTCATGCCGGTGTGCTTGGCCAGACGCAGACGCGCGGAGTGGACGGCGGGGATGGTGCCGTTGCCGCGCAGCGCCATGCCGATGGCCTCGGTGAGGCAGTTCATGGAGTTTGCGGTATACATACCGGAGCAGCTGCCGCAGGTGGGGCAGGCGTTCTCAGTGTACTCGTTGACGCCGGCCTCGTCGAGCGTTCCGGCGTGATAGGCGCCGACGGCCTCGAACATATGGGACAGGCAGGTGCGGCGGCCGTCGGAGAGCCTGCCGGCGAGCATCGGGCCGCCGGAGCAGAAGATGGTCGGGATGTTCAGACGTGCCGCGGCCATGAGAAGGCCCGGGACGTTTTTGTCGCAGTTGGGGATCATGACAAGACCGTCGAACTGGTGGGCGATGGCCATGGCCTCGGTGGAGTCCGCGATGAGGTCACGGGTCACGAGGGAGTATTTCATGCCGATATGGCCCATGGCGATGCCGTCGCAGACGGCGATGGCGGGGAACTCGACGGGCGTACCGCCGGCGGCGCGGATACCGGCCTTGACGGCCTCGGCGATCTTGTCGAGATTCATGTGGCCGGGGACGATTTCGTTATAAGAGCAGACGACGCCGACCAGCGGGCGGGACAGTTCCTCGTCCGTATAGCCCAGCGCGTACAGAAGGCTGCGGTTCGGGGTGCGCTCCACCCCGCGCTTGACTTGTTCAGAACGCATAGTGTATCTCCTATCAGTACATGGAAGGCAGAGGGCTTTGCGGCCCTCTGCCGTGCGGTTTGCCCGTCAGTTGGAAGCGGAGTCGAGACCCTTGTCGCCGTCCTGGGAATCCTTCCAGAGCATATTCTCGCGCAGCTCGCGGCCGATGATCTCCATCGGGTGCTTGGCAAGCTGGGCGCGCTTGGAGTTGAAGAAGGTACGGCCGTTTTTGTTCTCGGCGATCCATTTGCCGGCGAAGGTGCCGTCCTGGATGTCGGAGAGTACGGCGCGCATATTGGCCTTCACGATGTCATGGGGCAGTACGCGGGGGCCGGAGACATACTCGCCGAACTCGGCGGTGTCGGAGATGGAGTAGTTCATGGCTGCCACGCCGCCCTTGTTGATGAGGTCGATGATGAGCTTCATCTCGTGGATGCACTCGAAGTAGGCGTTCTCGGGGGCATAACCGGCCTCGCAGAGAACCTCGAAGCCGCACTGCATCAGGTCCACAACGCCGCCGCACAGGACGGTCTGCTCGCCGAAGAGGTCGGTCTCGGTCTCGTCATGCATGGTGGTCTCCATGATACCGGCACGGGCGCCGCCGATACCGGCGATGTAGGCGAGGGCGATCTCCAGCGCACGGCCGGAGGCGTTCTGCTCCACGGCGACCAGGCAGGGAACACCCTTGCCGGCGACGTACTGGGAGCGGACGGTGTGACCGGGGCCCTTGGGCGCGGCCATGAAGACATCGACGTCGGCGGGAGGCACGATCTGCTGATAGCGGATGTTGAAGCCGTGGGCGAAGGCGATGGCCTTGCCGGCGGTGAGGTTCGCGGCGACGGATTCCTTGTAGATGTCGGCGGCGCGCTCGTCGTTCACGAGCATCATGATGATGTCGGCGGCGGCGGTGGCATCGGCGACGGACAGGACGGTGAAGCCGTCGGCCTCCGCCTTGTTCCAGCTGTTGCCCTTACGCAGGCCGATGATGACGTCGCAGCCGGAGTCGCGCAGGTTCTGCGCGTGCGCGTGGCCCTGAGAGCCGTAACCGATGATGGCGATCTTTTTGCCGTTCAGAACATTGATGTCGCAATCCTGCTCGTAATACATTTTAGCCATGATAAAGTTTCTCCTTTTATGAAAAAATATTATTTTTTAATGGGAAAGGAAATTATCGGACGTTTTTGCCGTAGTTGAATTCGCCGCGAACCTTGGTGTCCTCGTTGAGCGTGAAGGCGCCGCGCTCAAGGGCCACGATGCCGGTGCGGACGAGCTCCAGCACGCCGTGTTTGTCCACAAGGCCCAGAATGGCCTGCGTCTTGTCCTCCTCGCCGATGATGGCGATGGTCAGGGAGGTGGGAGCGACGTCGATGATGGAGGCGCGGAAGATGTTGCTGATCTGGATAATCTCGTTGCGCTGCTCGGAGGTTTCGGCGCGGACTTTGATGAGGACAAGCTCGCGGCGGATGGACTGTTCGGTTTTGAGCACCTTGACGGAGTGAACCGGGAACATCTTGCGAACCTGGTTGCAGAGCAGCGTGATCTGCTGATCGTCCTCCGCCAGAATCTCGATGGTCATGCGGCTGACCTCCGGGTTTTCGACCGTGCCGACGGCGAGGGACTCGATGTTGTAGCCCTTGCGGGAGAAAAGCCGGGAGACCTGCGACAGGACGCCGGATTTGTTGTCCACCATGACGGCGAGGGTATAGCGTTTCTTTTCCATGTTTCGGCCTCCTTAATCCAGCAGAAGGAACTTCGTGATCGGGTCGCCGCCGTTGACCATGGGCTTGACCTTCTCGTCGATGTCGATCACGCAGTCGATGACATAGCCGTGGCCGCAGGCGAGCGCCTCGTGCAGCGCGTCCTCGAAATCGGCCTGGTTGTTGACGCGGCGGCCGGAAAGACCGTAGGCCTCGGCGAGCTTCACATAGTCGAGATCCACGCCGATGTCCGTGGCGCAGTAGTGCTTGTCATAGATGAGCGTCTGCCACTGACGAACCATGCCGAGCGTGCGGTTGTCGAAGATGATCGTGATGATGGGCAGGTTGTAGGTGGCGACGGTGTGCAGCTCATGGAGGTTCATGCGGAAGCTGCCGTCACCGGTGATGTGCAGCACGACCTTGTCCGGGTGGCTGACCTTCGCGCCGATGGCGGCGCCGAGGCCGAAGCCCATCGTGCCGAAGCCGCCGGAGGTCAGGAGCTGGCCGGGGTAGTCGTAATGGAAATGCTGCACGGCCCACATCTGATGCTGGCCGACGTCCGTGGCGACGATGGTGTCCTGCGGGCAGATACGGGCGACGGAGTCGGAGATCTGCCGGGGATTCAGGGCGTCACCGGCCAGCTCATACTCGGTCTCCGTGGGGAAGGAGAAGACGTATTCCTTCCACGCGGTGTGATCCTTCTGGCGGACGCGCTCGTTGAGAAGCTCCAAAACGCGCTTTGCGTCGCCGATGATGTGGTGGTCGGTCTGGACGTTTTTGTTGATCTCGGAGCGGTCGATGTCCACATGGACGATCTTCGCCTGCGAGGCAAAGGTCTTGGGGTCGAGCGCCACGCGGTCGGAGAAACGGCAGCCGAACGCGATCAGAAGGTCGCAGCTGTCAACGGCCATGTTGCTGGCCTGCGAGCCGTGCATACCGATCATGCCGGTGGTCAGGGGGTTGCGGCCGCGGAAGCCGCCGCCGCCCATGACGGTGATGGCAACGGGCGCGTCGATGCGGTTGGCAAACTCCTCGAACTCCACATGGGCGCGGCTGCGGACGACGCCGCCGCCGCAGATCAGCAGAGGCTTCTCGGCAGCGTCTATCATGTCCACCAGCTTTTCGATGTCGGCGATGTCGGGCTCGGGAGCCTTCAGATCGTGGCTTGCGCGGGCGATCAGCGCGCCGAGGCGGCCCTCGGTGTGATGCAGATGCCGCTTGAGCGGCTCATACTCGGCCTGCTCGGCGGTGGCATTTTTGAGGATGTCGATGAGCACGGGGCCGGGCCGGCCGGAACGTGCGATGGCGAAGGCCTCGCGGATGACGTCCGCCAGCTGGTCGGCGTGCGTGACGATGTAGTTGCATTTGGTGACGGGCATCGTGACGCCGGTGATGTCGACCTCCTGGAAGGAGTCCTTGCCGATCAGGGGCTTGCCCACGTTGCAGGTGATGAACACCACGGGGCTTGAGTCCATATAGGCGGTGGCGATGCCGGTGACGAGGTTCGTCGCGCCCGGGCCGGAGGTGGCAAAGCACACGCCGACCTTGCCGGTGGAGCGGGCGTAGCCGTCCGCGGCGTGGGACGCGCCCTGCTCATGGGCGGTGCGGATGTGGGTGATTTTGTCGCGATAGTTATACAGCTCGTCATAGAGGTTCAGAATCGTGCCGCCGGGATAACCGAAGATGGTGTCCACGTGCTGCTCCAGAAGGCACTCCATGACGATTTGTGCGCCGGTCAGTTTCATAGTCGATCGTATCCTTTGCTGAGAGTTTGTGTCAGATGCGCTCCAGGATGGCCTGGGTCATCTCGGTGCAGGAGAGAACCCTGCCGCCGGGAACGGCGATGTCGTTGGTGCGGCAGCCGTCGTTCAGAGCCTTGTCCACGGCGGCCTCGATGGCGTCGGCCTCCTCGCGCAGGTCGAAGGAGTAGCGCAACATCATGGCGCCGGAGAGGATCGTGGCGATGGGGTTGCACTTGCCGGTGCCGGCATACTTGGGCGCGGAGCCGTGGATGGGCTCATACAGGCCGCGGGTGCCGTCGCCGAGGGAGGCGGAGGGCAGCATACCGATGGAGCCGGTGATCTGGCTGGCCTCGTCGGAGAGGATGTCGCCGAACATATTCGTCGTGACGACGACGTCGAACTGGGAGGGGTTGCGGACGAGCTGCTGGGCGGTGTTGTCAACCAGCATATCCTCGACGGTGACGCCCTCGTACTCCTCAGCGAGCCGGTGGATGGTCTCGCGCCACAGGCGGGAGGTCTCGAGGACGTTCGCCTTGTCAACGCTGATGACCTTGCCGGTGCGCTTCTGGGCGGCGCCCAGCGCAACGCGGCAGATGCGCTCGATCTCCATGACGGAGTAGGCCTCGGTGTCATAGGCCTCGGGGCCGTGCGGGCCCTCCCGGCGGCCGCGGTCGCCGAAATAGATGCCGCCGGTCAGCTCGCGGACGATGAGCATATCAAAGCCGTTCGCGACGAGGTCGGCGCGGAGCGGGCATTTGCCCGCCAGCGCGGGATAGAGCTTCGCCGGGCGCAGATTCGTGTAAAGACCCATGGCGGCGCGGATGCCGAGCAGGCCCTTCTCCGGGCGGAGGTCCGCCGGGAGGTTATCCCACTTGGGGCCGCCCACGGCGCCGAGCAGCACGGAGTCGGAGGCGAGGCAGCCGTCGGTGGTCTCCTGCGGCAGGGGGACGCCGGTGGCGTCGATGGCGGCGCCGCCGATGAGGTATTCGGTGAAGCGGAAGGTGTGGCCGAACTTCTCGGCGACCTTCTCCAGTACTGCGACGGCGCTGTCCACGATCTCCGGGCCGATGCCGTCGCCTTTCAGAAGAGCGATATTGTAATTCATCCTTGATCCTTTCTGGCCTTCAGGTACGGCAGAAGGCCGCCATGCGCGATGATGTTGTTGATGAACGGGGGGAAGGCCACGGCCTGGAAGTGCTGACCCGTGGTCTCGTCGGTGATGACGCCGGTGTCGTAGTCCACGGAGACGGTGTCGCCGTTTTGGATGGCCTCGGCGGCCTCCGGGCACTCGAGGATCGGGAAGCCGATGTTGATGGCGTTCCGATAGAAGATGCGCGCAAAGCTCGCCGCGATGACGCAGGCGATGCCGCTGGCCTGGATGGCGATGGGCGCGTGCTCACGGGAGGAGCCGCAGCCGAAGTTCCAGCCGCCGACCATGATGTCGCCCGCCTGCACCTTTCCGGCGAAGGCGGCGTCGATGTCCTCCATGCAGTGCTTTGCCAGCTCCTCGGGCGAGGGCGCGTTGAGATAGCGGGCGGGGATGATCACGTCGGTATCGACGTTGTCGCCGTATTTGTATACTTTACCTGTAACCATGACGATACCTCCTTTACAGATCGGCGGGGTCGGCGAGGACGCCCTTGACCGCGCTGGCCGCTGCCACGGCGGGGGAGGCCAGAATGACCTCGCTCTCGGTGTGGCCCATGCGGCCGACAAAGTTGCGGTTCGTGGTCGCGACGGCGCGCTCGCCCTGCGCCATGCAGCCCATGTGACCGCCGAGGCAGGGGCCGCAGGTGGGTGTGGAAAACACGCAGCCCGCGCTCAGGAAGATCTCGGTCAGGCCCTCCCGGAGGCACTGGAGCGAAACCGCCTGCGTGGCGGGGATGACGATGCAGCGGATACCGGCGGCGACCCGGCGGCCTTTCAGGATCTCCGCGGCGGTACGCAGGTCGGAGATGCGGCCGTTGGTGCAGGAGCCGATGACAACCTGGTCGATGGGCAACCCCTTGACCTCGTCAATGGTGCGGGTGTTGCTGGGCAGGTGGGGCAGGGAGACGGTGGGACGCAGCGCGGAGAGGTCGATCTTGACGACGGACTCATATTCGGCGTCCGCGTCGGCCTCAAAGGCCGTCCAGGGGCGGTCAACGCGGCCCGTGACATACTCGACGGTCTTTTCGTCCACCGGGAAAATGCCGTTCTTACCGCCGGCCTCGATCGCCATGTTCGCGATCGTGAAACGGTCGTCCATGCTGAGTTCGGAAACGCCGGGGCCGGTGAATTCAAGGGATTTGTAGAGCGCGCCGTCCACGCCGATGAGGCCGATGAGGTGCAGGATGACGTCCTTGCCGCTGACATTTTCGGGCAGCTTGCCGGTCAGCTCCACCTTGATGGCGGGCGGAACCTTGAACCAGTTCTCGCCGGAGGCCATGCCGGCGGCCATGTCCGTGGAGCCGACGCCGGTGGAGAAAGCGCCGAGCGCGCCATAGGTGCAGGTGTGGCTGTCCGCGCCGATGACGAGCTCGCCGGGGGCGACGAGACCAAGCTCCGGCAGGAGCGCGTGTTCGATGCCGGCCTGACCCACATCGTAGAGGTGGACGATGCCGTGGCGGTTTGCAAACTCTCGTGCGGTCTTGCAGAGCTGGGCGGACTTGATGTCCTTGCAGGGGGTGTAGTGGTCGAGGACGATGGCGATCTTTTCGGGATCAAACACCTTCTCAAAGCCTGCCTCGTCGAAAACGCCGACCGCCACGGGCGTGGTCACATCGTTTCCGAGGACGAGGTCGAGCTTCGCCTCGATGAGATCACCGGCCTTGACGCTGGGCAGGCCCGCGTGCGCGGCCAGGATCTTCTGGGTCATAGTCATACCCATGGCTTATGCCTCCTTTGCGGATTCGGCGGCGCAGAGCTTGTTGACCGCCTTGATGTAGGCGACGATACTCGCCTCGATCACGTCGGTGGAGAGGCCCTTGCCGGTGTAGTTCTTCCCGCCGGAGGCCAGCTTCACGGTAACGTCGCCGAGCGTATCCTTACCCTCGGAGACGGAGTGGATGTTGTAAATATCAAAGGTGTGCTCGGCGGGCTGCACGATCTTGTCGATGGCCTTGAACGCGGCGTCGATGGGGCCATCGCCGAGGCAGACATCCTCAAACTTCTCGCCGTCCTTTTTGAGGCAGACGGTGCAGGTCGCGGTGGTGAAGTTCGAGGTGTGGACGGAGAACCAGTCGAGCTGGTAGCCCTGATCGGTCTCGGCGGTGTCGGCGGTGACGCGGTGCTCCGCGATGGCCTCGAGATCGGCGTCCGTGATGTTCTTCTTCTTGTCGCAGAGAACCTTGAACTCCTCGAAGCAGGCGACGAGCTCCTCCTTCGACAGCGTGTAGCCGAGCTGCTTCAGGCGATCCTCGACGGCGTGCTTGCCGGAGTGCTTGCCGAGGACGATGTTGTTCGTCTGGATGCCGAGGGACTCCGGGGTCAGGATCTCGTAGGTCTGCTTGTTGGCGAGAACGCCGTGCTGATGGATGCCGGCCTCGTGGGCAAAGGCGTTCCGGCCGACGATGGGCTTGTTAAGCGGCGCGGACTGGCCGATGATGTTGTAGACGGTGCGGCTGGCACGGGAGATCTGCGTCGTGTCGATGCGGGTGGAGTAGGGATAAACCGTCGGGCGGGTGTGCATCGCCATGATGACCTCCTCGAGCGCGGTGTTGCCGGCGCGCTCGCCGAGGCCGTTCACCGTGCACTCGATCTGACGGGCGCCGCCCTGCACGCCCGCGAGGGAGTTCGCCGTGGCCAGGCCGAGGTCATTGTGGCAGTGGACGGAGAAAATGACCTTGTCGCTGTCGGGGACATTCCGGCGCAGGTACTCGATGAGCTCGCGCATCTCGGCGGGGGTGGTGTAACCGACCGTGTCGGGGATGTTGACCGTGGTGGCGCCGTTGCGGATGACCGCATCGACGACCTTTACGAGGAAGTCCCAGTCGGAACGGGTGGCGTCCTCGGCGGAGAACTCGATGTTCGAGCAGTATTTCTTCGCGTGAGCGGTCATGGCGGCGGCGGTCTCCAGTACCTCGTCCGGCGTCATCTTGAGCTTATACTCCATGTGGAGCGGGCTCGTGGCGATGAAGAGGTGGATGCGGGGATCGGCCGCTTCCTTGACGGCGTCCCAGGCGGTGTCGATGTCGAGGACATTGGCGCGGGCGAGGGAGGCCACGGAGCAGTCCTTGACCGCCTTGGCAATGGTGCTGACGGACTCGAAGTCGCCGGGGGAGGAGATGGCAAAGCCGGCCTCGATGACGTCAACCTTCATCTTTTCCAGGCAGCGGGCGACCTCGATCTTTTCCTTGAGGTTCATGGAACAGCCGGGGGACTGCTCGCCGTCACGGAGGGTGGTGTCGAAAATTACGATCTGATCCATTTCAGAGATACCGTTCCTTTCGTTTGATATACAAAGTAGAAATATAGAGAAGCTTGCAATAAAAAACTCCGTATGGCCCGAAAAGTCAGACCATACGGAGTGATAATACTGGTTTGTCGGCCCAGGAAAGGCCTATATCAGCATCCCGTTTTCAGAGCATGACTTTTCGCGCTATTATTGCAGCCCCACAGTCGTACAATAATAACGCTAAGTAGAATGATAATGCTCTGGATCGAGATGGCCATACAAAAAAACCTCGTTTTCGTATTATAGAAACTTTACCATATTATATAGTCGGTGTCAATGAACATTCTGCTCGTTTTTTGGAAAATTGAAACAATTTTTCTGTGCAAAACGGTAAAGTGGTGATATAATACGGGGCGTATAGAGAAAAAGAGGGATCCTGTATGTGGAAATATTTTGGCGTATTCTGTAATGTGGCGACGGTACTGCTCGGCGGCTGTCTGGGCCTGTTCCTGCGTTCCCGTGCCGGGCGAAAGCCTGCGTCGGCGGAGGAGAACACAAAACTTCCGCCCCGGGAAAACCTGCCCGAGGTGATGATGGTCTGTCTCGGATTCTGCACGATCTTCGCGGCGGCCTCGGGCGTCCTCGGCGTGGAAAACGGCGTGCAGGCGCTGATCGTGGTCGGCTCCATGGCGGCGGGCTTTCTGATCGGCTGGGCGCTTCGGATCGACGACCATCTGAATCTGTGGGGCGATAAGCTGCTGCAAAAGACGGCGAAAAACCCTGACCCCAACGCAAAGAATCCCGCGGAGGGCATCGTCACGGCGACGCTTCTGTTCTGTGTCGGTTCCATGACCTTCCTCGGCTCGTTTGAGGGCGCGGCGAATCCGCCGGGGTATCTGGATCTGAACTGTCACACGACCCTGCTCATCAAGTCCATGCTGGACTTTGTGTCCGCGACCTGTCTGTCCGTGACCTTCGGCGCATCCGTGCTCGGCTCGGCGGTGTGCGTGCTGGTGTTCCAGGGGGCGCTGGTGCTGCTCGCGTCCACGATCCAGCCGTTTCTGGAGCGCATCGCCGTCATGCCGGTGATTAACTGCGTCGGCTCGCTGATCCTGCTCGGCATCGCGCTGAATCTTCTCGGCGTCAAAAAGATCAAAACCGCCGACTACCTGCCGGCGCTGGTGCTGCCGGTTTTTGTCTGCTGGCTCATGGCCTGAAAGATAAATAGAATCCGTCCGGATATGCCTTGCATTTCCGGACGGATTGTGCTTTAATAGGGACAGAAAGATTCAATTATTTTATGCAATTTTGTCAAAACGACAAGCAAAAAGAAGACAGGAGAAAAAATATGGGCAGAGTTGACGGCAGGCGCGTAAAAGGCGAGGTGCCGATGTATTTGCTGGCACCGCAGTTCATGACGAAGCGCAACGATGCGATGAACATGACGACGGTGGATATTCCCATCGAGCCGATGCGCCGGTATATGAACGCAAAGCGCAAGGAAGGCTATCACATCAGCCACATGGCGCTGATCATGACGGCGTATGCACATCTTGTGGGCGAGTATCCCTCGATCAACCGCTTCATCCAGAACCGCCGTGTCTATGAGCACAACGACTTCTCGGTGTCCCTTGTGGTTCTTCGTCCCGGCAACACCGGCAACGACGACACCATGGCAAAGCTGTATTTCCAGCCGGAGGACACCGTCTTCGACGTGCAGAGGAAGATCGACGAGTATATCGAGAAGAACGCCTCCGGCGCGGAGGAGGACAAAAACGGCCTCGACAAGGTGATGGGATTTCTGTGTTCCCTGGGCGGCCTCGTTGATATTATCGGTGTGATCCTGCGCTTCATGGATCGCCACGGCTGGCTGCCGCGCTTTCTGGTCGATGTCAGCCCCTTCCACGCGAGCCTTCTCATCACGAACCTCGCGTCCATCCGCACGAACCACATCTATCACCATGTCTATAACTTCGGCACGACCTCCGTGTCTATCGCGATGGGCAATCTGCGCGAGGTTCCCAAGCGCGGAAAGGACGGCAGCGTGGAGCTGGTGCGCTGTATGCCGCTCGGCGTCGTCATGGACGAGCGTATCGCCTCGGGCCATTATCTGGCGCTGGCCTTCGCCCGTATGAAGGATATGCTGGCCCATCCCGAGCAGCTGGAGCAGCCCGGTACCCGTCAGGCCGCCCTCGGCGGACAGTCGTAAAATATTCAGGCCCCGGCCTATCGTGCCCGAACCGTTTTTCATCCCCCACGGAAAACGGTTCGGATTTTTATGGAGTTTATCATATGGAAAACATATAAATAGGTGAATAATTATAGTATTTTACTATTTTACGTTTCACTGGTATAGTATAGCCAGAAAGACAAAGACGAACACGAAGGAGGCGAAAACCATGAAGAAGATCGAAAAGTTCCTGGAAGAGTACTTCGAGATTTGCGCTCGCAAGTGAGAAACAACTGAAAACGAGGGCTGAACCATGAAACTACAGGATATTCCATAGGACCCTGTCCATTCCGGCGGAATGTGACAGGGTTCTTGCTATGTGCGGCGGTTTCCGTTACAATAGGGGCGGAACAATATGACAGTGCGGGGGTGTCCAATGGACTTTGATGCCCGGCGCAGATATGGGGAAGAGGAAAAAGTACAGTGATCAAAACGATTTTATGGGATATTGACGGGACGCTGCTGAACTTTCAGGCGGCGGAGAGCGCGGCGATCAGGGAATGCTTTCGGCAGTTCGGTCTCGGCGAATGTACGGACGGGATGGTCGCGCGGTATTCGGTTCTCAACGACCGCTACTGGAAAATGCTTGAAAACGGCGAAAAGACGAAAAGCGAGATCCTGACGGGCCGGTTTGAGGAATTTTTCCGCCGGGAGGGCGTGGAATGTGCCCGCATCCCGGAGTTCAATGCGGAATATCAGCTCCGTCTGGGCGACACGATCTGCTTTAACGACGACTGTTATGCGCTCATCGAAAGCCTGCGCGGCCGCGTAAAGCAATACGTCGTGACGAACGGAACAGTCGTCGCGCAGGCAAAGAAGCTGGAGCGCTCCGGCCTCGGCGCGCTGCTTGACGGGGCGTTCATCTCCGATCAGATCGGGGCGGAAAAGCCGAGCAAGGTGTTTTTCGATGCGGTGTTTGCGACGATCGGACGCCAGGAGCCGGACGAGGTCATCATTGTCGGCGACTCGCTGACAAGCGATATGCGCGGCGGATGCAATGCCGGGATTTTGACCTGCTGGTACAACCCGCAGGGAAAGATAAACGATCTGGGTGTCCGCGTGGACGTTGAGATACGCCGTCTTCAGGAGGTCGAGGCGCTTCTGGACGGAGAGCCGGGCCGCGGCACGCGGGCTTGAAAAGCCCGGTGGGACATGGTAAAATACCGTTGGACGTGCAGGCTGCTGTCCGAAAGGAGCGATTTTCTGTGAACCTGCCCAATAAACTGACGATGCTTCGCATTGTCTGTACCTTTGTCATGATCGTATTCATCCTGCTGCCGGGGACGGCCTTCGCCTGGCTGAGCTTTGTGATGTTCGGGCTGGCTTCGCTGACCGATGCCGCGGACGGGCATATTGCCCGCAGCCGGAATCTGGTGACGAATTTCGGGAAATTCATGGATCCGCTGGCGGACAAGATCCTGAACTACTCCGTGATGGTGCTGCTGATCCCGGAGGGCCTGATCCCGACGGTGGCGCTTGTGCTGATCCTGTTCCGGGAATTCATGGTAGCGGGCATCCGCCAGTCCGGCGCGGAGCAGGGCGTGGTCATCGCGGCGAACATCTGGGGCAAGATCAAAACGCTGTTCCAGGATCTTTCGCTAACGGCGATCCTCATTCTGCGCGCCGTGGGCGTATCGTTTCTGCCGACGCTGTCAAACGTGCTGATGTGGATCTGCGCGGCGCTGACCGTGATCTCCGGCGTGATCTACCTCTGCCAGAACGCTGCGGTTCTCAAGGAAAAATAAACACGAAAAAAAACGAAAGGGCTTGCTGAGAGACAGCAAGCCCTTGATCTATTTTCGGGTGATTACACGGCGGCGATGACGACGCTGCCGTCCACGGCGGCGACGGAGATGGAGGACACCTGCCCCTTGTGCTTGTCGATGATCTCGGCGGCAATGGCGTCTTCGATGTCCTTCTGGATCTGGCGGCGCAGATTGCGCGCACCGTAGGCGATCGAATAGCTCTTCTCGACGAGGTAGTCGATGACGGAGCTGTCCCAGGTGAACGTGATTTTGCGCTCCTCCATGACGGTGCGAAGCTCGCGGAGCATGAGGTCGGCGATGTCGCGGAAGACCTCCTCGGACAGGGGACGGAAGTAGATGATCTCGTCCACGCGGTTGATGAACTCCGGCCGGAGGAACTCCTGCAGCGCCTTGAGCGCCTTGTCGCGGCCCATATCCGCGGCGGACTTGTCAAAGCCGAGGCTCGAAACACGCTTGTCGGAGCCGGCGTTGGTGGTCATGATGATGACGGTGTTCTCGAAGTTTACCGTGCGGCCCTGCGCGTCGGTGATGCGTCCGTCGTCCAGAATCTGGAGCAGGATGTTCATGACGTCGGGATGCGCCTTTTCGATCTCGTCGAACAGGACGACGGAGTAGGGACGGCGGCGAATCTTCTCGGTCAGCTGACCGGCTTCGTCATAGCCGACATAGCCGGGAGGCGAGCCGATGATGCGGGACACGGAGAACTTCTCCATGAACTCGGACATATCGAGGCGGATGAGGCTTTCCGGCGCGGCGAACAGATCCATCGCGAGCTGCTTGACAAGCTCGGTCTTGCCGACGCCGGTGCTGCCCACGAAGATGAAGCTGCACGGCTTGCGCTTGGCCTGCAGACCGACACGGCTGCGCTTGATGGCGGCGCATACGGCGTCCACGGCCTCGTCCTGGCCGATGATATGGCTCTTGAGCCGGCGGTTCAGCTCGCCCAGACGCTCAAATTCATCCTCCGTGATGTTGGCGGCGGGGATCTTGGTCCAGAGCTCGATGATGCGGGCCATGTTCTGCGTGGTCAGCGCGGGACGGCCCTTGGCCTTGATAACGGCCAGCTCGTCGGCAATCTGCATCTGGCGGCTGCGAATCTGCGCGAGGCGCTCGAAATTGTCGGTCTCCTGCGAGAGCAGAAGCTCGCGCTCCTTGTCGAGGTCGGCGTTTTCCTTCTCGAGCTCCAGACGGCGGGCGCTGTCGGGGTTTTTGAGGTCAACATCCGAGCAGGACTCGTCCAGAAGGTCGATGGCCTTGTCGGGCAGATAGCGGTCGGTGATATACCGCTCGGAGAGCATGACCGCCATGCGGCACATCTCATCCGAAATCTCCACGTCGTGGAAATCCTCATAGTATTTGCGGATGCCCTTCAGAATCTCCACGCTGTCGGCAACGGACGGCTCCGCCACGGTGACGGGCTGGAAGCGGCGCTCCAGTGCGGCGTCTTTTTCGATGTGCTTGCGGTATTCGGTAAAGGTGGTCGCGCCGATGACCTGAATCTCGCCGCGGGAGAGGGCTGGCTTGAGGATATTGGCGGCGTTCATGCTTCCCTCGGCGTCGCCCGCGCCGACGATGCTGTGCACCTCGTCGATGACAAGGATGATGTTGCCCTGCTTTTTGACCTCCTCGATGAGGCCCTTCATGCGGCTCTCGAACTGGCCGCGGAACTGAGTCCCGGCGACGAGCGCCGTCAGGTCGAGGAGGTAGACCTCCTTGCCCCGGAGCTTATAGGGAACCTGATCGGCGGCGATGCGCTGGGCAAGGCCCTCGGCAATGGCGGTTTTGCCGACGCCGGGTTCGCCGATGAGGCAGGGGTTGTTTTTCTGACGGCGGTTCAGGATCTGGATCACGCGCTCGAGCTCCTCGTCGCGTCCGATCATTTTATCCAGCTTCCCCTCCCGGGCGCGCCGGGTCAGGGAGATGCAGTAGCTTTCCAGAAATTTCTTTTTCCCGCCGCGGCTGCTGCGTTCGGAATTCGGGCCGGGGCCGGGAGAGGGCGGCATGGGGCCGTCGCCGGGAGTGTCGTTCCCCGGGGACTGGGGGCCGCCGAACAGGCGGTTCAGGAAGGGGAAGGTGGCGGTTTTGCCCTGGTCGTCATCGTCCTCGCCGTTATCGGCGTCGTCAAGACTCATGAGGCCCTCCAGGCTGTCGGGACTGCCGAGCGCGTTCATCATCTCGCCGCTGAGGTTTTCAAGATCCTCGTCGGACAGGCCGATCTTGGAGATGAGGTCATCCACGGGCTTGATATGCAGCTCGCGGGCGCAGGAGAGGCAAAGTCCTTCGTTGATGGACTGGTTGTTTTCGATCTTGGTAATGAAGACCACAGCCATGTTTTTATGGCAGCGTGCGCAGAGAGTAGGTTGCATTGAAATCTCCTTATATATTTTGCAGGGGGATAGAGGGATCAGAGGGTGATATAGCTTGCCAGCAGATTGCGATCCAGGAACCACGCGGCGACGCCGGCGTTCTGGATCGTGTCCTGCGGCAGGACAAGACCCGTAAACTGAAGCACCCAGACGATGATGGAGCAGAACAGAAATCCGGTGAAGATACCGATGCCCAGACCGACGAGGTTGTTCAAAAGGCCGATATAGGGCAGGTGGAAGCTGAGATTCGGCAGGTTCACAAGGACGGTCAGGGCCGCGAACACAAGGATAAAGGCCAGCAAAAATCCGCCGTACCACGAGATGGACTGGCATAGGATCGCGGTGATGGCCGAGCTGAGGGAGGCGCCGTTTTCGTCGGCATAATCGACGGCCTTCTGTGCCATATCCTCGGCGACGTCGTCATAGATGCCGAGGTCGCGGTAGGCCCAGCGGCAGATCTCCTTCCGGGATTCGGGCATCTGCTCCAGAATATCCGCAAGCGATTCGGTCACATGATAATCTCCGTTCTCGTCCGGCTCATAGCCCAGAACGCTGTACGCCGTATCCTCGATGCGCGTGTCCATGACGCCGCCGACAAAGGGCTTCAGAACGGGAATGATCTCGTAGGAGAAGGTGTCGCTCAGAAGCTGCGCGCCATATAGAGATAGTATTATCACGAGTACCCCGATAATTCCCATGATGATACCCTTTTTGAAGCCCTGCCAGGCACACACGATGATGATGCCCACCAGTATAAGATTGATGATCGTAGTCAGAGCCATTCGCTTCCGCCTCCTGTGAAAGGGAAATGAAAAATGATGAAGTCAATTAAAAGGTATAAACCTCGGCGTAGTTGGACGAGACAAGCAGCGCCTCGCCGCGGCTGCGAAGAATTCCGTATTTGAAGCCGGTAAGTCCGGCGAGCTGTCCTTTTTCGGAGAGAGAACTCGACAGCAGAATCGCGCCGTCGGGACAAAGGACGAGAACCTCGGAGCCCGATGCGGTCAGGGAGATGATCTCGCCCTGAATGCTTGTCTTGCCCAAAACCTTTCCGTTTGCGTCGAGAGAGACGAGGCTGGAGGTCGTACCCGCCCGATAAGGGCTCAGGGCAAAGGTGACGCAGTTATCGCCGCCGAACGTGCAGTTGATGAGATACTGCCTGTCGAAGCTGTAGGTACTGCTCCACTGGCCGCGGCTGTTGAAGAAAATGGCCTGCTCGGTGGAGTAGGCGCAGAGCTGCGTCGAACTGAACCAGTGTATGTCAAGCAGAACCGTGTCCGACACGGAGAAGGCGGCCTGCTGTTCGGTTTTGGACAGGTCGAAGAAGCGAACCTCGCTGCCGGACGCGGTGTAGGACAAAACCGCGAGAGAGCGGTTGTCCGGCGAGACCTCGCCGCTGATGATCCAGGCGGAGGAGGAGTACCACTCATAGACCGGCTCGCAGGTCGTGTCATAGACGGTGACGAGGGCGCGGTAGCCGGTGCAGTCGGTCGTGACGGCAATATAGCCTCCGGCCGAGACCGTGACGGAGATGATGTTTCCGGCCGGCTCAATCTCCCGGATGCTGCCGTCGTAGGAGGCGACGGCCATGCTTTGGCCGCCGAGGTCATAAAAGACCGCGAAGTCATTGCCTGCGGCGATGGCGGGCGATTCCATCCGGTAAAGATAGCTGACGGCAACCGTGCCGTCCCCGTCCATCAGCTCAAAGCCGGAGGCCGTGGCGGCGGCCAGACCGTGGCCCGCGGCCGCGAATACCTGCGCCGAGCCCGCCTCAAAGACATATTCTTCCTTTGCCACGGCGGCGTTGTCGGCGGAGAGCACGATGAAGCGATCCGGGTCGAATTTGTCCCGGCAGGCCCAGATGATGATGGACGCGGCAAACAGGACGAGGGCCGAAACCAGCGAAAAGGCCGCCTTGCGGAAGTCCTTTCGCGAGAGCAGCTTCTCCTCGGGCGTTTCGTCCTCCCGGAAATCCACATCCTCCTGAACCTTGGAGAAAACGACGGTCTGATCCGCATCCTCCGACTCGGCGGGGACGCTTATTTTTTTGCGATGTTTTGCCATATTGGGTTCCTCGGGGCTATGCACCCATTGTCAAATATGGATTGTAACATATTGTAACTATTCCGTCAAGGCGTAAAGGGGATCAGGGCGCTTCCATCATTTGTCCGGCCGGGCCGTCGTACCAGACCCGGTGCATATACAGGCCCTGGGGCGGCATGGTGGGGCCGGTCAGACGCCGGTCGCCGAGTGCCAGCAGATGCGGGATCTCGTCCGGCTCCAGCTTGCCGTAAGAGGCGTAGACCAGCGTGCCGACGATGGCGCGAACCATGTTGTATAGAAACCCGTCGGCGCAGACGGAGACCGTGATGATGTCCCCGGTTTTCTCCGCCCGGCACCAGTGGACGGTGCGAACCGTGGTTTTTGTTTCGGTGCCGACGCTCCGCACGGCGGCGAAATCATGCGTCCCCTCAAAGGCTTTCGCGGCGGCGGCCATGCGCCCGATGTCGAGCGTCTGCGGGTAAAAGCAGGCTCCGCGGTCGAGAAAGGGGTCGCGGATGCGGCTGTTGTGGATGCGGTAGATGTATTCCTTTTTCAGGCAGGAGCCGATGGCGTTGAAGTCCCCGGCGACCTCCACGGCATCGCATACGGCGATGTCCTCCGGCAGGCGGCTGTTCAGCGCGAGCGGAACGCGGTCGATGGGGATGGTGCCGTCGGTGCGGAAATTGGCGCAGTAGCGCAGGGCGTGGACGCCGGCGTCCGTCCGTCCGCAGCCGGTCACGTGGCAGGGCTGCTTGCAGACGGCCGCCACGGCGCGCTCCAGCGTCTCCTGAACGGTGACCTCGGTTTTCTGCGTCTGCCAGCCGTGGTAGTTCGTGCCGTCATAGCGCAGGCGCAGCGCGATGTTTCTCACAGACCCAGCCTCCGCAGCACGATGACGGCGGCCATCAGAAGCGCGCCGAGCGCGAAGGCGGCGAAATCGCGGCCGGCCATGTGCAGCACCTTCATGCGGGTGCGGCCCTCGCCGCCGTTGTAGCAGCGGCATTCCATGGCGGTGGCGAGCTCGTCGGCGCGGCGGAACGCGGAGACGAACAGGGGGATGAGGAGCGGGAGCAGCGCCTTCGCCCGCTGGAGAAGGCTGCCGGTCTCCAGATCGGCGCCGCGTGCTTTCTGCGCGGACATGATGCGGTCGGTCTCCTCGATGAGCGTCGGGATAAAGCGCAGGGCGATGGACATCATGAGGCTCAGCTCATAGACGGGAACCTTTACCTTTTTGAGCGGGCTGAGGAGCATCTCCAGCCCGTCGGTGATCGCGAGCGGGGAGGTGGTGTAGGTCAGCAGGAAGGTTCCGGACACCAGCAGCATCACGCGCACGACCATGGCGACGGCGTTGCGGAGGCCTGTCCAGGTCATTTTGAGGAAGTGCCACTGGAAGATATAGTCGTCGCCGGTGGTGAAAAACAGGTTCAGGATGCCGGTGAACACCATGATGAAGATGAGCGGCTTGAGACCGCGCAGCATCGCCTTGGGCGAAATATGGCCGAGCGCGGTGCAGGCGGCAAGCGCCGCAAAGACGAGAATGTAACCGCCGGCGGTGTTCGCGGTGAAGAGCGCGGCGATATAGACGATGGTCAGGATCAGCTTTGTCCGGGGGTCGAGCCGGTGCACGATGGTGTCGCCGGGGAAGTACTGACCGAGGGTGATGTCCTTCAGCATACGGAGGCCCCCTTTCCGAGTCCGGCGAGAGCCAGAATAGCATCGCGCAGCTGCGGGACGGTGTAGATACCGTCGGGCAGATCAATGCCTTTTTTGCGAAGGAGGAGCGCGATATGCGCGGCTTCCGGCAGGTCAAGGCCAAGCTCCTGCAGCTGCTCGGCGTGGACGAACACCTCGCTCGGCGTGCCCTCGAGGACGAGCTTGCCGTGATCGAGCACGGCGAGGCGGTCGCAGCGGGCGGCGGTGCTCATGTCGTGGGTCACGAGCAGAATGGTGGCGCTGCGCGCTTCGCGCCAGCGGAAGAGGTTTCGCATGAGATCCTCGCGGCCGGCGGGGTCAAGGCCGGCGCTCGGCTCGTCGAGGATGAGAAGCTCCGGCTCCATGGCGAGGACGCCGGCGATGGCGACGCGGCGCTTCTGACCGCCGGAGAGGTCGAGCGGGGATTTCTCGAACACGTCCTCGCTCAGACCGACGAACGCGGCGGCCTGCCGCACGCGGCGGTCGACTTCCTCCGGGCTGAGCTTCTGGTTTTTCGGGCCGAAGGCGATGTCTGCGAACACCGTCTCCTCGAAGAGCTGGTATTCGGGGTACTGGAACACGAGACCCACGCGGAAGCGGGTATCGCGCATGGTTTCCTTGGAGGCGAAAATATCCTGACCATCCAGGAGAACAGCGCCGGCATTCGGCTTGAGCAGAGCGTTCATGTGCTGGATAAGGGTGGATTTTCCGCTGCCGGTGTGACCGATGAGACCGATGGTCTGGCCGGCCTCCAGCGAGAGATTCAGTTGGTCGATCGCGACCTTTTCAAACGGGGTACCCGCGCTGTAAACGTGGGTCAGATCCCGGACTTCCATCAGCGGCATAGCGCACCTCCGATCACCTCCGCGCATTCGGCGGGGTTCAGTACGTCGGTCGGGAGATTCATCCCGGCGGCGTTCAGCTCGCAGATGAGCTCGGTGGCTTCCGGCACGGCAAGCTGAAGACGGCGAAGCTCCCCGGCCTGCGGGAAGATCTCGCGGGGCGTGCCGTCCATGACGACGCGGCCCTGCTCCATGAGGACCACGCGGTCGGCGCGGGCGGCCTCGTCCATGTGGTGGGTAATGAGGACGACGGTGATGCCGTCGCTGCGGCAGAGAGCCTCGATGGTGTCGATGACCTCGCGGCGGCCGCGGGGATCGAGCATGGCGGTGGGCTCGTCCAGCACCAGAACCTCCGGCTGCATCGCGAGAACACCCGCGATGGCGACGCGCTGCTTCTGTCCGCCGGAGAGAAGATGGGGCGCGTGCATACGGAACTCATACATACCGACATGGCGCAGCGCGCCGTCCACGCGGTGACGGATCTCCTCCGGATCCACGCCGAGGTTTTCCGGCGCAAAGGCCACGTCGTCCTCGACGACGTTCGCGACGATCTGGTTGTCCGGGTTCTGGAACACCATGCCGACGCGGCGGCGGATGGGGATGAGGTTTTCCGGCTTCGCGGTGTCCATACCGCGCACGAGAACCTGCCCCCCCGAGGGGAGGAGAATCGCGTTCAGATGCTTGGCGAGGGTGGATTTTCCGCAGCCGTTCGCGCCGAGCACTGCGACGAAGCTGCCGGGGTATATGTTGAGCGTGACGCCGTTCAGCGCGGGGGTCGGGGCGTCCGGGTAGGAGAAGGTCAGGTTCTTGATTTCGATGACAGGTTCCATGGAGTACCTTTCTGTGTTTGTTATCGGGACCAGCGGCAGGAGGCGCCGCAGGGGAGTACGAGGCCGGAATCGGAGGCGCGCAGACCCAGCTCCTGCGCGTCGCTGTGTCCGCCGAATTTTTTGGAGAAAATGCTCTCGGAGATGTAGGTGAGCACCGAGGGGGAAAGCCCCGTGGTGTAGGAGTTTATGAGAACAAAGAGCGGGTCGTCGCTGAGAAGCTGCGCTACCGTGGTGACGAGGCCCCAGAGGTTGTCCTCCAGCCGCCAGATCTCACCGCCCGGGCCGCGCCCGTAGGACGGCGGATCCATGATGACCGCGTCATACTGCCTGCCGCGGCGAATCTCGCGCTGACAGAATTTGAGGCAGTCGTCCACGATCCAGCGCACGGGCCGGTCCGAAACGCCGGAACAGGCGGCGTTTTCCTTTGCCCAGGAGACCATGCCCTTCGCGGCGTCCACATGGCACACCTCCGCACCGGCGGCCAGACACGCGACGGTGGCCGCACCGGTGTAGGCGAAGAGGTTCAGAACCCGGATGGGCCGTCCGGCGCCGCGGATTTGCTCCCCCGCCCAGTCCCAGTTGGCGGCCTGCTCGGGGAAGATGCCGGTGTGCTTGAAGCTCATGGGCTTGACCTGAAAGGTCAGCTCGCCGTAATGGATGTTCCAGCTGGCGGGCAGACGGTTTTTCTCCCACGCGCCGCCGCCGGAGGAGCTGCGGCGGTAGGCCGCGTCCGGTCTGTTCCAGCGGGGATCACGGCGGGGCGTGTCCCATATGGCCTGCGGATCCGGACGGAGCAGGATCTTGTCGCCCCATCGCTCAAGCTTTTCGCCTTTGGAAGCGTCGAGAAGCTCGTAATCTGTCCACTTATCCGAAACCCACATGGCAGCCTCCTGCAAACCGCATAATAAATCAAGATATTATACCATTAATAAGTATCACGGTCAATCACAAGACGTTATGCGATATGAATAAAAATAGGGGACGGGAGGAAAATGTATTTTCAGCAGTTTATAGTGGTATTTTGTGAAGAATTGTGGTATATTACTAAGAATGTGAATACAAAAGGCAATTTTTTGCGGAATTTTTGCCTCGCAGGATACAAAAGGAGTCTCTTCATGAAGAGAAAACAGATTCTGATATGGCTGGTGCTGTGCGCCGTTTTTCTGGCCCTGTGTGCCTGCCGGTCGTCCAAAGCTGAGCTGTCGGAGCCGGAGCTTGTTGTCCGCTACTATGACGGGGACGAGCTGCTCCGCACGGAGCTGCGGCAGATGGGGGAGACGCTCTCGGATGCGCCGCTGGATATCCTGTTCTGGCGCACGGAGAGCGGGGCTTTCATCGACCCGGCGGCGACCGTGGTTACAGAGGATATCTCCCTGTATGCGTGGCACACACCGACCCTGCAGGAAAAACACAGCACCTTCCTCGCGGCGGAGGACGGCTGCTTTGGCCCCGACGGGGTGCTTGACCGCGGCGATCTCGCCATGCTCGCGCAGGCGCTGATGGAGGAAACGGAGACGGCGGGAGCATCGGTGGTTTTTTCCGATGTGAATGCGTCCGACCCGGCGTATGAGGCCATTGGCGCGGTCTGTGCGGCCGGGCTGATGACCGGCTATGCGGACGGCACGTTCCATCCGAATGACGAGGTCACAAATCGCGATCTGGCCACGGTTCTGTACCTGCTGGCGGGGATGCCCGGCGCGGAAAAGGCCGGCCTGTCCAAAACGCCGGACGAGTCCTGGGGCAATGCCGCGGTCGAATATGCCTGCGAGGCCGGATGGATGCCGGATCGGGCCCGGGAGCGAGAGGTACTCACCCGCGAGAACGCCGCCATGCTGACCGTCGGTTTCCGCGGCGCGATCCTGTCGGCGGAGGATGCGGCGGCGCTGTATCCCGAATCGCCGTACAGCGATGTGACCGCCGACGATCCGGCATATGCGGCGATCCTGGAGGCGTCCTACCGCACCGAGCTGCTCGACTATATCCTGGGTTCGGCGGAGAACCCCGAGCCGGGCATGGTGCTTATCGGCGAAGAGCTGTGCCATGTGAATGCCGAGACAGGGCGGCTTGACCGCTTTGAGCCGGGCTTCCAGCTCGTGGACGGCGAGCTTTACCGCGCCGATGAGGCGGGCTATTTCCTGGAACGCCGGGACGAAGGTCTCTATGAGATCGACGGGGCGATGTACTATGTGGCGCAGACCGACGGCCCGTTCATGACGGACGACGATTTCGGATACCTGCACTTCGGCGAGGACGGTCGTTACACCTCCGGCAGCGTCATCGTGGACGAGGCCGTGGACAACCTCCTGTGCGATATTCTGACGGACAGCTCGCTCTCCCAGCGGGAAAAGCTCTATCGCGGCTACTGCGCCATCCGTGACGGCGGGTTCTATTACCGCGCCCGGAATGCCGGATGGGTGCGCGGCAGTACAAGCTGGGCCCTCGGCTGTGCGGAGACGATGTTCACCGAGAAATACGGTATGTGCTACTATTGGGCGGCCGCGTTCCTGTATGTGGCCCGCCGCGTGGGCTATCAGGCCTATCCCGTCTGCGGCGGCGTCGGCACGCGCAACCAGGTTCATGCCTGGGTCGTCGTGATCGACGATGACGAAGAAGAGTATATCTGCGATGTGGAGCTGGAATGGGCGTACCGCGTGGGCTTTTATGACGAGTCGTATGCGCCGTCGGATATGTTCATGCAGCCGCTGAACGCGACGAAGGTGATTTACGTGTTCCCCGGCGAGCAGAGGACGTCGTTCTACTCTACATACGGCGTTTCCTGGGAGGAGAGCGACGAGGACTATCTCGACATCCCGCCCGAGCTCCAGATCCCGCCCGAGGAGACGGAGAATCCGGAGGAAAGTCCGGAGCCGGAAGAAAGTCCGGAACCGGAGGAGAGCCCGGAACCCGGGGAGAGTCCCGTGCCGGGAGAGACACCGGGAGGAGAACAGCCGGCGGAAACAGAGACCCCGGACGTTACGCCCGTGCCGGAGGAACCCGATCCGACGCCGGTGGAGCCCGATCCGACGCCGGTAGAGCCCGAACCCGCGCCGGAGGAACCCTCTCCCGTGGAACCCGAACCCGCGCCGGAAGACCCTGCGCCGGACGGGGGAGAAGGCGAATAAAACAGCCATGCCCGCACCTTGTTGGAAGGTGCGGGCAATTTGTATGCGGATTGGCCGGTCACAGGCCGTGTTCCAAATAAGCCAGCAGCTCGTCCGGATCGTCAAAAACGCCGAGGCAGGCCCATAGCTCCGGCGCGGTGAAATGCCCGGCCTCCATCTCCTTCATAAACGCCAGCAGCGTATCGAAATACCCGGCGATGTTATACAGGGCCAGCGGCTTTTCGAGCTGACCGAGGGAGCGGAGGGTGAGCGCCTCGAAAAACTCGTCCAGCGTACCGATGCCGCCCGGTGCGATGATGAACCCGTCCGCACGCGCCTCCATGATCGTTTTCCGCTCGTCCATGGTTTCGGTGAAGATCAGCTCGTCGCACAGCGGCGTGAGAACCCCCGGGCGGTCAAAAAAACGCGGAGCAACGCCGGTGATATAACCGTCTCCGCTCTTGACGCCGCGTGCGGCCGCGCCCATCATGCCGGTGGCGCCGGCGCCGAAGATCAGCCGGTGTCCGCGTGCGGCCATGCGCTCGCCCAGATGCTCGGTTTGTTTTATGTAAACTTCAGGGACGGCGTTGCTCGCCGCGCCAAACAGACATAGTTCCATGAAAAAACCTCCGGATTCAGGCCCAGAAAATATCCGCTTCGGGCCGGGTGGGGATGTTGGGGAAGGACGTTTTGTCGGGATAGCCGACCATCATGCAGCCCCGCATGGAGCAGCCGTCGGGGATGCCCAGCATGGCTTTCAGCTCCGGACAATGCCCGGTGATCTGGCGCAGGTAACCGCCCCAGCAGGTGCCGAGGCCGCGCGAAACGAGCAGAAGCTCCGCGGTCTCCATGGCAATGGCGGTGTCCACGCAGGGGTTCAGGCAGTCATCCGGCGACCAGCCGATGAGGATGACCGGCGCGCCGCAGGTCAGAAGGTCAAGCCCTTTTTGCGAAAAACGCAGAAGCTCCGGGGCTTCGCCGGTTTCCTCGCAGTGCCGGATGGCGCGGGCGCGGACGGCCTCGACGCGCTCTGTTCCGTACACCACCGTCCAGCGGTTATCATGCCGGTTCTTGCCGCTGGGGGCATATCCGGCCCGCTGGAGGGCCCACTGAATGAGCGCTTTGTCCGGCGCTTCGGGCTTGAAATGGCGGACGGAGCGGCGGGACATGACAAGGCGCTCCAGCGCATCCTCCGGAACCGGTTCGTAAGGCGCCTCCCCGTTTCGGCGGATGGCCCTGCGCGGACAGGCGGCGGCGCACTGCAGGCAGTCCATGCACTGCGCGCGCGGCGATACGGCGGGGCCGTCCTCCGTCATGCGGAGATGCCCCATCGCGCAGGTTCGCACACATTTCCCGCAGCATATGCAGAGTTCCTTCTCAAAAGTTATGTCAACCATTTTAGCCTCCCGGATACGGAGTAAATTCTGTTTTGCCTGGATTATACCATAGATATTCGCGGAAAGGCAATAATTGTTGACAAAAAGTTACAAAATATGATAATATAGTTACAATAAAATGGGATAAAAGTGAAATGGATCGATTTCTTCATCAAGGAGCATGATGTCATGAAAAAAACCGTATGGAGCCTGCTTCTGATTGCGGCAATGGCACTGTCCTTTGTGATGCCGGGATGGGCTGCGGAGGAGTATCCGGAGGCGTCCGGCGAGCTTCCGGCGGCGGACACCCTGCCGGAGGAGACGGCCGACGCGGCGGACGGGCCGGAGGAGACGGAGGAAGAGGCGTCCGGTGACGCCGAAGCCGCGGCCTCCGGGGAGACAGTCTCCGCGGAGGAGATGGCGGCGGCGTTGTCCGACCCGGTGACTGACGGTTCGTATGAGGATACGGAAAAGGCGATCGTCGCGAAGATCATCACCGAGGACATGAGCGACTATGAGAAGCTCTATGCCATCACAAAATATGCCGCGGACAACTTCTCTTACAGCAGCAACTACACGGTCAGCGCCCTTCTGAGCGACAAGTCGGGCAACTGCATTGCAAACGCCCAGTTCATCGTCGATCTCTGCACGCTGGTCGGCATCCGGGCGTGGAACCGCAAGGCGGCCATGGATGCCGGGGCCAGCTCTGGACACGTCTGCGCGATCGCGCTCATCGACGGCGAATACTATATCGGCGACGCGGGCTACAGCAACGCGAAGCCCCGCTCGTTCGATGTGACGCAGGTTCCGAGCGGGATGTCCATTGAAAGCGGCGTGCTGTATCAGTATGACGGCGTGGATGTCGAGCATCTGGTCATCCCGGCGACCGCGCCGACGGCGACGGTGGTGAAGAGGAACAACACCTATACGAAGGGCGGCGAGAGCATCACGCAGATCGGCAAGAGCGGTATGCAGTGCTTTAACTACAACGGAACCGGCACATCGCTCAAGAGCATCACGCTGCCGAAAACGGTCAAGACCGTGACGGCCACGGCGTTCAAGGGCTGCACCAACCTCGAAAACATCTTTGTCGATGCAGACAACCCCTATTTCACCAGCATCGACGGTGTGCTGTACAGCAAGGATCTGACGCGGCTCGTCTGCGTCCCGGCGAAAAAGACGTCCATCGTCATGCCGGACACGGTGACGTCGCAGGACGCCGACGCGTTCTACGGCGGCAAGATCCCGGTCACGATCTCCAGCGGAGCGCATCCGTTTGCGGATGTCACGGATCAGTGGTTTGCCGACAGCGTGGAATTTGTGTATAAACGCTCGCTTTTCAAGGGGACAACTGCCACGACCTTCTCGCCGAACACCACCATGACCCGTGGTATGTTCATCACGGTGCTGGGGCGGTTTGCAGGCGGCGGGACGTGGACGGCGCTGGAGTCCTGGTCTGGTACGCTCGGCGTTTCCAATGCCAACGGCGTGGCGGTGCGCGACAAGACGACGACGGACAGTTCCAGCACGGTTCTTGCCCGCATCGGCTCGGCCGGGGAGCTTGTGACCGTGCTTTCCAGGGTGGACAGCGGCGTGGACGGAGCGGTCTGGTATCAGGTGAAGGTTGGCGGTACGACCGGGTATGTCCGGGAAAAAAGCACCGCGTCAAGCGGGAAAACGCTGCTCTACGTCTACACCGGGGCGTTTACGGATCTTCCGGCGGGCGCCTATTACACCGGCTATGGGCAGTGGGCGAATATCTACGGCGTGATGAACGGCGTGAGCAGCACGGCCTTCCGCCCGGAGCAGAACATCAAGCGCGAGGATATCTGCGTGCTGCTGTATCGCTACCTGACGAACTACCTCGGCAAGACGATTTTGGGCGGTGGGACGGCGTTTGCGGACGACGGCGACATATCGGCCTATGCGAAAGAAGCTGTCTATGCCATGCGGTCGATCGGTGTGGTGAACGGCTATCCCGATAAGAGCTTCAAGCCGAAGGCGAACGCGACCCGTGCAGAGGTTGCGACGATGTTCTGCAATCTGTATAATTATCTGAACGCATGAGGAAACGGGGGTCTGTTTTGATGGATAGAACGCAGCAGATCGCCCGGTGGGTGGATGCCCACCGGGAGGAATTTTTGGAGGATTTGAAAACCCTTTGCCGCATCCGCAGCGTGGGCGGCGATCCGGCGGAGAATGCGCCCTACGGCGAGGGGCCGGCCGAGGCCCTGCGTGCGGCGATGGCTATATGCGCGGGCTATGGCTTCGCGGTGCAGGATCACCGTGGGCGGGTGATGACCGCCGATCTCGGCGACCCGGCGGGGCGGGAGCTGGACATCCTCGCCCATCTCGACGTCGTGCCGGAAAACGACGGCTGGGACAGTGATCCCTTTGAGCCGGTCATCCGGGAGGACGGCTATATCTACGGCCGCGGCGTCGCGGACGATAAGGGCGGCGCGGTGGCGGCGCTGTACGCCATGCGCTGCGTGAAGGAGCTGGGACTGCCGGTGAAAGCGGGCTGCCGCTTGATCCTCGGCACGGATGAGGAGCGCGGCTCCTCCGACATCGCGGACTATTATCATCATGAAAGTCCCGCGCCCCATACCTTCACACCGGACGCGGAATTCCCGCTCTGCAACGCGGAGAAGGGGATGTACCGCCTGCGCTTCCGCAAACCGCTCGCGCCGGAGACGGAGACGCCGCGTGTGACCGCGATCCGCGGCGGCACAACGACGAATGCCATTCCGACGGAGGCGTCGGCGGTGCTGGCGGGGATTCGGCCGCTGCACCTCATGGCGGGCGCGGCGCCGCTGTGCGCGGAGCTCGGCGCGGCCTGCCGCGTAGAGGAGGCTGAGGGCGGAGCAAAGCTCACCGTGATCGGCAGGGGCTGCCATGCCGCGTCCCCGGCGCTTGGCATCAACGCGAACACGGCGCTCGTGCGCGTGCTGACGGAGCTGCCGCTGGCGGATACACCGTCCACCCGTGCGCTGCGAGAGCTTGACCGGCTGCTGCCGCACGGAGATTTTCTGGGCAAGTCCCTCGGCATCGCGCAGGCGGATGAGGTCACGGGCGAGCTGACCTGCTCGTTCACGATGCTGCAGTTCGACGAAAACGGGCTGGAGGGTCTGTGCGACTGCCGCGTCCCGCTGTGCGCGAACGCTGACAATTGCAAGGACATAGCGGAGGCGAACATGAACGCCTGCGGCTTTGAAGCGGCGGGTATGATGATCGCACCGCACTATACGCCGGCAGAGGGCGATTTTATTCAGACCCTCCTGCGCTGCTACGAGACGTTTACCGGGCAGCCCGGCGCGTGCTATGCCATGGGCGGCGGGACGTACGTCCACGATGTACCCGGCGGCGTGGCGTTCGGGTATTGTATGCCCGGCGTCGATGTGCGGATGCACGGCGCGAATGAGCGTTTCCCGGTGGAGGATCTGTTCACCGCGACAAAAATCTTCGCGGCGGGCATCGCCGCCGTCTGCGGAGAGTGACAAAACGAAAAGAGACGACCGCGAGGCCGTCTCTTTTTATGTTATGGGGTTTATTCGTCCAGAAGTCCGCTTGCGCGGATGGCCTCGACGGCCTCGCGGAGCTTTTCCGGGGGCAGCACCAGCGCGAGGCGGACATAGCCCTCGCCGAGGGGGCCGAAGCTCGCGCCCGGCGTGCAGATAACGCCGGCCCGGTCGATGAGATCGAGGCAGAAGTCCATGGAGCTTGTGTATTTCTTCGGGATCGGCGCCCAGACGAACATACTGCCGTGGCTGTCGGGTACATCCCAGCCGATGGAACGAAGCCCGCCGCAGAGCACGTCGCGGCGCTCCTGATAGTCGCCGCACTGGGTTTTGACCATGTCCGTCGGGCCGGTCAGCGCCGCGATGGCGGCCTTCTGCAGGGGGATGAACATACCGAAGTCGATCTGGCTGCGGAGTTTGCGGAACGCGCCGACGACATCCGGGCGGCCGATCAGAAAGCTGATGCGCGCGCCGGTGAGGTTGAAGCTCTTGGACAGGCTGAAAAACTCCGCGCCGACCTCCGCCGCGCCGGGGTATTGCAGGAAGCTGCCGCCGTAAGCGCCGTCGAAGATGATGTCGCTGTACGCGTTGTCATGCAGGATGACGATGTCGTATTTTTTGCCGAACTCGATGACCTCGCGGTAGACCGCGTCGTTTCCGACGCTGCCCGTCGGGTTCGAGGGCAGGGAGACGATCATGTATTTCGCACGACGGGCGACCTCCTCGGGGATGGACTTCACATCGGGCAGGAAACCGTTTTCCTTTGTCATGGGGTAGTAATACGGCTCCGCGCCCGCCATTTGTGCTCCGGCGATAAAGACCGGGTAGCAGGGCGTGGGGAGCAGCACCGTGTCGCCCTCGTCGCAGAGCGCAAGGCCGATGTGACCCATGCCCTCCTGACTGCCGTAGCAGGAGCAGATCATGTCCGGCGTGATGGTGACATCGAAGCGGCGCTTGTAATAGGCGCACACCGCGTCGAGCAGCTCGGGCAGGTCGCGCAGGGCGTATTTCCAGCTGTCCGGATCCTGTGCCGCGTCCGTGAGCGCCTGCACGATGTGGGGCGCGGGCTTGAAGTCGGGCGTGCCGACGCTCATGTTGTATATGGTGCGGCCCTCTTTTTCGAGAGCCAGCCTGCGCTCGTTGAGAGCGCCGAATATCTCGTCGCCGAAGCGATTCATGCGTTTGCTCAGCTGCATATTGACCTCCGGGGTTTTGGGAAATTGCATACTTATTATACCAGTGCGGAGGCGTATTCGCAAGAAAAACCGCCCGCTCAGTCCAGACCGAGGAAGCTGGCTTTTAGGCTGGACCATGTCGAACCCTCTATATGAGCCATATAACGCATCTCGCGGAGCGTGCTTTGCGCCTCGGCGGCGTACTCCTCCGAGGAAGCGGCCAGCCGTTTCAGTGCGGGCGCGGCGTCCGGGGTCAGTTCCCAGAGGTAGGCGACGTCCACGGTCGGGAGCCGTCCGTCGAGATAGGCGTCCACGTTGTAGTTTGCGACCTGTCCGGCGGGGTTTATGAGGCAGAGCAGGCACCATGTCCCCAGCGCAAAGGGGAAGGCGAGCTTCCAGAACGAGGCGCCAGGCCGCACGAGCTTCCATCCGGCGGCGAGGATGCCGAACGCGATCACGAGCATACCCCACAGGGTCATGAGCCGCAGAACGCTCAGGCCGAACGCGGCGATATAGAGGTACATACGGTACGCGGCGGAGGCGAGAATGACCGCCGTCAGCGCGAGCATGACCGCGCAGGCGATGCGAAGAAGCCGTCCGCCCTGCGTGTTCAGCCGCCCGCCGTGCGCGCTCCAAACGCAGACGATCAGGTTGATGGCCGCAACCGCGGCGAGCTGGAAGAAGCCGGAGCGGGCATACTCGGCCCAGCCGCCCGCCATGGCGGCGGTCTCTGCGCCGCCGAAGAGATAGCGGAACTGCACGGCGCAGAAAAGCAGATAGACGAGATCAAGCGCCAGTGCGGGGGCGAGAAAGGGAGCGGCGCGGCGTTCCGCGTCCGGTTTGGGCTGGGATTTGTCCTCCGCCGGCTCGCGCAGGAAGTACAGGCCGGAGCAGATCAGCAGCGCGAGGGTGAGTATGCGGACGAGACGCCAGATCAGTTCGCCGAGGGAGATTTTCTCAAACCAGCGGCGGATGCCGGCGAAAAAGCTGCCGAATACCATGTCCGCCGAGGCCAGCAGCGCGAGCACCGCCGCCAGCAGGATGACGGTCACAAGCGCGGTGACGAGAAGGCGGAGCAAAACACCTTTTTTCCCGCGGCTTGCCTGTTTTGCGGCCGCAAAGGGGCGGCCGATGCGGGTGAAGAGTGCCAGCGCCGACAGGCGGATCGCATCGGGAACGGCGCGGATGTCCAGCACGCAGAAGCGCGCCTGCCCGGACAGCGAAAAGGTGGCCATGGCGGACAGCAGCAGGATGACGAAGCAGTTGAGGATCGTGAAGCCCGGATGGGCGTACAGCGCGCAGCTGATCGCCAGCAGCAGCGCTGCGGCCGCCATCGCCGTGCCGCCCGCCCGGAGCCTCGGACGGAGCATCACAAAAACGGCGATGAAATACACGATCACGAATACCGGTACGCCCAGTCCCGGCCCATAGCCGCGGGCGAACGCATTCTTGAGAGAAAACACCGCCCAGAAAAGAACGGACAGCGCGAGCGCCAGAATCGGCGCGGCGGCGTCCCGCCGGGAGAATGGCCGTTCCGGCCCGGAAGTCGGCGATTGGTTTACATAATAATCATTCATGGGTGTTGAACCTCCTTATAGAACCCCTCGCCCTGGACGAGGAGCGTGTCCGCATCGGCCCAGGTCACGGTCAGGGTGTCGGCGGCGCCCCATGGGCCTGTATAAACATCCTCCGGGACGGACTCATAGCGGAGGAGGAACAGGTCGAGCGACGGCGACCAGTGGGCCTCCACACTGGTATGTCCGCCGAGCGCGCCCTCGTCGTACTCGATGATCTCCGCATAGTGCATACTGCCCGGCGCGTATGCCCGCTCCGCAATGTCCTGCGAGCCGATGCTCCCGAACAGCATAAAGAGCAGGGTGAACGGTATGAGCGGAATGAGGAGCCCGCCTGTCAGCAGCAGTGTCACGATCCGGAGAGGCTTGCACACGGTCAGGTTTTTGGCGAGCCATACGGCGTAGATAAGGCAGGGTGTCATGAGCAGCGGCAACAAGAGGGCTGCGTTGCTGAGGCAATAGACGAACCAGTTCAGTTCGACCAGAAGCGGCAGGAAGGCGATCCATACGGACAGCGGGCCGGAGATGGGCGAGCCGCTGTCCCCGGACGCGGAAAAGCCGGCGAAGGCGGTCGCGCCCGCGATCAGCAGGACGTTGACATAGGCGTAGGGCATACGAACCCGGTATCCGATCAGCAGGGCGAACGCCAGCGTGACGGGCAGAAAGGCGTACAGCCCCAGCAGGAGCCACAGATAACCTGCGCGGGTGAGCTTCATGCGCCGTCATCTCCCTCCTCGCGGAATTCGAGAATATCGCCGGGCTGGCATTGCAGGACACGGCAGATGGCATCCAGCGTGGAAAAGCGCACAGCCTTTGCCTTTCCGGTTTTCAGAACGGAGAGATTCGCCATGGTCAGGCCGACGGATTCGGACAGCTGGGTCAGGCTCATGTGACGCTTTGCGAGCATGACGTCAAGGTTTACCATAATCATATTAGCGCCCTCAGATGGTCAGGTCGTTTTCGTCCTGCAGCATGGCAGCCTTCAGCGTCAGATGGCTCAGCGACGCGGCGGCGACGGTGATGCCGGTGCCGATGACGGCGAGCAGGAGCAGAAGCAGAAAAACGCCCGGGTGCAGTCCCCCGAGAAGGAGAAGCGCCAGAATGACGAGGATGCAAAGCAGCGTGTCCGCCAGCGCCAGCCAGCTGATGACGCGCAGACGCTGGGCGTTTTGCGGGCAGAAGCTGTTGTCGCGCCCGATCTCGCCGAAAATGCACCAGGCGTACCACAGCGCGACGGCAACCACGGCCAGTCCGATCCAGAACACGGACAGCATGGGAAAGGCGAGCCGGGCAAGCTCCGGGGCGTCTATGGCGGCGTCCTGCGCCAGCTTCGGCGCGATGGGAAAGGCCAGCAGCACGCAGGCGATCCAGCCGAGGACGACCACGCCCCGCAGCCAGCGGGAAAGCTCTTTCTGTTTCATGGGATTACCTTCCTTTCAGGAAATCTTTTCAAGCTCATAGTAGCACCCGCATTATCGAAAGTCAAGAAAAATTTATCGAAATTCGATATGAAATGGACGCGAAACACCGGAGACCGACAACGGCCTCCGGCGTTTTTTACAGATACATTTTGGAGAGAATAAAATGGATGAAGCGGTCGGGCATGACGCGTTTTGCGAGCATCAGCGCCTTATACTGGAGGCCGACGGCCACGCGCACCGGCGGGTTTTTCCGTCCGGCGAGCTTCCGAGCGAGATCGGAGACCGAGGAGGCGGGCATACCGTTCCGCTCGTCATGCTCCATGGCGGCGACGCTCTTTTCGCAGACGGCGGCGTAGAGGGAATCGGACGGACAGAATTTCCGGCGCGCATCGGTGAAGCCGGTCTTTGTATCGCCGGGTTCGATGGCGCAGGCGCGGACGCCGAAATCGCGCATCTCCATACGCACGGCCTGTATATAGGCCTCGAGGGCGTATTTGCTGGAGGAGTAGTGGCTCTGCATGGGGATCGGCACACGGCCCGCGATGGAGGTGACGACGAGGAAAAGTCCCTTGCCCTGCTCGCGCATCTTGGGCAGAATGGCCCGGCCGACGCGGAGGACGCCGAAATAGTTTGTCTCCATCTGGCGATAGGCAAGCTCCATGGGCATCTCCTCCGCCGGGCCGGAGATGCCGATGCCCGCCGCGAGAAGCGCGATATCAACGCCGTCGAGAGAACCGGCCACGGCGGCGACGGAGTCGTCGTCCGTCACATCCATGCGCCGCATGGTCAGACGGCCGCCGCCGGGATACTCGGTGACGGTTTCCTCGCAGGAGCGGGACACGCCGATGACGTCGCAGCCCTCGGCGGCGAAGGCCTCGGCACAGGCTTTGCCCAGACCGCTGGAGGCGCCGGTGATGAATACGCGCCTGCCATATACGTTTTTCATAGTCTCACCCCAAATACTTTAAGATTTTTAAGTATTATAACACGCTATTGGGAAAAATACAATTCCTGCATACCGCATATTTTCGACCTGCTTCGCATAGAGTTCCCCCGGAGGGGATAATTATGCTTTGCCGATGTTCGGATTTTCGATACAAAGAGGTCATCAACATACGTACCGGGACGCGGATGGGCTATGTGAGTGACGCGGAGTTTCAGTACCCGGAGGGACGCATCACGGCGCTGATCGTACCGGGCCGGGCGCGGTGGTTCGGCCTGCTTGGCCGGGAGGACGATTACATCCTGCCGTGGGAGTGCATCAGCCGTATGGGGCCGGACGTGATCCTTGTGGAGGGCGATCGGGGGATCCGCCGGGGCAAAAAGACGAGGAAATGGTGGCAGTAGGCGAAAAAAGAATAAAATAAGGTGAGAAAGGACTTGCAAACGGAGGGCGGCTCTGGTAAAATATATCAGCTTGCCTATTACGCACGGATGCGGACACGCGACCCGGTTCCGAAAGGATGGTCGTACGGATGAGGCGTCCGGAGGGTAAAACTGAATAAACAAGGAGGAAAAACGTAATGGCAGTAGTTTCTATGAAGCAGCTCCTCGAGGCCGGCGTGCATTTCGGTCACCAGACCCGCCGCTGGAACCCCAAGATGGCAGAGTACATCTACATGGAGCGCAACGGCATCTATATCATCGACCTGCAGAAGACGGTCAAGAAGATGGAAGAGGCGTACAACTTCGTGCGCTCCCTGGCGGAGAACGGCCAGTCCGTCCTGTTCGTCGGCACCAAGAAGCAGGCCCAGGACGCGGTTCGTGAAGAGGCGTCCCGCGTCGGTCAGTACTACGTCAACGCCCGCTGGCTCGGCGGTATGCTGACCAACTTCAAGACCATGCGTACCCGTGTGGACCGCATGAACCAGCTCAAGCGCATGGCGGAGGACGGCACCTTTGATATGCTGCCCAAGAAGGAAGTCATCAAGCTCATGAAGGAGCAGGAGAAGCTCGAGAAGTATCTCGGCGGCGTCAAGGATATGAAGAAGCTGCCCGGCGCCCTGTTCGTCATCGACCCCCGCAAGGAGCACAACGCCATCGCGGAGGCCCGCAAGCTGCACATCCCCATCGTCGCGATCGTCGATACCAACTGCGATCCCGATGAGGTCGATTATGTCATTCCCGGCAATGACGACGCGATCCGCGCCATCCGCCTGATTGCTTCCGCCATGGCGAACGCCGTGCAGGAAGGCCGTCAGGGTCAGGACGCCGAGGTCGAGGAGACCGCGGCTCCCGCTGTCGAAGAAGCTGCGAAGGAGGAATAAGATCATGGCTGCTATTACTGCTGCGACCGTTAACGAGCTGCGTAAGATGACCGGCTCGGGTCTTATGGACTGCAAGAAGGCTCTGACCGCCTGCGACGGCGATATGGATAAGGCCGTTGACTATCTGCGCGAGAAGGGTCTTGCCAGCGCGGCCAAGAAGGCCGACCGCGTGGCCGCTGAGGGCATGGCTTACGCCGCCGTCGTGGACGGCACCGGCGTTGTCATCGAGGTCAACTGCGAGTCCGACTTCGTCGGCGGCAACGAGCTCTTCCAGGCCTTCGTGAAGGATCTGGCCGTCGTCATCGCCAAGGAGAACCCCGCGGATGTCGAGGCTCTGCAGAACGCCAAGTGGGTTGACGGCACGAGCACCGTCGCCGAGGCGAAGAACGAGCTCTTCCTGTCCGTCCGCGAGAACATCCAGATCCGCCGCTTCGCGCGTGTGGAGGGCGGCGTTTCCGTCCCCTATGTCCACGCTGCCGGCAAGATCGGCGTTCTGGTGAACCTCGACACCGAGTCCACCGCGGACGCGGTCATCGAGCTGGGCAAGGATGTGGCGATGCAGATCGCGGCCATGAACCCCCAGTACCTCGACAAGTCCCTCGTGGATGAGTCCTTCCTCGCTCACGAGCGCGAGGTTCGCATGGCGCAGGCCAAGCAGGATCCCAAGAACGCGAAGAAGCCCGACGCGATCATCGAGAAGATTGTCGAGGGCGGCATCGCCAAGTACTGCAAGGAAATCTGCCTTCTGCAGCAGGCCTTCGTCAAGGGCGAGGGCGAGGATGTTGCCGCGCACGTGGCAGCGGTTGCGAAGGAAGTCGGCGCGCCGATCGCGGTGAAGTCCTATGTCCGTTTTGAGAAGGGCGAGGGCATCGAGAAGCGTGAGGACGATCTGGCGGCTGAGGTCGCCAAGATGGTGAAGGGCTGATTTGTTCCCGGCATAAATCACAGGCGGAAGCGATCGCTTCCGCCTGTTTCTGCAAATACGAATGATGAGCGATTTGATTTACGAAAAAAAGCATACGCTGCTCATGCGCGACTGCGATATGTTCGGACGGCTGAAGCCGTCGGCGATGCTCGCCCTGTTTCAGGACTGCTCCGAGGATCTGACGGAGGGCTGGGGCGTCGGGCTGGACGCGATGATCGCAAGAGGCGTCATCTGGGTCGCGGCGAAAGTGGGATGCACGATCACGCGCCTGCCGCAGCATGGCGAGACGGTCACGGTTCGGGGCTGGGCGGCGCGTTCCCGCTCCGGCATCTGTCCGTTCCGCTATTTCCTGGAAGACGAGAGCGGCGCGGAATGTGCCAGCGGGGTGTCCATGTGGGTGCTGTCGGATCTCAAAACGCATTCGATGATGAGCGACCATATCCCGGCTGTCAAGCTGCCGACGCCCGAGCCGGACGATGCGAAGCTGCCCCGCTTCCCCTCAATCCGCCGGCCGGAAACGCAGGAGCATACGCCGCGCCGGGTGCAGTTTTCCGAGACGGATTTCAATGGACACCTGACGAATACGCGGTATATCGACTGGCTGACAGACCTTGCCGCGCCGGCGTTTCATCGGACGCATCCCGTGAAGGGTCTTCGCATCGACTATCGTGCCGAGACGTTTCCGAACGAGGAGATCATGCTCGACTGGAGCCTGACCGAGGAGCGTCTCTGGTGCGCGAGCGACGGCCGGTTTTCGGCGGAGCTTCAGTTTTAACATTTAAAATAAAAGCGCTTCCTGTCGTCGTACAGGAAGCGCTTTTGGTATGGTTCGGGAAATCAGTCGGCGAACTGGCCGTTGTAGGTGACGAGGGAAGCGGAGGCGACGCCGTCCAGCTGGAAGAGGTTCGTGACGAACACGGTATCCTCGTTCTTGAGGGTGACCTCGATGGAAAGCTCGATGCCGTTCGGCGTGACGGTCTTGGCCTTCACGATGCTGGAGGCGACAGCGGACTGCAGCGCCTTCAGAACGGCGGCCTCGGCGACGTTGTCCTCGCAGCTGACGACCAGAATGTAGGGATGAACGCCGATCTTGCGGCGGGCAAAGAGGATCAGGATAAGGCCGATCACAAGACTGCCCACGATGGCGAGCAGGAACATTCCGGCGCCGATGACGATGCCGACGGCCAGCGCCCAGAACAGAAAGACGATCTCAAACGGCTCCTTGATCGCGGCGCGGAAGCGGACGATGGACAGAGCGCCGACCATGCCGAGGGACAGAACGACGTTCGAGGTGACGGCAAGGATCACGAGGGTCGTGACCATGGTCAGGCCGATCAGCGTGATGCCGAAGCCGGCGGAATACATGACGCCCTGGAAGGTGCGCTTGTAGATGAAGAAGATGAACGCGCCCAGCACACAGGCAAATGCCATGGCGATCAGCACATCGAGGAAAGAGATCTCGGTCACGTTCTCGAGAAAGCTGGATTTGAATACGTCGTTGAAAGTCATGGGGGGCCTCCTTACATATCATACTGCCGACAGGCAGCATATTTTGAAAACGCTTGGGTGCGGGGGGTGCCTTCCTGGAGGATCATGCGGATGATATCCGGCAGGAAAGCGTCATATTTGACCTCCAGAATGACCCGGTCGGGGTTGACGGGGACAAGGAGGGTATGGCCGGAGAGCATATCGCGGCTGCAGATGCCGCTGCGGATGTCGTAGTCGAAGGTGACGCGGACATTGCCGGGGCCGTAGATGTAGGGCTCCCGGTGATAGGAGACGATGGTCTTGGGCCGCAGCAGATCATTCCGCATCCGGGCAAAAAGCTCCTGCATCAGCGGATAGCCGGTGTCCATCATCCAGTCCAGATCGCCGTCCAGGATCCGCTGGAGCTGTTCCGCGGTCATCGGGCAGGCGTATTTTCGGCCCAGACCGCCGTACTTTACTTTTTTCTCCAGGTGGAGCGTGCCGGGATCGTCGTTATAGAACCGGATCCGGAACTTTTCGCGGTTGGACACGCCGCTGTAATTCTGCATGAGAGCCGTGTCGCCCAGGTCGTCGAAGTACAGGCTGCAAATGTGGTATGTACCGTCCGGACCGGTGTGCGGGTCGGGTTTCATGACCGCCCTGCACCGCTGGGAGATGGCGGCGTACTCGCCCCGGCCGAGGGCGTATTTCAGCTCCTGGCGAAGCATTTGGTGAGTGGAAGAAGTTTTCATAAATATCATTTCCAAACGGAAGATTATGTGTTATACTGGCGGAGTAGATTAAAGTCTTTTAATGAACAAGGATTATAATACCACAATTTCATCGGGATTTTACAGAGTCTTTACAACATTTTTACGTTGAAACCACAAAATTGTAGAAACTTACAAAATATTGACAATCTTTTTGCTGAATTGGTGAGAAGAGAGGGGACGGGCCTATGAAAAAAACACTCAAGACAGTCCTTTTGTTCGCGGTCGTGCTGGCGGTGCTTCTGGGAATTGCAATGCTGGCGGAACGTCTGCGTCCGGAAGAGCCGGCGCCTGCCGAGGAAGCCCTGCCGGTGAACGAGACCGTCATCACAAATGTGATGACGCCGGAGAATGCGACGCATATCACGCTTACCGGAGACGGCGCTTCCGTTCTGGGCGTCGGCGCCGTGTATGCCGACGGCAGGCTGCTGATCGCCTATCCCGGCACCTACCGGATCAGCGGAACCCTGAACGGGCAGATCGTTGTCGATCTCGGCGATTTCAGCGGCGAGGCGTACCTCATGCTGGAGGGCGCGAGCGTGGTCTGCGAGGATGGCCCGGCGCTGTATGTGAAGCAGGCGGAGCTCACGGAGCTGTATCTGTGCGAGGGTACGCTGAACAGCTTCCGTGACGGGGCGTCGTATGTGGTGCAGGAGGGCACGGAGCAGAAATCCGGCGCCGCGATCTACAGCGCGGATGATCTGCAGATCAGCGGCGAGGGTACGCTGATCGCGACCGGCTCCGCTGCGGACGGCATCCGCTCGAAGGATGCGCTGGTCATCAACAGCGGTTCGATCTGGGTGTTCGCGGCGGACGACGGTCTACAGGGCAGCGATTACATCGAAATCAGCGGCGGCGACCTGAGCATTACCGCCGCAGGCGACGGCGTGCAGACGACCGAGGGCTATGTGACGATCAGCGGCGGCAGCCTGACCATTACGAGCGACGGCGACGGCGTCTCAGCGATGACGAACCTCACGGTCACGGGCGGGGATGTGTCCGTGACATCCGGCGGCGGCCCGGAGAATTATGCCTATCTCGCGGTCAATGAGCTCAGCGCCAAGGGCCTGAAGGCCGGCCATATTTCGATTACCGGCGGAAGCTATGCCCTGACCACGGCGGACGATGCCATCCACGGCGACTACACGGTGGAGCTGTCCGATGCGGTGTTTAAGATCGCGGCCGGGGACGATGCGGTCAGCGCGGAAGAGCTTACGGCGGAAAATGCCTATATCACGGTCTCGGAAAGCTATGAGGGACTGGATGCGGAGACCATTGAGCTGACGAATGTGTGGCTTGCGGCGGCGGCGGAGAACAACGCCGTGGCCGCCGGAGAAGGCGGCGTGGCGGCGGAGAACAGCGTGCTCGTTCTGACGGCGCCCCGCGGGATCAGCACGGAGGGCGTCCTGTCCCTGTACGGCGGCAGCGTGACGCTGTATGCCGACGGAACGGACAGCGTCTTCTCCTTTGCGGATGCGGAGATCACCGGCAGCGCCGTGACGGTCTTTGCGCCGACGAATGACGCTTCCGTCCTGCTGGAAAAGGGCGAGCTTGACGGTTCGCTGCTCTTCCTGTTCCGGGATGCCATCCCGGCGGGCACGGAGATCACGATCGCGGACGAGTCCGGAAGCGTCCTTCAGACGGTCGTCAGCGCAACGGAGGTTCGCGCGGTGCTGTATACAAGCGGCGCGCTCTGGACGGGCAGAACCTACACCATCACGGCGGGCGAGACCACTCTGTCCGGCGTGGCCGGTGAGGGCTGCACGACCGTGGAGCCGGAAGGCGGCCTTGTGGTGCAGCAGAGCTTTGGCGGCGGGTTCCCCATGCCCGGCGGCGGCCCGAGATGGTAACGGAACAATATAAGCCCCGGCGGGAAGCTTTCCCGCCGGGGCTTTGTCATAGGCAGAGAGGCGTTACAGCATACTCAGATACTGCTTGCCGTATTCATAGGCCCAGCGCTCACAGCTGCTGTCCACGCTCATGGCGTTCTTGATGAGGCGAGCCATGGCGGCCTTGTCGTTATAGGTGTCGAGGGCGTAGCGGATCGCGCCGGCCATGTCCCCGGCGTCGTACCGGGAGAAGGAGAAGCCGGTGCCCTCGCCGGTGTAGACGTTGTAGGGCTGGACGGTATCGCGCAGACCGCCGGTCTCCCGGACGATGGGAAGCGTGCCGTAGGCCATGGAGATGAGCTGGGAGATGCCGCAGGGCTCAAAGCGGGAGGGCATCAGGAAGAAGTCGCAGCCGGCATAGATGCGGTGGCTCAGCGCGTCGGAGTAGCCGATCCAGGCGCAGACACGGCCGCGATGCCGCGCTTCCAGGGCGCGGAACCAGTCCTCGTAGGCGGGGTTCCCGTTGCCGAGCAGAATGAAGGCAAAGTCCTTCTCGTTCAGCAGCGCGTCCAGCGCGTCGATCATGATGTCAATGCCCTTCTGCTCGACGAGGCGGGTGACCATGCCGATGAGCGGACGGGTCGGGATGATCTCAAGGCCGGTCTCCTCCATGAGCGCGGTCTTGCACTGAACTTTTCCGAGCAGCTTGCCCTTGGAGAATTTGTTGGGGATATGGGGGTCCTTGGACGGGTTCCAGACGGTCTTGTCGATGCCGTTTGTGATGCCGTCCACATCGTTTCGCATGGAGAGATCACGGTCGAGACCCTCGCCGAATTCCGGGGTGCAGATTTCGCGGGCGTAAGAGGGGCTGACGGTATTGACGCGGTCGGCCATGACGATGCCGGCCTTGAGGAAATCCGCCTGTCCGTAGCGCTCCATGAGACCGAAACAGCCGTCCGGGATGGAGAGGAAGTCCTGCACGAAGCCGAAGCCGCAGATGCCCTGATAGGCGATGTTGTGGATCGTGATGAGGGTTTTGGTGTGACCCATCGCAGAGCCGACGTACTGGGTCTTCAGAAGCAGCGGGATCATGCCCGTGTGCCAGTCGTTGCAGTGGATGATGTCGGGGATGAAGTCGAGCCGGAAAAGCGCCTCCAGCGCGGCGCGGGTGAAGTACGCGTACTGCTCGCCCTCGCGGTTTTTCAGATAGATCTCGCCGCCGAAGTATTCCTCGTTCTCGATGAGCCATACGCAGGTCTTGTCCAGCATCAGCCGGTGCACGCCGACGAATTTTGTCCGCCAGCCGAGCTTGATTTCAAAACTGAAAAGGTACTCGATGTCGGCGGCGTATTTTTCCTTGATGATGCGGTGATAGGGGATCATGACGCGTGCGTCGAAGCCCAGCTTGCGGAGGTATTTCGGCAGTGTGCCGACGACGTCGGCGAGACCGCCGGTCTTGGCGAGCGGTGCACATTCGGATGCGACGAGCACGATCCGGGGAAGGGTGCTGCGTCCTTTGTCAGCGGCTATGGTCTTCAGCTCCTGCTTCATCGGTGAGACGGCCATGGCTTTTATCCTCCTTGAAAAGGTAGTATTGCGCCGACAGCGGCGGAAGCGTCACGGCGGCGGTGTAATGGAACTCGCGGAAATCTTCTTCTTTGGACTCGGCGGCCTGGGGAGCCTGCCCGCGCCCGCCGAAGCGTTCCTCATCGCTCGAAAGCAGCGGAACGAGCGTACCGGCGGACGGCAGACCAAAGACAAAGTCCTCCCAGGTCATCGGCGTGAAGTTGCACACGCAGACGATGGGATCGGCCTCGCCGCGGGCGAAGCGCATGAACGCGATGGAGCTGCGCCCGGAATCATCGGGGTTCAGCCAGGTGAAGCCATCCCAGCTGTCCTCGATCTCCCAGAGCGCGGGCTGCTCCAGATAGAGCTGGCCGAGCGCGGACGTCCACGCCTGCATCCCGCGGTGGGAGGGGTAGTCCATCAGGAACCAGTCGAGCTGTTTTTTATAGTCCCACTCGATGAACTGGGCAAACTCGCCGCCCATGAAGGTGAGCTTCTTGCCGGGGTGTGCGAACTGATAGCCGTAGAGGGCCCGGAGCGAGGCGAATTTGTCGTCATACAGGCCGTACATCTTGCCGACCATCGAGGCTTTGCCGTGGACGACCTCGTCGTGGGAAAACGCGAGGATGAACTTCTCCGTGAAGGCGTACATCATGGAGAAGGTCAGCTTGCTGTGATTGTGGCTGCGGAAATACGGATCCATCTGGAAATAATCCAGCGTGTCGTGCATGAAGCCCATGTCCCATTTGAAGGTGAAGCCAAGGCCGCCGTCCTTCGTCGGGGCGGTGATGAGCGGGTACGCGGTGGATTCCTCGGCGACGGTAAACACGCCGGGGTATGCCCCGGTGATGGTGTCGTTCAGCTCGCGCCAGAAATCGACGGCGTCGTAGTTGATGTTGCCGCCGTCCCGGTTCGGCACCCATTGCCCCGGCTGGCGTCCGTAGTCGAGGTAGAGCATGGAGCTGACCGCGTCGCAGCGCAGTCCGTCGATGTGGTAGTATTTCAGGAAAAACATCGCGGAGCTGATGAGGAAGCCGCGCACATCGGGGCTGGCGTAGTCAAAGACCAGCGTGCCCCACTCCGCGTGCTCGCCGAGACGGGGATCGGCGTATTCGTAAAGAGCCGTGCCGTCGAAGCGGGCCAGCCCGTGCGCGTCCCGGGGGAAATGCGCCGCGACCCAGTCCACGATGACGCCGATGCCGGCGTTGTGCAGAATATCGACAAAGGCCATGAAATCCTGCGGCGTGCCGTAGCGGCTCGTCGGGGCGAAATAGCCGGTCACCTGATAGCCCCAGCTTCCCTCATACGGGTATTCCGTCACGGGCAGCAGCTCGACATGGGTGTAGCCCATCATCTGGCAATAGGCGGCGAGAGCCGGCGCGATCTTCTGGTAATTGGGCCAGACCTCGTCCTCGCTCTTGCGCCAGGAGCCGAGATGCACCTCGTAGATGTTCATGGGGCGGCGGCGCAGATCGGTGAAAGTGCGCCGATCCATCCACTCGCGGTCGGACCAGGGGAACTGGGAAATATCCCAGACCTTGGAGCCCGTGGCGGGGCCTGTCTCGGCGTGAAAGGCGAACGGGTCGGCGTGGAGGACGGTTTTTCCGTCCGGGCCGGTGACGGCGTATTTGTAGACCTGGCCGTTGGTGATCCCCTTCACGGCGGCGGACCATATACCGTCCAGGTCGCGCGTCATGGGCGCGCTGGCAGAATCCCAGGCGTTAAAGTCGCCGACGACGCTGACGGAGCGGGCGTTGGGCGCCCAAACCCGGAATACCTGCCGATCCCCCGCCGGATGGCAGCCCAGAAACTCATAGGCGCTGTATGTCTTGTCGTTCAAAACACTCATAATGTATCCCCGTGTTGATGAATATGTTATATTGTTATCATAAACCATTCACGGAGATTTTTCAATGTTTGACAGAGACGGGGAGTTGGTATTACAATAAAATATCGGCTATATCATGAAAATATCCGCGGCGGACACCTCGAAGGCCGTGCGCTGCTGGGCTTCGCCGTCGATGATTTTGGTGTATTGGCGCGATTGCAGCCTACCCCGGACGGTGAGCTGCGTGCCGACCGGCTCCTCGGCCAGCCGTCGGGCCTGCTGTCCCCAGGCGATGACCGGTATGTAATCGCTGCGGCGGTACCGGCGGGGCACCGCGAGAATGATGTCGCAGATCTCCCGGCCCATGGGCGTTACGCGCAGAGCGGGCTCCTTGCAGAGAGAGCCTGTCAGGACGATATGGTTTTCGTCCTCCGGCTCACCCGGAATGGTCAGCTCCCGTGCCAGCACCGTCAGGATCAGACGGTTTCCGACGCCGGACTTGTTGTTGAAGGAGCGAAGCTCTCCCTCGATTTTTGCCCGCGCTCCCTCGAACAGGGGGTGATGGGTCAGGATGCTCTCCCGCACCAGAATGTTGAGCCGGTCGGAGGTTCCGCTCAGGCGAACGGTCTCCAGCGGGAAAATAAAAAAACGGATGCCCCGGCTCTCGTGGGAAAAACGGGCATTCTCGGCGATCACGCCGCAAAGCTCCGCCCGGTTGGCGGTGAATACTTCGTCCATAGACGCACCTCATTTGATCGTTGATACAACAATCTATGACGCGGCGGCCCGGACATATTACTATAAACCAGGCGCAAACGATGCCGGTTTGCGCGGAGGAGGATAAAAATGGAACTTCAGGAAATACTGAAACGATGCGATCACACCCTGCTGCGGCAGGACTGTTCGGTGGCGGAGATCATTCAGCTCTGCGATGAGGGCATTCGCTACGGGGCGGCTTCGGTCTGCATCCCGCCCTGCCATGTGGCCGGGGCGAAGAAATATGTCGGCGATCAGCTCAAAATCTGCACGGTGATCGGCTTTCCGAACGGCTATGCCACGCCGAAGGTGAAGGCCTTCGAGGCGCAGGACGCCATCAAAAACGGTGCGGACGAGATCGACATGGTCATCAACCTCGCCATGGTCAAGGACGCCTGCTGGGAGAGCCTGCTCGACGAGATCAAGACCGTCCGGGCCTTCACCGGGGAGCATATCCTCAAGGTCATCATCGAGACCTGCCTTCTGACCGAGGAGGAGAAGCGGATGATGTGCTCCATCGTGTCGGCCTCCGGCGCGGATTATATCAAGACCTCCACCGGGTTCTCCACCGGCGGCGCAACGCGGGAGGATGTGAAGCTGCTGCGCGAGTGCTGCGAGGAGCACGTGAAGGTCAAGGCCTCCGGCGGCATTAAGACGCTGCAGGATGCGGAGGACATGATCGCGCTCGGCGCGGATCGCCTCGGCACGAGCCGCCTGGTGAAGCTCGCGATCGAGATGGAAAAAAACGCCGCGGAAGCCGGTGAATAATCCAAAAAGTGCTTGACATTCCCCGGCAGGACTGATATAGTAATTGGGCATGAAGCAGGACGAGTGGTATCCGTCCTCGCCCGGCCACCGGTGTGCGCCGCGGCAGCAGACCTTTCTTTCCCCGGGCTTTCCCGGTGAAAAACTGTGTTTTGCGCGGATACGTTCTCGTATCCGCGTTTTTGTATCATTTTCAGGGAGGTGCTCCGGCAATAGCAAAGACGACTCATCTGCTGAACGAAGAGATTCGTGAGGCGCAGGTACGCCTGATCGGCGACGAAGGCGAACAGCTCGGGATCATGTCCTCGGACGAGGCTCTGGCCGTCGCGGAGGAGCGCGAGCTTGACCTTGTTATGATCTCCCCGGCGGCGAAGCCCCCGGTGTGCAAGATCATGGACTACGGCAAGTTCCGTTTCGAGCAGGCCAAGCGCGAGAAAGAGGCAAAAAAGAACCAACACGTCATCGAGGTCAAGGAAATCCGTATGTCTCCGTCCATCGGCGAGAACGATTTCCTGGTCAAGCTGCGTAACGGTCAGAAGTTCCTTCAGGAAGGCAATCGCCTGAAGGTAACGGTCCGCTTCCGCGGCCGCGAGATGGCACATACCGATCTCGGCCGCCAACTTCTGGAGCGTTTCGCCAAGGAGTGCGATGAGATTGCCAAGCTCGACAAGGGCGCCAAGCTGGAAGGCCGTCTGATGACGGAGTTCCTCTCGCCCAAGTCTCAGACACCGCCCAAAAAACAGTCCAAGAAGCAGGAGGAAGCTGCGGAGGGATAATCCCGCAATTCCATCCGATCAAAAGCAAAGGAGATAAACCGCAATGCCGAAACTGAAGACCCACAGTGCGTCCAAAAAGCGTTTCTCCCTGACCAAGAACGGCAAGGTCAAGCGCGCACACGCATTCAAGAGCCATCTGCTCAACGGTCACGGAAAGACCACCAAGCGCAAGAGAGGCCTCCGCAAGGGCGCCTATGCCGACAGCACCAACGCCGCGACTGTCAAGCGCATGATCCCGTACAAATAAGGAGGACTACGAAAGATGGCACGTGTTAAAGGCGCGATGATGACGCGCAAGAGAAGAAATAAAGTTCTTGGCATGGCCAAGGGCTATTGGGGCTCCAAGTCCCGTCACTACAAGATGGCCAACCAGGCCGTCATGAAGAGCCTGCGCTACGCCTACAAGGGCCGCAAGATGCGTAAGCGTGATTTCCGCCAGCTGTGGATCACCCGCATCAGCGCCGCCTGCAAGCTCAATGGCATCAACTACTCCCGTTTCATGCACGGCCTGAAGCTCGCCGGCATCGAAATGAACCGCAAGATGCTCTCCGAGACCGCGATCAACGATCCCGCCGCCTTCACCGCTCTGGTGGAGAAGGCCAAGGCCGCGATCGCCTGAGAAACCGCATGACAAAGCCCGCGTCCAGCCGGACGCGGGCTTTTTGCGTCAATATTCGGTTATAGAAAAACCGCAGCCGAATGGTGAGTTGTTCGTTAGACAGTATTGCGTGCACCCGAAGAAGCCCAAACTTCTTCGGGTGCTTCTTTATACGGATAGTGGACATATTCATATTCTTCTGATATATTTGGTTGATGAAAGAGAGAAAACTGAGAAATTTGTGCGACGAACATTTCATAAGGGGGATTGAAAATGAAAAAAATGACGCTGCTTTTAGTCGGCATTATACCG
>JBJDYS010000058.1:0-45388 GCA_051867595.1 Oscillospiraceae bacterium
GCGGCTAATGCTCTCGGAGGGGACTACCTGGCCGAACAGATCCCAGTATTTCCGGCCACCCTGGTACCAGCCGCTCAGCCAGCCGTATTCAAGCTCCACGTCGGAGATATGCCATTTGCCGCTCCACTTGATCATGCACCAGCAGTGGAGGTTGTTGGTGCTGCCGACGCCGCCCACGACGAGGTAGCTCTGGCGGAAGCCCAGACGGCGGGCGCAGAACAGAAGCGCCGCAGCCCAGTGGTAGCATTCGCCGTATTTTTTGGAGAACATGGTCTTGGCACATTCGATGGCCCAGGAGTATTGCTTCTGCTCGTTATAGCGAGCCCGGGCGTAGCCCTGTCCCAGGTTCCGATAGACGAAGCCGCTCGAGACGTAATTCGTACCCTCGCCGCCGCGCAGCGCATAATAGGCTTTCAGGAGCTGCTGTTCCTGGGTGATGGCGTTGTTGGCGAGGATGCTCTTTACGAAGTTGTATACATAGCCGTCGAGCGTGGCATCGCCGGAGGTGTATTTGCCGTTGGAGCCGAAGTAGAGATAGCCCTTCCAGGTGTCCCGGGCGACGGTGTAGTCGGAGTTCAGGAAGTACATCGAGCCGTTGAATTCGACCGTGTGGTTCTTCAGGTCGATGGTCGAGGGCTTGGAGGTCTCATATCCCTCGGCGCAGGCGATGCCGCTGGTGATGATGGCGCAGTAGCCGTCGGAGAGGTAGTAGTTGTCGCCGAGCTTGACAAGGCCGCCGCCGAAGTTGTTGCGGATGATGTATCCGGCGCTGTCGGCCCAGTAGGTCTTTCCGGCGATGGGGTTGAGGCCGGCCGTCAGCGCGGTGGGCGCTTTTTTCGACAGGCTCCAGTGGAACAGGGCCGTGCCGATGCGGTTGAAGCCGTCGGTGAGAGCCTGATCCGCCGTGCCGTCGGCAAAGACCACATAGCCGCTCTTGCTGCTCAGATCGGCGTCGAGCGTGTAGCCGGCCGTCTTGGCGAAATAGTAGCCGTTGCCGAGTCTCGTGATGCCGGCGCTGACATAGGTGAGCTGCTGGTTGGAGTTTACATAGACGTAGCTCGTTCCGATCTTGTGCAGGCCGGGGGTGAGGCCGATGCTCTCGACATTAAAGCTGTTCCAGGTCTCCGAGGAGCCGGATTTTGTGTAGGTGTGTCCGATGGAGGCCTCCATGACGTCGGCATACCACCAGTCGGTCGTCTGGACGTCGAGGTAGTGCAGGATGCCGGTGCCGGTGGAGAGTTTGTTCTTGTCGGCGGAGCGGCCCAGCACGCGGTTCATGACGACCACGGCCTCGGCGCGGGTGATTTTGTTGTTCGGGCGGAAGGTGCCGTCCTCATAACCGTTGACCCAGCCCTGGCTCGCCGCGGCGAAGATAGCGTTTTTGGCCCAGTGCGTGGCGGATACGTCGGAGAACGAGGAGGAACTGCTGGATACGCCGGTCAGATTCACGAGCATGGTGACGAATTCGGCGCGGGTGACGGAGTTGTTCGGGCGGAAGGTGCCGTCCTTATAGCCGTTGATGACGCCGAGGGAAGCCAGCGTTTTCACCTCGGTGGCATACCAGGCAGTGGCGGAAACGTCCGAGAAAGAGGTGGTGTAGGGGCCGGTCTTCGTGGAGTCCAGAAGACGGTAGAGGATGACGGCGGCCTGTGCACGGGTCAGCGTAGCCCGGGGGCTGAACTGAGCGTTTCCGGTGCCGGATATGTAGCGGGTATGCTCGTCGGAGACGAGCTCGGGCATGAACCAGGCGTAATAGGAAGCGTCCGCCTTCACCGCCAGATCGGCGAGGGTGACGAGCTTGCCGTCCGCATCCAGCCAGGCCTTGATGGGCTTGCCGTCCGCCGTGGCGGGCGCGTTGGCGGGGGCGGCGTCCTTCTCGACGGTCTCCTCAGCCAGCAGGGTCGAGCCGTTGTAGTAGGAGATTTTGAACGGGCCGGTTTCCCCGGCGCTGTCCGTGTCCATAGGCTCGGCGGATGCCTCGTCACTGGCCTCCTCCGTGCTGTCGGGCTCCTCCGGTGCGGGAGATTCCTCGGGCTCCTCCGGTGCGGGAGATTCCTCGGGCTCCTCCGGCACGGGGGATTCCTCGGGCTCCTCCGGTACGGGGGATTCCTCGGGCTCCTCCGGCACGGGGGATTCCTCGGGTTCCTCCGGCACGGGAGATTCCTCCGGCTCCTCCGGCACGGGAGATTCCTCCGGCTCGGCGGTATCGGTCTCGGTATGATCCCACTCGATCACATTGACCATTGTGGAGTTGTCGGTTTGTGCCTGCACGACGCCTTCCGTGGTCTCGTCGGCTGCGGCGCCGCCCTCCTCGGCGGCCAGCGCGGGCAGCGTGAAGAGAGAAGAACAGAGGATCAGCGCCATCAAAACAGAAATCCATCGGGTGGACTTTCGATACATTCAATCAGCCTCCGTTATGAGTTCGTATGGGAAAGGAACGCGGACAAAGGATCCGGCTCCGAATGACAGTCAAAAACAGTTACAATTCCAGCACAATATTATAATAAATGTATTATTTGGTGTCAAGTACCGCGGACGGGCGAAGCCTGCCAAAAAAGAGGGCGATTTCGGCGGAAATCTTGTGACAGAACCATATCTTGTGGTATACTGATAAGGACATACCAATTATGATAGGATCGCGAAAAGAGAATTGCGTTTATGAAAAAAGCTCCGTCCAAATCCGTCGTTTTACTTCTGTCCTTTTTCCTGCCGATGGGCCTGATGGCCGCGGTGTTTGCCGTGTGCGGCCTTGTCCCCTTCGGCCAGCGCACGCTGGGCGTGATGGATATGTCGCATCAGTATATCGGATTCCTGGCGTCGCTGCGGGATATTATAGACGGCCGGGCAGGGCTTTTATACCTGCCCAGTATGTGTATGGGCGGGAATATGCTGGGCGTCGCCGCGTATTACCTGACAAGCCCGCTGAATCTCATCACCTGCCTGTTCCCACGGGAGAATCTGTATACGGCGGTGAGCCTGCTGTATTTTCTGCGGGTGGGCCTCAGCGGCCTGACGATGTGCATCTATGCCGGACGGCGGCACGGGTACGGCCTGCGCTGCCTTATCCCGGCGATGGCCTATGCGTTCATGGCCTATACGCTCGCGTACAGCATCAACTATATCTGGCAGGACTGTGTGATCCTGCTCCCCCTGATCGCGCTGGGCATCGCCCGGCTTGCGGAGGAGCGCCGCCCGTTTCTGTATATCCTCTCGCTGGCAGGCGCGCTGTATCTGAACTTCTATATCGGGTACATCCTCTGTATTTTCTCGGTGCTGTTTTTCCTGGCGGAGCTGCTTTCGCGGCCCCGGACGGAGCGGCGTGAGGTCGGACGGACAATGGGGATGTTTGCCCTTTCAAGCCTTGCGGCCGGCGGTCTCGCGGCGGTCATGCTGCTGCCGGCGTTTCGGTCGCTGTCCGGCGGCAAGGCGGCGTTTGACCTCTCCGTGCTGACGCTGACGCCGAAATTCGACCCGGTCAGTCTGCTGTCGAAATTCTATCCCGGCGCGTTTGTCTATGAGGAGATCATGCCGGAGGGACTGCCGCAGGTTTTCTGCGGCTCGGTCACGGCGGTGCTGACGATCCTGTACTTTGCGAACACGCGAATCCCGCGCCGCCGCCGTCTCGTGACCGGCGGGCTCATGCTGGTGCTGGCGGTCTCGTTCTGGATCACGGCGCTGGATCTCATCTGGCACGGGCTCAACGAGCCGAACTGGTATAATTATCGCTACTCCTTCCTGCTGTGCTTCCTGATGGCGGCAGCAGCGGATCGGGAGCTGTGTCAGCTGCGCGAAGGCACGAAGCCGTGGCATCTGCTTCTGCCCGTCGGCATCATCGCCGCCGTGTCCGTTCTGGTGTTCGCGGGCCGGACATACGACTATGTGTCCTGGCCCTCGGCGGTGGCTGCGGTGCTGATCGCGGCAGCGGTGTCCGGCGCGCTGTTCGTTTGCCCCCGCCCCGGCACGGGGCCGCGCCTGACGGCCGGACTGCTCGCGGCGGTCTTTCTCGTCCATGCGGGCGAGCTGGCCGTGAATGCGAAGATCACCCTGCAGAGCCTCACCGCGCAGGCGACGGATTCGGCGGCATTTGCAGACTATGTGGAGGGGAAGGCCGAGGCGTTTGCGCTGATCGAAACCGGGGAGGAGTATGTCCGCGTGGAGAGCCCGGTCTGCTTTGACCAGAACCGGTGCGAGCCGATGCTCTTTGGCTATGACGGGCTGTCCCATTACGGCTCGACCATCTCGCAGGACAATCTGAACTTTCTCGACCGCATGGGGTTTGACCGCTATGAGAAGGTGTGGGCCACCTACGGCCCCGGCGTACCGGCCTCGGCGGATACGCTTCTGGGCGTGCGCTATATCGTCGGCGATATGCCGGGGAAGGATTATACGCTTCTGGGCGAGGCCGGCGGCTATACCGTGTGGGAAAATGAGCTCGCCCTCCCCATCGGATGGACGGCGGATGCGGCGATTGCCGACGGCCTCAGCGCGACGGACTGCTTTGCCTATATCGACGCGCTGTATGCCGCCGCGGCGCCGGAGGTCGGCGAGAGCATCTTCCGGGCGGCTTCGGCCGGGGAACCGGCGCTGGAGAATTTCACGGCGGACGGTACGCGCTATACGAAGCAAGCCGACGGCGCCGCCACCCTCACCTGGAGCGTGACGGCGGCGGCGGACGGCCCGCTGTACGCGGAGTTTGACATCCCTGATTTTCCCGGCGTCATGATCTATGCCGACGGGACGCTGCGGGCGATGTACGCGAGCGCGCAGACAAACGGCGCCGTGTATCTCGGCGATTACGCGGCCGGGGAGACGGTGGAAGTCCGGCTGCAGGCGTTTTTTGATATTTCCGTGAATTATGCCGCCTTCGCGACGGAAAGCAGCGAGGCGCTCGCCCGTTACGCGGCGGCGCTTGCGGAGGGCGGCTGCCCGCTGACGAAGCTCTCGTCCTCGCATTATACCGGGCAGTTTACCACCGGGGACGGGGATGCGTATCTGGTGTTCACCATCCCGTATGACCGCTGCTGGACGGTGCAGCTCGACGGCGAGACGGTACAGCCCGCTGCGGTGCAGGACGGCCTCATGGCGCTGCGCGTCACGCCGGGCGAACACACGGTGGAGCTGCGCTATGTCCCGGCGGGGCTCATCCCCGGCGCCGTCATTTCGGCGGTGTCTGCGGCGGCGGTGCTTGCCGCGTACGGACTGCTGCGAAAGAAGAGAAGCTGACAGAAAACCTCCCTCGATCGATCGGGGGAGGTTTTTGGATGATTACTGAACGGGGATCATGACGCCGTGGAGAAGAAGCCTCGCGTCGTCAAACCCTTCGCCGGAGGAGCAGGTGGAGAGCGTGATCATCTGGTAGTCGGTATTCACCTTGTCCTGCCGGAACCAGTAGCAGCTCGAGCTGATGGAGTTGACATAGGAGAGATAGCTGTCCGCGTTGCTGAAATAGACGGGGAAGTTATCCGAGGTCGCCTCGACCATGTGACAGGCGAAAAGCTCAATCCGGTAGTTGGCGGTGGGGGTGAGATAGTAAAAGACGGGGTTCTCTTCGTAAAAGCTCCGATCCACATAGGACTGGAACGAGCCGAACATGGAGTTATCCTTCATGTTGTGGCCGTGGATGATGAGGTTGCTCAGCGTGACGCCGCTGACGGAGTCGATATCGGCGACCAGCGTGCCGGAGGTGTTGGGCTCCTTGTCAAAACCGTGGGTCAGGTAGAACTCGGGATCGCTGCTCTGCACGACGGGGTAGTTGATGATCGTATTCGTCGGGCAGTAGAGCCAGCCGATGACGCTGTCGTTGATGGAGCGGAGATACGACCAGTCCACCTCGATGGGAACCTCGGACACGACCCGGATGTTGGCTGCCTCCATCTGCTCTCCCTGCTGCGCCGCGTCCGGGTCGGCCTCGGCGAGGGCGGAGATGGCGTTGGCCGCCAGATCGTTGTAGGCGGAACGGTCGCGGTGATAGTTCAGGAGGATGGAACCGAGCTGCCAGGCCGCAAAGAGCATACCCAGCACGAGAATAACGACGAAAATGAGGAGCGGCACGCTGGTGGTTTTCCGCCGTTTCCCCGCCAGAACATCCTCGAGGTCATCAAAATTATCCGGAACCGGGCGTTCGGTACGGGGCCGCGAACGGCGCGCACTCGCATAGGCTTCGTAATCCTCGGCGCGGTCATGCCGGCCGGCGGTGCTGGAGGCCGGTGTGCGCGCCGTCTTTTGCGGTGCGGGAGCCGGCTCGTCGTCCATCATATCGCGCAGCCAGTCCCGGTTGAAGTCAAAATCGTCTCGATTGTCCCGGCTCATGTCATGACCTCCTATGGCGCGGTTTTGTAACTTTTGTAATTATTATAACACAAACGCGGGAAAATGCAACCGTTAAACAACCTGGAAGATATAAAATTCAAGATAGTCGGTTTCCGGCACGCCCCAGAGGATGGGATGATCCGGGCCCTGACGGCCGACATAGAGCTGCCGCAGGCTGACCTGCGCGTCGGCGGCGGCCTCGCGGAGCATCCGGCAGAACAGCTCGTCCGTCATGAAATGGGAGCAGGAGCAGGTGGCGAGATAGCCGCCCCGGGGCAGCAGGCGCATGGCCTTGAGGTTGATCTCCTTATACCCGCGATAGGCGGCGCGGACGGTGTCGCCGGATTTCGTAAACGCGGGCGGGTCAAGGATGATGAAGTCATACGAGCGATCCCGGCGGGCGGCCATATCGGTCAGAAGCTCAAAGACATTTGCCTGCTTAAATTCGATGCCGTCAAGGCCGTTCAGGCGGGCGTTTTCCCGGGCGGTATCGAGCGCGGAGGCGGACACATCCACGGCCGTGACGCGTTCCGCGCCGCCGAGGGCGGCGTGCAGGGCGAACGCCCCGGTGTGGGTGAAGCAGTCGAGGACGCGCCGGCCCCGCGCAAGGCGCATGATCTCGGCCCGGTTGCGGGACTGGTCGAGGAAGAAACCGGTCTTCTGCCCGTGGATATAGTCCACGCCGAACTTGACGCCGTTCTCCTCGATGACCGTGTAGCCGGAGGCCTCGCCGACGGCCCAGCCCTCGAAGCGCGCAAGGCCCTCCTTTTCACGGAGCGGGCTGTCGCTGCGCTCATAGATGGCGGAGACCTCACCGGCGAGCTCATCGAGCAGCAGGCGGTAGAGAAGCTCCTTTACCCGGTCTGTTCCGGCGCACAGCACCTCGGTCACGAGCACGTCGTTATAGCGATCCACCGTCAGACCGGGCAGGCCGTCCGCCTCGCCGAAAACGAGACGGCAGGCGGCGAACTCACCGCCCATGACCTGACGGCGGTACTCGACGGCGTAGTGGATGCGGCGGCGGTAAAACGCCTCGTCGAATTTGTCGTTCCCGTTCCGGGAGAGGATACGCACCCGGAGTTTGGAGTGCATATTGGCATATCCGGCGCCGAGCCAGCGTCCGCGGGCGGAAAACACGTCCACGATGTCGCCGTCAGACCAGCCGCCGGGATCATTTGTCACCTCATCCGCATAGACCCAGGGATGTCCGCCGCGCAGGGCGGCTTCGCCTTTTTTTGTGACGGTCAGGCGGGGATAGGTTCGTTCCATAGCGAATCACCTTCTTTACAAAAGCCATCATAGCACATTATAATGGATTTTCCAAAAGCAATTTATACAGGAGCGTATTTTATGCAGGACATACAGAATCTGGCCGCGAAGCTGGCGGCGGAATTCGGGCAGAAGCAGAGCCATGTGGAGAACGTCATCCGGCTGCTGGATGAGGGCAATACCGTCCCGTTCATTGCCCGCTACCGCAAGGAGCTGCACGGCACGATGGACGATCAGCTCATCCGCGAGATCTCCGAGCGGCTGACCTACCTTCGCAATCTCGACAAGCGCCGGGAGGAGATCCGAAGCAGCATCGACGGACAGGGCAGGCTGACGCCGGAGCTCTCCGCCGGTATTGACGCCGCCGAAACGCTGGCGGCGCTGGAGGACATCTACCGTCCCTATAAGCAGAAGCGCCGCACCCGTGCGACGATGGCAAAGGAGAAGGGCCTGGAACCGCTGGCGCAGGCGCTGTTTGCCCAGGAGGGAAGCGCCGGCGATATTCACGCCATGGCGGCGGCTTATGTGGACGCGGAAAAGGGCGTGGAGACCGTCGGGGACGCGTTGGCCGGTGCGTCGGACATCATCGCCGAGTGGATCGCGGACGACGCGGCGGTGCGCGCCCGGCTGCGCGGACTGTATGAGCGGCAGGGCGTCCTTGTCTCGAGGGCCGCGACGGAGGAGGACACCGTCTACCGGCTGTATTACGACTACTCCGAACCCCTGTCCCGGGTGCAGAGCCACCGTGTGCTGGCGGTCAACCGCGGCGAGCGGGAGGGGATTTTGAAGGTTTCCGTCGAGATCGAAGAGGCCGCGGCCGTGCAGGCGGTGCGGCGCATGGTCGTGCGCCCGGGCAGCTTTTCGATGGCCTTTGTCGGCGCGGCGGCGGAGGACGCGTGGAAGCGGCTCATCGAGCCGTCGATGGAGCGGGAGATGCGCGCAGCGCTGACGGAGGCCGCGGACGAGCAGGCGATCAAAAACTTCTCGCTGAATTTGCAGCCGCTGCTCATGCAGCCGCCGGTGAAAAACCGGGTGACGCTGGGCTTTGACCCGGCCTACCGCACGGGCTGCAAGCTCGCCGTCGTGGACGGCACGGGCAAGGTGCTCGAGACCGGCGTCGTCTATCCCACGCCGCCGCACAACAAAAAAGCGGAGGCCGCGGCGGTCATCACGCGCATGGTGAAGCGGCACGGCATCACCGCGATCGCGATTGGAAACGGCACGGCGTCCAAGGAGTCGGAGATCTTCATCGCGGAGCTTCTGAAGAACCTGCCCGGCGTCGCGTATATGATGGTGAACGAAGCCGGTGCGTCGGTGTATTCTGCGTCGAAGCTCGGGGCGGCGGAGTTTCCCGATTTCGACGTGTCGCTGCGCTCGGCGGTGTCCATTGCCCGGCGGCTGCAGGATCCGCTGGCGGAGCTTGTGAAGATCGACCCGAAGAGCATCGGCGTCGGGCAGTACCAGCATGATATGCCGCAGGCGCGGCTCGATGAAGCGCTCGGCGGCGTCGTGGAGGACTGCGTAAACGCCGTGGGAGCCGATCTCAATACCGCCTCGGCCTCGCTGCTGACCCATATCGCGGGCCTCACGGCGGCGACCGCGAAAAACATCGTGTCCTACCGCGAGGAAAACGGCGCGTTCACCGCCCGCCGTCAGCTTTTGAAGGTGCCGAAGATCGGGCCGAAGGCGTATGAGCAGTGCGCGGGCTTTCTGCGCGTGCCGGAGAGCGAAAACGTCCTTGACCGCACCGGCGTGCATCCCGAGTCCTATGCGGCGGCGGAAAAGCTCCTCGAGCTCTGCGGCTATACGCTCGATGATGTGGCCCGCGGCGCGGTCGGCGAGCTTGGCGAGCGGATGCGGAAGCTGACCGAGACGCGCTGCGCGGAATATGCCGGTGTCGGCGTGCCGACGGTGCGGGATATCGCGGCGGAGCTGGCAAAGCCGGGGCGTGACCCGCGTGACGAGCTTCCCCCGGCCATGCTGCGTACGGACGTCATGAGCATGGAGGATCTGAAGCCCGGCATGGTCCTGAAGGGCACGGTGCGGAATGTCGTGGATTTCGGCGTGTTCGTCGATATCGGCGTGCATCAGGACGGCCTTGTGCATATCTCGCAGGTCTGCGACCGGTTCATCCGGCATCCATCGGAGGTCGTGAAGGTGGGCGATGTCGTGGATGTGATCGTGCTGGAGACCGATGTCGCCAAAAAGCGTATATCCCTCTCGATCAAGCAGACGAAAAAGGAGAAATAATATGATATATACGGGCAAAAAAATATCCATTTTGGGCGATTCCATTTCGACCTTCAAGGGCGTGACGACGGACGACCCGAATACGTTTTACGGCCGCGTCATGTGCGAAAAGGGCGGCTTTTCCGGGGTGGAGGACACCTGGTGGATGCGCGTTGTGAACGGTCTCGGCGGCGTGTTCGAGCGGGACAATGCCTTTGCCGGTTCCTGCGTCACCGACGGCTACGGCCTCGGACGCGGTATGTGCAGCGAGGAGCGCACCGGCGCGCTGGGAACGCCGGATGTGATCCTGATCTTCGCCGGGGCGAATGACATGGGCTTCAACGTGCCGGAGGCGGAATTCCGAGCCGCGTACAGACTAATGCTCTCGCGGCTGAAAGCGAAGCATCCCGCCGCGGATATCTGGTGCGGCACGCTCATAAACGGCCGCAAGGTTCTCGATGACGAACCGTTTTTCATGAACGAGGAGCCGAAAAAGGAGCTGGAGCCCTTCTCCGGCATCATCCGGGACTGCGCGGTGGAGGCGGGCGCGCACGTTGTCGACATGGCGGCAAGCGGCCTTGTCTATGACACGATCGACGGCTGCCACCCGACGGCGCACGGCATGGAGCAGCTCGCCGGGCTGTGGCTCGACGCGATCCGAAACGCGTAATAGGATAAAAATAGACTGCCGGATATGCACATCGTATATCCGGCAGTTTTATGTTTATAGATCAGATGTTGTATTTCTTCAGAACGTCGGCGATAATATCGACGGCCTCGTCGATCTGCGCCTCGGTGTGCGTGACCATCAGGCTCGTGCGAAGCAGGCACTCACCCGGTGCGGCGGCGGGGGGCAGCGAGGAGTTCACATAGACGCCGCGGTCGTATAGCTCCTTGGCGATGCGGAGCGTCGGGATCGGATCGTAGGTGTAGATCGGGATGATGGGGATGCGCGTGCCGTTGGAGGGGCGGATTTTGATGTTCCGCTCGGCAAGACGGGCGCGCATATAGGCCGATTTCTGCTGGAGCTGCTCGGGCATCTCCGGATGCGCTTCCAGAATCCGCAGCGAGGCAAGGGCTGCGGCGGCGTTGGCGGGCGGGATGGAGGCGGAGAAGATGAACGGCCGGGACACATGGCGCACATAGTCCGCGACACGGGCCGAGGTGGCCATGTATCCGCCGAGGGAGGCGAGCGATTTGGAGAACGTGCCCATGTAGATATCGACCTCGTCCTCCAGACCGTAATAGCTCGCGGTACCGCGTCCGCCCTCGCCGATGACGCCAAAGGCGTGGGCATCGTCCACCATGACGCGTGCGCCATATTTTTTTGCGAGGCGGCAGATGCTGGGCAGGTCGGCGATGTCGCCCGCCATGGAGAACACGCCGTCCGTCACGATGAGGCTGCCGCCGTTTTCCGGCACAGAGGCGAGCTTTTTCTCGAGGTCGGCCATATCGCCGTGCTTGTAGCGGAGCATCTTGCCGTAGGACAGGCGGCAGCCGTCATACAGGCTCGCGTGGTTTTCGCGATCCATGATGACGTAGTCCGTGCGCCCGACGATGGCGCTGATGATGCCGAGGTTCGTCTGGAAGCCGGTGGAGAGCGTGACGACCGCCTCCTTATGCAGAAACCGGGCCAGCTCCTCCTCGAGCTCCAGATGGAGCTTCAGCGTGCCGTTCAGAAACCGCGAGCCGGAGCAGCCGGAGCCAAGCGTCTCATAGGCCTTCACGCCGGCGGCAATGACATCCGGATGGGTCGTCAGACCGAGGTAGTTGTTCGAGCCGAGCATGATGCGGCGCTTGCCCTCCATGATGACCTCCGTGTCCTGACGGCTTTCCAGAGGATTGAAGAAATTGTAAACGCCGAGGGCGCGGGCCTGTGCCGCCAGTTCATGTTCCGTACATTTTTCAAAAATATCAGCCATGTGCGAACTTCCTTTCCCGCAAACTGCGTTTGTAATTGCATAAATAATTTAACTTAAAATTATTTAATTAATTGCAGTATACAGGGAAACGGGCGGGATGTCAAGCCCGGCGCGGCACGGAAATTTACGGTTGCGTCCGGGGGGCGTTATCCTTTATAATAGGGGTGTCAAAAAACTGATTCAGGAGAGAGCTATGGAATACAAAGACATTTTCGCCGCGGCGCGTGAGGTCATGACGGGGTGCAAGGCCTGCCCGGTCTGCAATGGTCTCGCCTGCGGCAACAATATGCCCGGCCCTGGCTGCAAGGCGCCCGGAAACGCCGCCGCCCGCAATTACGCCAAATGGCAGGAGATCTGCGTCAACATGGACACGCTCTGCGAGAACCGTCCGATCGACACGTCGTTTGAGCTGTTCGGCCATACCTTCAAAGCGCCGCTGTTTGTCGCGCCGCTGGGCGCCGTGGCGATGCATTACGGCGACAAGTTCAACGACCTGACCTACAACTCCCTGCTGGTTCCGGCCTGCGCGGAGTACGGGATTCTGGCCTTCACCGGCGACGGCGTCGACCCCGAGGTCATGCGCCACGCGGCCTGTGATATGGAGGCCTGCGGCGGTCTGGGCGTCCCGACCATCAAGCCGTGGAACAAGGAGTTCGTCTTTGAGAAGCTCGACTATCTCAGGGAGAAGAAGGATATTTTCGCGGTCGCGATGGATATCGACGGCGCGGGGCTTCCGTTCCTGAAGGCCATGAACCCCAACGCGGGCAGCAAGTCCGTGGCGGAGATGCGCGAGATCATCGAGTACGCCGGAAAGCCCTTCATCATCAAGGGCATCATGACGGTCGCCGGCGCGGAGAAAGCGGTGGAGGCCGGCGCGGACGCGATCATCGTGTCGAACCACGGCGGCCGTGTGCAGGGCGGCGTGCCCTCCACGGCGGAGGTTCTGCCCGCCATTGCGGACGCGGTGAAGGGCCGCATCCGGATCCTGGTGGACGGCGGTATCCGCAGCGGCGTGGACATCTTCCGTGCGCTGGCGCTCGGCGCCGACGGCGTTCTGATCGGCCGCCCCGTGGTGCCGTTCATCTACGCCGACGGCGCGGACGGCCTGCGGATGTATCTCGACAAGATCCTCGCCGAGCTTCGCGACACGATGACCATGTGCGGCACGCCGACGCTCGCGGACATTGGACGGAACAATATTATCCTGCCCTGAGCGGAAACATACATAAAAAAGAGCAGTCACTTTCGTGTGCGAAAGCGACTGCTCTTTTTCGTTCATTAGGGTCAGCCGAAAAGCTCCTTCAGGCGGAGGCTTGCGGCATACAGCTCGTTTTTGCTGTAGGAGTTGTTCTCGTCGGCGAGGACGAGCTTGATCGCGTCCTTGGCGCGGCAATCCGCCTGAATCATCTTGTCCACGAGCATGGCCTCCGGCGTGACGGTGTGCTCCTGCTTGCGGAAAAGGTAATCCTCCGCCAGCTCCGCGACGATGCAGAACTCGCCCTTGTCGTAGTTTCCCTTGTCGAGGAGCTGGGCTTTGACCTCCTCCGGCGTGCCGCGGAAGGTCATCTCGTGCAGCTTGGTCAGGTCGTTGCAGACGCAGAGCTGCCCCTGAAAGCCTGCCTCGACGAAGAAATCGACGGCGTCCATGATGCGCTTGGGCGATTCGTAGAAAACCCATGTCCGGGTCGCGGCCTCGCGCATTTTTTCGAGCAGGCGGCGCCGGTCGGCGGCTTCCCGGGGCAGAAACCCGTAGAAGAAGAATGTGCTCAGGTCAAAGCCGGAGATGGACAGCGCCGTTACGGCGGCACACGCGCCGGGGATGCCGACGACGGGGATGCCCTCGGCGATGGCGGCTTTGATGAGCTCGTTGCCGGGATCCGAGATGCAGGGCGTACCCGCGTCGGTGATGACGGCGATATTTTTGCCGGCCTGAAGCTCGGAGATAAAATACTTCGCCTTGCCGTGCTCGTTGAATTTGTGGTTGGAGACGAGCTTGTTGCGGATCTCCAGCTTGTTGAGAAGCACCATGCTCCGGCGGGTGTCCTCCGCCGCGATGATGTCCGCGTCCGTCAGGATCTGGATGCCCCGGGCGGACATATCCCGGGAGTTGCCGATGGGCGTGGCCACGATGTAGAGTGTGCCGGTCTTCGGTTGAATGGGTTCCATGGATTCGCCTCCTCCGTCCGGGTGACCGTTTTTTGGGACAGCTCATGCGGTATGCTGTCGTCAGAAAACAGAAAGGACGGTTTTATCTATGTCTCGTCGCAAAAAGATTCTTCATCATATTTGGTTCTGGGGCGTACTGCTCCTTGCCTTCACCGCGGAGGGCTGGGCCGATTTTCTGAGCCGCGTGTTTTAATCGTAAAGGCGGGCGATCGACGCAATATGCGCCTTCATGCCCTCCACGGCTTCTGCCGGGGAGAGAATACGCACCCGGTCTCCGAAGCCGCAGACCCAGCCGAAAAACTGCACATTTACGGCGGCGTTCACGGTGACGGAGAAATGCCCGTCGTCGTAGGGGATGAGCGCGGCGTCGGCGCCGAAACGGTCGATGACCGGCCCGGCGAGCTCGTTTTCAAAGCACAGGCGCACCGGCTTCACATCGCCGGAGAACATCCCGAAATGCGCGTCGGAATAGGCGGCCATATCGAGCTTCTCAAATTCCCCGCGGCCCTGCCGGGGCGGTGCGGCGGTGCGGATGCCGGACATCTTGTCCACGCGGAAATGCTTTATAAAGCCCGCGTCATGGTCATAGGCGATCATGTAGTAGTTCTCGTCATCCCACATCAGCGCCCACGGACTGACGGCGTAGCGCATACCGCCGTGGCGAAAGACGCGCTGCCGTTCCCGGTTCCACTCGTAGTATTGGAAGGTGAGCGAGGTGTCCTCCTCGATGGCGGCCTGAATCGCATCGACGTTGTAGTAGATGGATTCGTTCATGGTTTTGATCCGTCCGCGAACCAGAACCTGCCGGTGAAGCTGGCGGGCACCGTACTCGCTCGTGAGCTTTTCGAGCTTGTCGATCAGCTCCATGGATTTTTTGCCGGTGATGAATTTGGAGGACTGGACGCTGTCCACGAGGAGCTTCAGCTCGGGAAGCTGAAAGTCCCGTTCGCCGATAAAATACCCCGTGGCGGAGCCCATCCGCACCGACTGGACATCGAAGCCGAACAGGCGCAGCGCCTCCATGTCGTCATAGAGGCTCTTGCGCTCGGCGGAGATGTCCTGCCGGGCGAGATACTCGGTCATGTCGGCAATGGTCACCGGGTGCCGCTCATCGGAGCAGCGGGACAGATACCGGGCGAGATAGAGAAGCTTCAGCTTCTGTCGGGGAGATTTTGGCAAGGAAACCGCGCCTCCTTATCAGTAGTTCGTTACGTCCGCCTCGTGGGTCAGCCCGCGTATATCGCGGCCCAGAAAATCCCGGGCTACGGCGGTGAAGCTGCCCTGCGGGCCGCTGCAATAGTAGCTTTCATGGCGTATGGCATCGGCGGCGGCCAGACCGTCCCGTTCGCGCAGCGCGTTCAGAACGGAGGCCACGCACGCGCCGCCGGAATCCACCATGGCGGTCTTGCGGCCCAGTGCGGCGAGGACGGCGTCCTCGATGAGCGGGTAGTGGGTGCAGCCGAGAACCATGGTGTCCACCTCCGCCGCACGGAAGGGCGCTATGTACTCCTCGAGCGCGTCCATGAGCGCCGGGTCACCGACGGCGGTATGGCCGCCTTCGATCAGCGGAACCAGCTTGGGGCAGGCAAGGGCCGTGACCTCCGCGTCGGGGCAAAGTGCGCGGATCGTCCGCTCATACAGGCCGCTGCGAATGGTTGCCGCGGTGGCAATGACGCCGATGCGGCCGTTTTGGCTGACCCGGACGGCTTCCGCCGCCGTGGGGCCGACGGTGCCGACGATGGGGATATCCGCGTTGTCGGCGTTGAGCTCGGCCATGGCGTTGGCCGTGCTGGTATTGCAGGCGACGATCAGGGCCTTTACGTCCTGCGCGCGCAGAAAGCGGGCGTTCCGACGGGAGAGGAAGCGGATATCCTCCGCCGTTCGGTCGCCGTAGGGGGCGCGGAGATTGTCGCCGAAATAGACGATGCTCTCGTTCGGCGCCTCCTGCATCAGCCGGCGCACGGAGGTCAGTCCGCCTACGCCGGAATCAAATATACCGATCGGTCTGTTGTCCATAAATCAAATTCCTCACAGCGCCCTTGACGAAGCCGCAGCGGGCGCATACAATAACAGAAGAATCCCGAAAAGGGGGGCATTTTCGTGAAAAAAACACTGGGTATCGTCGGCGGGATGGGCCCGGCGGCGACCTGTGACCTGATGCAGAAGATCATCGCGCTCACCGCGGCCTCCTGCGATCAGGAGCATCTGCATATGATCTCCGATGTGAACACCGACATCCCCGACCGTACCGCCGCGATCCTGCATGGCGGCGCGGATCCCGTGCCGGAGCTCGTCAGGAGCGGCAGGCGGCTCGAAGCGGCGGGCGCGGAGTTTCTGATCCTGCCCTGCAACACCGCACATTATTTCTATGACCGGCTCGCGGAGAACGTGACGATTCCCGTGCTGCATATGCCGCGGCTTACCGCCGCCGTGCTGAAGGAAGCCGGGGTCAGGCGCGCCGGTGTCCTCGCGACGGACGGCACGGTGCGAAGCGGCGTGTATGAAAAGGCACTGCTCGCCGAGGGCATTGAGCCCGTGTATCCGACGGCGGAGCATCAGGCAATGATCATGCGCCTGATCTATGACGGCGTCAAGGGCCGGAAGATCGCGCTGAGCGATATTCCCGTGCCGGACATCCTCGCGGAGCTGCGGGGCCGCGGCGCGGAGAAATTCCTGCTCGCCTGCACGGAGCTTCCGATCGCGTTTCAGGAGCTCGGCATCTCCAAGGACTGCCTTGACCCGACGCGGGTGCTGGCGTTTTCCGCCGTGCGCTTTGCCGGGGCAGAGACGACGGCCGCCGATCCGTGGTGACGGTTTCCTATTATAACAAGGAATTGACCGCTTGACAATCACCAACTGTCCCAAAAAAGAAACAGCTCCGCCTGGGCGGAGCTGTTTTGTCAGCGGGCTTTTGTCACGTCTGCCCATCGGCCGGCCACAAAGGCGATGAGCGCCTCCGTGTCCACGAGCATCTGCATCCCGCGCTGTCCGGCGCTGACCCAGATTTTGTCGTACAGCAGGGCGGTCTCGTCAAAGATGACGGGGTATTTCTTCTTCATGCCGACCGGGGAGCAGCCGCCCCGGATATAGCCTGTCAGGCCGAGGACATCCTTCATGGGCGCCATCTCGATGCGCTTGTCCCCGGCGGCGACGGCGCATTTTTTGAGGTCGAGCTCTTCGCTGACCGGGATGACGAACACGACCGGCCCCTGTCGTTCGCCGAGCGTGACGAGGGTCTTGAACATCCGCTCGCGCAGCTCGTCGTTCAGCTCCTCGCTGTGCAGGCCCGTGGGGTGGTCGTCGTCAAATTCGTAGGCGCGGATCTCATAGGCGATGCCGGCGGCGTCAAGCTGGCGCATCGCATTGGTCTTTGTCGTTTTCATGGGCACATCATAGCATAAAAAAACGCGGAGAGAAAGCCTTTTCTCTCCGCGTTCGCGTATCCTCAGGGGCGTCCGTCGCCGAAAAAGAACAGCGCGACCGTGCCGGGGCCAACATGGGAGCCGGTCACCGGCTCATATACTACATTCAGGATCTCCCCGGTGCAGCCGTACTCCCGCAGCTTGTCGATGACGAACTGGGCATCCTCCGGGCTGTCGGCGTGGGCAATGCCAACGGGCGCGGTCATGTCCGCGCAGTTGTCGCGGTAGCGGGCCGCCAGCGTGTCCAGAGAGCGGCGGCGTCCGACGTTCATGTGCCGCAGGACGATGTGGCCCTCCTTGTCGCCCATCAGGATGGGCTTGACATTCAGAAGATTCGTCATCTTGACGGCGGCGTTGAAGATCCGCCCGGTCTTACGCAGATAGGCCAGATCGTCCACCGTAAAGACCTGCCACATATTGTCGCAGCTTGCCAGCGTCTGCTCGACGATCTCGTCGAAGCTCTTTCCCTCGTCGCGGAGCCTGGCCGCCTTCAGGACGTGAAAGCCCTCGCCGAGGGAGGCGCCGCGGGTGTCGATGGCAATGATCCTCCGGTCGGGATACTCCTCTTGAAGCTCCCCGACCACGCTCTGCGCGAGCGCCGCCGTGCCGCTGACGCCGCCGGACATACCGATATAGATCAGGTCGTCGCCCTGCTGCAGCACGGCGGAGAAGGCGTCGAGAAACGCGCCCATCGACGGCATGGAAGTGGTTACCTGCATACCGCCGCGGATTTCGTCATAATATTTCTTCCCGTCAAAACCGCCGGAGAAATCCAGCTCCTCGCTGCCTACAAAGCAGCGGATGCTGACGATGCCCAGCCCGAAACGCTCGACGAGCTCTTCCGGAAGGTTGGCTGCGTTGTCGGTAAAAATACGGATCATGGTGTTCACCTGCTTTTGGATTTTATGGCGGCCGGGCAGATTTTATACAGTATGCACTCTGCGCGTGCGCCGTGTTTAAAAGCTTACCCCAAACAGCCGGCCGGAGCAACCTACTGTTTCGGCGCCTCTCTACGAAACATCCGAAACGAACTCTACCGCACGTCAAAAATCGCTCTACGAATCGTAGAATCCCGCTGTTTCCAAGCGTTTCCGGCGCCGGATGAACCGGCTCGCGCTTGGACGGAGCCAAATCCCGCCGGGTGGGAAATTCACGAAAGTCCTGTAACTTTTGTTATTAATTATTTACAAATCGTTACATTTGTGCTATATTGGAATCCATCAATTCGACTGATTCCGGCGGCACGGCACGTTTGCCGGTATGCGCTGTCGCATGATCTGTTAGGAGGAATGACTATGGGCAATCGTATCAAAGCCTGGAATATTCTCAGCCGGGTGGTGTTTCTTCTCGTCTTTCTGGCCTCGATCGGGGTGTTCTGGCTGACAAGGACGGGCGAGGGCTTCACCGACTTCATTATCAACCTTGTGTTCGCCTTTCTGGCGGCGCTGTTTCTCGTCATCTATTTTGTCGGCTGTGCTCGGCCGCTGACGAAGGCCGCCTCGGCGCTTTCCCGCGTGACCGACAACATCTGCCGTTCGGATGAGGACGCCAAGTCCCTCTGGGGCCGGTACAGCCAGAACGGGGAGCCGTTCGCGAACAAGCGTCTCGACGAGCGCTACGGCGCGTATCTGCGCGAGGTGCATCGCCTGCAGAAGCAGAATTCCCTGACCGCGACCTGCCGCATCGATGATTATATCGACGAGGAGCTTATCTACTCCGCGGTCAACAAGTCCTTCTGCGACCAGCTCGGCGGCATCATGAGCGGGCTCGGCATTCTGTTCACGTTTATCGGCCTTGTCTATGGCCTGCGGAACTTTGACGCCTCCTCGGTGGACGTCATGCAGACCAGCACGCAGGCGCTGATGGCGGGCATCAAGATCGCATTTCTGACCTCGATCTTCGGCCTGATCTATTCGCTGCTGTTCGGCCTGTTCTATAAGAAGCTCCTGCGCGACAGCCTGGATGCGCTGTACGATTTTCAGGATGCGTTTTCCGAGTGCGTCCGCCCCGTGAATGAGCACGCCGCCGAAAATGCCATGATCCGCCTGCAGATGGAGCAGAACGCGGCGCTGCAGAACTTCGGTACCGGCATCGGCGATCAGGTCAGCGAGGCGATCATCAAGCTGATGCAGCCCTCGGTGGATACGCTGCAGCAGACGATCAGCCAGTATGTGACCGTCGCGATCGAGGATCAGCGGGCTGGCATGGAAAAGGTCGTCCGCTACTTCCTCGACAGCATGAACACCTCTCTCGGCGGCATTTTCGTGCAGCTCAAGACCCGCACGGAGGAGCTTGCCCGCTGGGAAAAGACCATGATCGATGCGATCTCCGATATGACCGACAATGTCGGCCGCACGACCGCCGGCCTGGCCGACGCGCAGGTCGAGGCCCGGAAGATCGCCGATACCATGAGCCAGTATACCGCTGCGATCCAGTCGCTGACGGAGGAGCAGCAGGGCGTCATCGAGAATATGCGCGTCCTCATGGACGATTACCATGAACTCCACAAGCAGGAGGCGGAGTATGTCCGCACGATCGCCGCCTCCGCGCAGGCCGCTGCCGACAACATTGCCGACAGCCATCGCGTGGCGGAATCCGTTGCGGCGATTGCGGAGAGCATTCAGACCGCCAACGCCGACAGCGCCCGCCAGATCATCACGGCCGGACAGCTTGCGTCCCAGTCGGCGGAGTCCATCCGCGCGCTGTCCGAGTCCGTTGCTTCCGATATGACGGCGGCTTCGCAGCGGCTGGAGCACTCCGTCGCGGCGCTGGACGGCAGCCTGTCCCGCACGTTGAGCGACAGTCTGGCGGTGATGGACGACAGCATTTCCCGCCTGACGAGCTGCCTCACCGGCGTGAACACCGCCGCGGGCAACGTCGCAAACGCCATGAAGGGCCTGCCCAAGACCGTCGCGGCGATGGACGGCGACATCAAGGCCACGACGAAGGTCATCGATACGGAGCTGAAGCTTCTGCTCAAGGCCGTGTCGGACACGGAGAAGAGCCTGACCCGGTTCAGCGACGAGCTGGATCGCCGCACCGACCTCTGATAAGGAGGGCGAAGCATGGCCAGAAAACATCGAAAACCGACGGAATTTCAGGAGACCAGCTTCTGGCAGTCCTATTCCGATATGATGGCCGGCGTGCTCCTGATGTTCATTCTCATTATCTGCGGCACGCTGTTTGTGCTGATGCAGGTGAAAAACTCCTATGACGCCAGCGAGATCGAGCTGCAGCAGCGTGAGAATGAATTGCAGCAGGCCATTTTGGAGAATCTGGGCTATCTGGATCTGACCGAGGAGCAGAGCGCGCTTCTGGCGGATCAGCAGAGCCAGCTTGACGAGCAGCAGCTCACGCTGGAGGAACAGCAGGCGGCGCTCGAGGCGCAGCAGGCCGAGCTCGAAGCGGCGCAGGCACAGCTTCTGGCATCGCAGACGCTGCTGGCGCTGCAGCAGACGCAGCTGGAGGACAAGGAGGCGCAGATCTCGCTGCAGACCACGGCGCTTGAAAACCAGCAGCTTCAGCTTGAGCAGATCATCGGCGTCAAAAAAGACCTGATCGCCGACCTGAGCGACGAGTTCTCGAACTCCCAGCTCAGCATCGCCATCGACGAAAAGACCGGCGCGATCACGCTCGATTCGAGCATCATCTTCGCCTACGACAGCGACGACCTCTCCGGCGAGGGCAAGAGTACGCTCGCGGACTTCCTGCCTAAGTATTTTGCGGTGGTGCTGTCCGAGGATTATATTGATTACATTTCCGAGATCATCATCGAGGGCCATACCGACACCGTCGGCAGCTATGAGTATAACCTGGAGCTGAGCCAGGCCCGCGCCGAGGCGGTCGCCGCGTACTGTCTGGGCGAGTCGCAGGATATGTTCACGGCGGAGCAGCTTGAGCAGATCCGCTCGCTGATGTCTGTGACGGGCCGCTCCTGGTCGAACCCGATCTATAACGCCGACGGTACGGTGAACGAGGATGCCAGCCGCCGCGTGGAAATCAAATTCCGCCTCTCCGATGAGGAGATGATCTCCCAGATGCTCGAGGTGCTGGAGCAGTACGACAGCGAGGACGAATAAAAAACACGGCCTCCGTGCCAACAGCCGGGGCGTGAAACGGAATGGAGTATGCCCGAAGAATTCCCAAGTTCTTCGGGCGTTTCCCTAGGTAAATGTCCGACTTTTTCGTCTTTTACGGATATAGAGCTTCCGTGTGGGAGTGAGAAAATCGGAATTTGAAGGAGGAGTATTATGAAAAACAATGCCTTGGTCGTGATCGACCTTCAGAATGACATTACAAAAAACTACAAGGAGATCATTGATACTACCAATCAAGCTATTGATTGGGCGGTTGCAAACAATATGGATGTTGTCTACATTCAACATAACAATCTATCTGCCGGAACGAGAACATTTAAGCCTGGAACTCGCGGTGCCGAATTTGTTCCGGAACTGAAAATCGTATCAGATCACATTTTCACCAAAACAAAGAGCAATGCTTTAACAAGTGAAGAATTTGCCGCCTTTGTCAGGGCACACAACATCACCGAGTTTTTTATTGCCGGAGCAGATGCCACAGCTTGCGTAAAATCCACCTGCTACAATATGACCAAAGCTGGATATACCGTTCATGTTTTGTCTGACTGCATCACAAGCTATGATAAAAAGAAACTCCCTGAGATGATGGAATATTATGCAAGCAAGGGCTGCACCGTCGATAGACTCAGTGAAGTTATGTAAGAATTCCAGACCGACAACCTCCCGTTTGTCGGAAGCGTTGAACCGAATTTGAATACCATACAGAAAAATCCTCCGTATGATCATCATACGGAGGATTCAGTGTTTTACGGACACCGCCCGAAACGGAGCGGTTTTTATGCGGTTATCAGAAAATCGAAAGGCCGAAGTCGGCCAGCAGGTCGTTCAGGCTCTGCATGAGGATATCGCGGTTGATCTCCAGCCGGTGAAGGTATTCCGTGAGGCTGCCGTGATTCTGCAGGATGACCGGGGAGCTTCCCATGAAGAAGCCCACGCCGATGCCGGCGATGCCGAGGACAAGGCACAGAAGCACGATCGCGCTGATGATGCGCCACGCTTTATTCATCGTCCGTCACCCTCCTTCCCAGAAGCTCGCCGGCAAGCCATTTCACACCCCGCACATAGAGCGTGCCGAGCTTCACATCGACCCATATACCCGCCCACAGAACGATCAGCGCCACGGCCAGTACGACGAACGCCGTGCCGAAGAGCAGGATCGCGTCGGCCATATACGCCGTGCACCACAGCGCGCCGATGACGGTCAGATACACGCCGGTCAGAAGCGCGCCGCCCGGAAGCAGGAGTACGGCGATCAGCGCGAGGAATACCGCCGCCACAGGCAGACCCAGCGCGATCATCACGAAGATAAACAGCGGGATGCCGAGGCCGAGGGACATGGTTCGCTCGATCCGCGTCCCGGCAGGGGGCGGAGGCGCATCCCACCCGGAATCCCGGGCCACGACCGTTTTCGGCATGGACACACGCTTCGGGAGCGGCTCTTCCGCGGGCTTGCTCTGCGGCGTGGGAGCGTCCTCCTCATCCAGGCCGGGCAGGGTAAATTCCGGCAGGCCGAACTCATCGAGGGTCTCTTTCTGCGGCGCGTCCGACGGCGTTTCCGCCGGAGCCGGAGCCGGAGCCGCTGCCGGGGCCTCCACCTTGACGGAGCCGGGCTCATATCCGCGGCTCAGGGCGATAGCGGTGCGGGTGGGCGTGCCGAGCTGTTCAAGGAGCGCGTCTTCGCCCTCCGGCCCGGCGGCGTCGAACATCGCGTTGTAACGGCGGATGGTCTCCGCGCGATCCTCCTCGGTCATAAAGACCAGAAGCCGGCTGAGCTCCGCCAGAAATTTCTGTTTGGTCAAATGAACACCTCCCGGTTTTATGCTGCGTTCGGATTGCTGTTCAAAGACATTATATAAAGAAAAAAACGCCGGGTCAAGTCCCGGCGGCTTGACAATACTTCCCCGCCTATATAAAATATATAAGTTAAAACAAGGAAGTTGAGGTCGAACAATGGCTAAGGATAAACAGGTTGCACAGATCACCTCCATGGAGGATAATTTCGCCCAGTGGTACACCGACGTCTGCACGAAGGCGGAGCTGGTGGACTACTCCGGCGTCAAGGGATTGTTCATTCTCCGGCCCTATGGCTATGCCATCTGGGAGAACATCATGAACGTGCTGGACGCGAAGTTCAAGGCCACCGGCCATGAGAACGTCTCCATGCCGATGCTGATCCCCGAATCCCTGCTCCAGCGGGAGAAGGATCATGTCGAGGGCTTTGCGCCGGAGTGCGCGTGGGTCACGATGGGCGGCGCCGAGGAGCTGCCGGAACGGCTCTGTGTCCGTCCCACCAGCGAGACGCTGTTCTGCGATCATTGGAGCCATGTGCTCCACTCCTGGCGCGATCTGCCGATGAAATATAACCAGTGGTGCAGCGTGATGCGCTGGGAAAAGACGACCCGTCCGTTCCTGCGCGGCCGCGAGTTCCTCTGGCAGGAGGGCCACACCCTGCACGCCACCGAGGAGGAAGCGCGTGCGGAGACCCTGCAGATGCTGGAGATCTACGCCGACTGCCTCGAGAACTATCTCGCGATGCCCGTCATCCGCGGCAACAAGACCGAGAAGGAAAAATTCGCCGGTGCGGTCGAGACGCATACGGTCGAGTGCATGATGCATGACCACAAGGCCCTGCAGTCCGGCACGAGCCACTATTTCGGCGACGGCTTTGCCCGGGCGTTCGATATCACCTTCCAGAACCGGGACAATCAGGCCGCCTATCCCCACCAGACGAGCTGGGGTATGTCCACGCGCACGATCGGCGGCCTCATCATGACCCATGGCGACAATAACGGCCTGGTCGTGCCGCCGCGCATCGCGCCCATTCAGGTCATCGTGCTGCCCATCGCCGCGCATAAGCCCGGTGTCACCGAGGCCGCGGAGCAGATCGTCGAGCGCCTGAAGGCGGCCGGCATCCGCGCCAAGGGCGATTTCTCCGATAACAGCGCCGGGTGGAAGTATGCCCAGTATGAGATGAAGGGCGTGCCTCTGCGCGTCGAGATCGGCCCGAAGGATCTCGAAAAGGGTCAGTTCGTCGCGGCCCGCCGGGATAACGGCGAGAAGGCGTTCCTGCCGCTCGATCAGCTCGAGACCGCTGTGGCCGGGCTTCTGGACGAGGTGCATAACGGCCTGTATCGCAAGGCCAAAGAGAATCTCGACAGCCACACCTGGCCGGTGTACTCTCTCGAGGAGGCTCGGGAAAAGGGGCAGGACGGCTTCGTCAAGGCGATGTGGTGCGGCGAGCTGGCCTGCGAGGAGCAGATGAAGGAGGCTGCCGGTCTCTCCAGCCGCTGCATCCCCTATAAGCAGGAGAAGCTCAGCGATGTCTGCGTCTGCTGCGGCAAGCCCGCGAAGCACATGGTCTATTGGGGCATCGCCTACTGATCGGACAACACAAAACGAAACCGCTCTTCCGAAAATCGGAGGAGCGGTTTTTTGATGGGAGAGTCAGGCCCAGACGAACCAGCAGAAGAGATAGCCGACGAGCACCGCGATCAGCGTAAACGGTATGCCGATACGCATAAAGTCGGAGGTTTTCACCTCATAGCCGTTCCGGCGCAGGATGCCGATGGAGGCGATGTTCGCGGAGGCGCCGATCGGGGTGAGGTTGCCGCCGAGCGTCGCGCCGACCAGAAGGCCGAAATAGAGCACGCGCGGGTCGATGCCCTGACTGGCGGCGATGCCGGTCACGACGGGCAGCATCGTGGCGACATAGGGGATGTTGTCGATGAACGCGGAGAAGAGGACGGAGCCCCACACGATGAGCGTATACAGCAGGAACACGTTTCCGCCGCCGAGGCGCAGGAAGAGCTGGCTGATGCCGTCGATGACGCCGGCCTGCGTGATGCCCTGGATGATGATGAACAGGCCCGCGAGAAGCAGCAGGGTCTGGTAGTCGATCTCGCGCAGAGCCCGGAGTGCGGAAGAGGCGCTGCGGTTCTTTATGATCGAGCGCACGGCGCCGATCAGGAAGATGCCGAGGCAGATGAGGCCGTTTGTGACGGCGGGCTTTTCGGGGAGGAAGGACGCGGCGATGAGCAGCAGAATGTTCCCGGCGAGAAGCCAGGTGGGGAACATATCGTCCACCTCGGTCAGCTCGGTTTCGGGGACGGGCGCGCGCTCATGCCGGAAATAGTACATGATGACCGGGACGGTGGCCAGCGCGCCGAATTCGACGGCCCAGAAGATGCTCATCTTTCCGTCCATGAACAGGAAGTCCAGAAAGTCCATGTTCGCATAGCCGCCGAGCAGGATGGAGGTCGTGTCGCCCACGAGAGTGGCGGCGCCCTGCAGGTTGGAGGACACGGAGATCGCGATGAGCAGCGGCACGGGGGACGTATCGAGCCGTTTCGCGATGGCGAGGCCGACCGGGGCGATCATCAGCACGGTTGCCACGTTGTCCACGAAGGCGGATACGATGCCCGCAAAGAGCGACAGCGCGACCGCCGCCCACATGATATTCGGCGTTTTCCGCAGCAGGAGGTCGGCCATGCGGTTCGGCATCCGCGACTCGATGAACAGCGCCACGGTGCCCATCGTGCCGGCGAGCATCATGAGGATGTTCCAGTCCACGGCCGAGGGAACGAGATTCACGGGCAGAAAGCCGGCGATCACGAACACCGCCGCCGAGCCGAGGGCGCTCCACGGCCGGTGATTGGGCAGAAAAATCAGCAGAATGTAGGTCAGAATGAACAGAACCAGAGCGAATAGATTCATAAGTGCCTCCAAAAAAAGAGACCTTTACCGCGCAGAAAAACTACACGGTAAAAGTCTCGTCATTTCATACAGAAGCGGGCAAAATGCCGTATTGACGCCGCTGCAACGTCCGCAGGGGACGCCGACTACTCCCTTTTACAGGAATATTTTATTCAGTGTGTATTGATTATATCCCGAATGGACGCCCGGGTCAAGAGGAAGATTCGTCGTCCAGCACGCCGACGCCTTTGGCGCGGATGCGGATGCGCTGGCAGCTGCCCGCGCCGAAAACCTCGTCCATCGCGGCCTTGTAGGCCTCGAAATGCTCTTCGGGCATGAGCGCCTGCACACAGCCGCCGAAGCCGCCGCCGTGGACGCGCCAGGCGCCTTTACCGTCGAGAAGCTTTGCCGAGAGGGCAAGGCCGTCCGCCAGCTCTTTGCCGCAGCCGTTTTCATCGACGATGTTGCAGAGGAAATTCTCGGAGCTGCGTCCGGACTGGTTCATGAGGCTCAGATAGCGCGAGCCGTCGCGCAGACCGAGCGTGTCGGCCATGGCCGCGGCGCGCCAGTTTTCGTCGAAGAAATGCCGGGCGCGTTTCCACCGGGGATCCTCGGTATGTTCGGGCCAGCGGAGATCGAAGTCCGGCTGCCGCACCTGCGCGAGGAAATTCTCGCCGAATTCCTGTGCCACGGCGGACATATCGGACGGGATCGCGGCATAGGCCGCCGTCGCGTCGGCATGGGAGCCGCCGGTGTCGGTCAGGCAGAGAGCGAGACCGAGCCGGTCAAAATCGCAGTCGATGGGCAGGATCTTGTTTTCGAGGAAGTCCATGTAGACGCCGCCGCCGATGGCGCAGGCCATCTGATCCATGAGACCGCAGGGCTTTCCGAAAAAGCGGTTTTCCGCCTTCTGCGCCGTGCGGGCCAGCTCCTCCGCAGACACCTCCGGGCCGTCCGCGAAATGGGCGATCATGCAGCCGACCAGAACGGCATAGGCCGCCGAGGAGGACAGACCGCCGCCCGGCGTCAGGTCGCTGGTGAGGTAGGCGTTGAAGCCGTGCAGCGCCAGGGCTTTCTCGTTCAGCACGGCCGCCATGCCCCGCACGAGGGAGGAGGAGGTTCCGGCGTCTCCGTCTTCCGGCCAGAGGCGCGAAAGATCGACCTCGACGGGGTCGAAGCCCTCGGAGAAAATACGGATGATATTTTCCCCGTTCAGCTCGGCCCGCGCGTGGATGCCCTTGTCAACGGCCGCTGCGATGACGCGGCCCTTCTGGTGGTCGGTATGGTTTCCAGCCAGCTCCGTGCGGCCGGGACAGAAAAATTGTGTCATTTTCTTGCCACTGCCTTTTTCACGGCCTCCGCCACCGCGGCGGCGTCAAGGCCATATTTTTGAAGGAGACCGTCGTATTTTCCGGTCTCGGTGAAGGTGTCCTGAATGGCGACGAATTCCGTCGGCGCGCCGACGCCCTCGTGGGCGAGGACCTCCGCAACAGCGCTGCCCGCGCCGCCGTAGACCTGATGCTCCTCGGCGCAGACGACCGCGCCGGTGTCCTTAGCGCAGGCGGTGATGAGCTCCGCGTCGATGGGCTTGACCGAGACAAGGTCAACGACCTGCAGGTCGATCCCCTCCGCCTTGAGTGCTTCGGCGGCCTCGAGCGCCTTGTGCACCATGATGCCGATGGCGAAAACGGTCGCGTCCCTGCCCTCGCGGACGATTTTGGCCCTGCCCGGCTCAAAGACGGTGCCGGCAGGATACAGGTCGGGGTACTCGGTGCGGCTCAGCCGCAGATAAACGGGGCCGATATGCTCCGCGGCGTAGCGGGTGGCCCAGCGGGTGGATTCGGGGTCGGCGGGGACGATCACCTGCATATTGGGCAGGGAGCGCATGACCGCGATGTCCTCGGTGGCGTGGTGGGTCGCGCCGTCGAGCGCGTCGGACATACCGCAGTAGGCGCCGGCGAGCTTGACGTTCAGGTTGCCGTAGCAGACCTGCGCGCGGGCGGAGATGAGGCCCAGCGTGGTCAGGAACACGGTGAAGGTGTTCACAAAGGGGATCTTGCCGACGGTGGAAAGACCGGCGGCGCAGGAGACCATATCGGATTCCGCGATGCCCATGTTGAAGAAGCGGTCGGGGAATTTTGTGCCGAAGACCTTGGATTTGGTGGAGCCGGACAGGTCGGCATCCAGAACGACGATGTTTTCGTTTTCCGCGCCGAGCTCGGCCAGCGTCTCGCCGTAAACGTCACGAATTGCTTTTCCCATCAGTCAGCACCTCCCAGCTCGGTCATGGCTTTGTTATAGCTGTCCGCATCAATGGCCTTGCCGTGCCAGCCGGCCTGCCCCTCCATGAAGGAGACGCCCTTGCCCTTGACGGTGTCCGCGATGATGACGGTGGGTTTGTCTGCGGTCGCCTCGGCGGCGTCGAAGGCGCGGTTCAGGGCGCGCAGATCGTGTCCGTCGACGCGGATGACGTGCCAGCCGAAGGCCTTCCACTTGCCCTCGAGGTCGCGCAGCGGCATGACCTCGTCGGTCGTGCCGTCGAGCTGGACTTTGTTGCAGTCAACGACGGCGCAGAGGTTGTCGAGGCGGAACTTGGGCGCGGAGGCGGCGGCCTCCCACACGGCGCCCTCATCGAGCTCACCGTCGCCGAGGATGGCATAGACGCGGGCAGGGGAGTTATTGAGCTTCAGGCCGATGGCCATACCCTGCGCGGCGGCGAGGCCGATGCCCAGCGGGCCGGACGGCATATCGATGCCGGGGGTGTGCATGGCGGGATGGCCCTGCAGCGGACTGCCCAGCTGACGGAGCGTGTCCATGCAGTCGGCGGGCAGGAAGCCTTTTTCGATGAGGTTGCGGTAGAGCATGGGCGCGGCGTGACCCTTGCAGAGAACGAGCCGGTCACGCTCGGGCGCGTCGGGAGCGGGGATGTTCATGCGGTGCTGATACAGCAGCGTGAGAATTTCGCAGACAGAAAGACTGCCGCCGGGATGGCCGGACTGCGCCTTATGAATGGCGGTCAGAACCTCGCGGCGAAAACGGAGGCAAAGGGCCTCCAGCTCTTTCTGCCGTTCCATGGTGAGTTCCATCGTGTTCTCCTTACGTGTACGGGAATGATAAAATGATATTCCGCTTTTTTCCAGCTAATATTATATAGTGTGCGGATTTATAAATCAACGCCTAATCCTGTAATTAAGATTACAAAATACTACGGGAACTATTCATCTTTCTGCGGAAAACAAGTGACATCTCCCGCCGGGTGTGGTATACTGCCTAAAAATGCCAAAGAGGGTTTTACGATGGAAAATATCAAATCCCTGAACTTCTCCATGCTCTGCGACTTCTATGAGCTGACCATGGGCAACGGCTATCTCGCCAGCGGCATGGCGGATCGCGTCGTATACTTCGATCTGTTCTTCCGTTCGGTGCCGGATGGCGGAGGCTTTGCGATTGCGGCGGGTCTCGATCAGGTGATCGAATATGTAAAGAACCTCCACTTTGATGAGGAGGATATCGCCTATCTCCGCGGCCGGAATCTGTTCTCCGAGGAGTTTTTGCAGTACCTGGAGGGCTTCCGCTTCACCGGGGACATCTGGGCCGTGCCGGAGGGCACGCCGGTCTTTCCCCGCGAGCCGATCCTGACGGTGCGGGCCCCGGCAATCCAGGCGCAGCTGCTGGAGACCTATATGCTCTGCACGATGAACCACCAGAGCCTGATTGCGACGAAGGCCAGCCGCATTGTCCGCGCCGCGGACGGCCGGGCGGTGCTGGAGTTCGGTTCCCGCCGGGCGCAGGGCTCGGACGCGGCCATCCTCGGTGCGCGTGCGGCGTATATCGGCGGCTGTGCCGGAACGGCCTGCACGCTGTCCGACCAGCTTTTCGGCGTACCTGCCGGCGGCACCATGGCCCATGCGTGGGTGCAGATGTTCGATACCGAGCTTGACGCCTTCCGCGCCTACTGCCGAACCTATCCCGAGAGCGCGACCCTGCTCGTGGACACCTACAACACCCTGCAGAGCGGCATCCCGAACGCCATCCGCGCCTTCGACGAGATCCTGAAGCCGCTCGGCATCAAAAAATGCGGCATCCGTCTCGACTCCGGCGATCTGGCATGGCTGAGCCGTCAGGCGCGCCGGATGCTCGACGACGCGGGCTGGACGGAGTGCACGATCACCTGCTCGAACGCGCTTGACGAGTACCTCATCAAGGATCTGATCCGGCAGGGCGCCTGCATCGACACCTTTGGCGTCGGCGAACGGCTCATCACGGCCCGCAGCGAGCCCGTGTTCGGCGGTGTGTATAAGCTCGTGGGCGTGGAGCGTGAGGACGGCACCATCGAGCCGAAAATCAAGGTCAGCGAGAACGTGGAGAAGATCACGAATCCCCACTTCAAGAAGATTTACCGCTTCTTCGCGAACGACACCGGCAAGGCGCTTGCGGATTATCTCTGCGTATATGACGAGAAGGTGGATGACAGCAAGCCGCTCACGATCTTTGACCCGGACGCGGTCTGGAAGGAAAAGACGCTGGAGAACTTCACCGCCAAAGAGCTGATGCAGCCGATCTTCTTAAACGGCGAGCTTGTGTATGAGCGCCCGAACCTGACGCAGATCCGTGACTACTGCGCCGAGCAGCTCGAAACCCTGTGGGACGAGGTGCGCCGGTTTGAGAACCCGCACCACTACTATGTGGATCTGTCCCAGAAGCTCTGGAACATCAAGATGAATCTGCTCAAAGGCAAAAAGTAAAAAACATCCGCCCCGGTTCGCTTTCCGAGTGAACCGGGGCGGTTTTTATGGCGGGGGTCAGGATTTCTTTCGGCCCGCCTTGAAGATGATGAACGTCAGAACCGCGCCATACACGGCGGCCAGGCCGATGGTCACAAAGCACATCGCCGTCGAGCGGGCGGCCAGGCCGACCAATACCAGAACCGGCGCGCCGAAAACGATACCGAAGCTGGAGCCGATGACGAGGTTGTTGGCGGCGGGGGTCTGCAGGTCGGGGTCGATCTCGCGCAGCAGCAGGATGCCGGAGCCGATGGTGCCGGTGAGCATACCGTACATGGAGATCAGGCCCTCGTAGTAATAGTCGCCGTAGATGCGCTTGCAGACAAGGCGGAGCCAGAGCCAGGTGGCCACGCCGCCGGCGACCGAGAGCAGAATGAACGGGATCCACAGGCCGCTCAGATCCTGCAGGTCGATGGAGGCGATGCCCGCCACGATCATGAGGTCGAAGAAGAAGCCGGAAAGGCGATTGAGCAGGTAGTTGTTCTGATACTGGCGGCGGACAAGACCGGCGGTCTTTGCCTTGTCGAACAGAACGCGCACCAGCATGGCAAGGGCGGAGCCGATGATGAAGTTAAAGCCCCACAGAAGCGTGTTCACGGTGTTTGCAAGGCCCTCGGAGATCGCGGAGATGCCGGCGGTGAGGCCCCAGGTGGCGAGGAAGGTGAGAAGATAGACGAGCAGCACCATCGCCAGCTGCATGGAAAGCCGGTCGATGGAATCCGATACCGGGATCTCGTTGGGATCCTGGAAAAAGTTCAGGTCGGGCTCTTCGGGCTTCTGCTCGCTCTTCGAGCGGACGGCGCCGCGTTTGGCGAGAACATTCAGCATGACAACGCCCGCGACGCAGGCGCAGATATAGCCCATCGCGGCGATGGCGAGACCAAAGCTGCGTCCGCCGGCAAAGCCCAGCGCCTCATAGGTCATGCCGACATTGTTGGCCTGTCCCGGGCCCTGGCCGTAGCCCATGGGCAGGAGCAGACCGGACGCCGGGAAAACCTGCGGCAGCACGGTGCAGCTGAGGGTGATCGTGATGATGAGACCCACGATGGCCTGCACGAGGTAGGTGCTGACGATGAGCGCGCCGGATTTGAGGCCGGTGAGATCCCGATTCTTCTCTTTGACTATCTGCGGAACGCGCAGGCTCATGGCGATAAAGCCGAGTGCGATGCAGTGGTAGACGATGATCTCAAGGAATTCGTTGTCCACGGGCAGAACGCCGAGATGCTTGAGGATCAGCAGGATGAATCCCGCGATGACCGCGATGGGCATGAGGCTTCCGCGAATGAACGGAATCCGTTGCCGGAGAAGATTGGCCAGCAAAATGCTGCCGGCAATCATGCCGAGCTGGATGATTACATTCCACAGGGAGAGGTTGGCGGCGGAAAAATCCATGGTTCTGCCTCCTGACTATATATAAAATTTTATCTATTTTCATGATAACACGCCGCCGGATGCGGAGCAACAGGAAATTGGGCGGAGGGTCACAGATTCAGGGCTTGTGCCGATGGCCTCGCAGCCGTCCGATGAGATGGGCGGGCAGTGTCTGCTCGATGCGCTGCTCCAGCTCCTCGCCGCGCTCCTCGACATGGCCCAGCGCGGTCATCAGCTCGCCGTAGGTGCGGAAGAGCTCGTCGGCGGGACGCTTGTGCCGGGGATACTGCCCGGCGCGGTAGCGGTCGATGACGACCTCATACCGGGCGCAGGCCCGGGACACGGCGTCCTGCCACGAGAGGTAAAGCTCCGCCGCCGCACCCTCGCCGACGGTATGGGTGTCGGCGATGTTCCGGCAGAGGGCCATGAGCGTTTCCGCGAGGGAGGCGGCGTTTTCGTCGATCAGGTAGCCGTTTCGTCCGTCGGTCACGCCCTCGGCGGCGCAGCTGTCCCGGACGAGGACGGAGGCAAGACCGCAGGCGGCCGCCTCGCGCACGACGAGACCGTTCGTGTCAAAGGTCGAGGGGAACAGGAACAGATCGGCCCGGCAATACCAGGCGCGGATGGCGTCGCGGTCACGGATCGCCCCGGTGAAAATGCAGTGGCCGTCGAGACCGAGCCCGGAGGCATACGCCCGGATATCCGCGCCGTCGGCGCCGTCGCCGATGACGACCATGCGGAAGTCCATTCCTGCCGCCTGGAGGGCGGCCAGTGCGTCGAGGATGATGCGGAGGCCCTTGTACCACATGAGCCGTCCGACGAAGAGGAACACCGGCACACCGGCGGGCAGGTCATACCCGCGCACCGCGTCGGCGACGGCGCTGTCCGACACGCGCTCCCGCGGCACATCGACGCCGTTTTCCATGACCAGGTAGTCGCCCTGATAGCCGAGCGAGCGGAGATTCTCCCCGGCGCCCCGGCTGACGACCCATACCTCGTCGCAGGCGCTGATGTTCTGGACGAGCGCCCGGATGGCCCCCTCCTGCAGGAGGCGGCTCCTTACGGCTTTGGCGATGTCGATGTCGTATTTGGTGTGGTAGGTAAAGACGAGCGGCACCTGCAGAACATCCCGGAACTCCCGGGCAAGCAGGGCGGATGACATGGGGCAGTGGACGTGCAGAAGCTCCGCGTTTTCCTCGCGGAGCTGTCTTGCAAGCTCCGGAGAAAACGGAAAACCCGCCACATAACCGACGAGCTTCCGGGTGTCGATGCTGGGGTAACGCAGCACCGGGAACGGGCAGGCGGCATCGTCCGCGCCGGGGTAGGCGGGCGTGACGACCGCCGCGTGACCGTGTTCCGCCTCGATATGGCGGGCGTAATTCATAACGACATTGGCCACGCCGTCGATGACCGGCGGAAAGGAATCGTTCATAAGACAGATATTATGTTTGCCCAAGATGGATATGCTCCTTGGATTGAGGTGGATAAAAAAGTATACCATGCGGAGAAGGCAATTTTCAACCGTGCTTTTGGGTTGCGTACCGAGGGGTTTTGGGGTATGATGAGAATACCCAAAGGAGGGTTCTGGTTATGACACACAATAACGACCTGTATCTTGCCCGCGCAGCGGCGCTGCGGGACGATCCGTCCCGGCATTATAACTGCGCGCAGAGCGTGCTTCTGCCCTTCGCGGCGGAGGCGGGTCTCGATGAGGAGACGGCGTTCCGCCTCGCGGCGAATTTCGGCGGGGGTATGAAGCGTGCGTCGGTCTGCGGCGCAATCACGGGCGGTCTCATGGCGCTCGGCCTTTTCGGCGTCGATGACGGCCCGGCGGTGAGCGCGTATCACAGCCGTCTGCGGCAGGCGCATGACGGCCTGTTCGACTGCGCCGACCTGCTCCGCGTGGATAAGGAGCGCGGCGGCGAGAAAAAAGCCCATTGCGACGGCATGGTATTTGAATGCGTCGCACTGGTGGCGGATATTCTGCGTGAAAGGGGCGTTATCTGATGGAGTACCGGCGTTTTGGCGACACCTATGTCGTGCGTATGGATCGCGGCGAGGAGATCATGGAGAGCCTGACGGCGCTGTGCCGTGCGGAGGATATCCGGCTTGCCTCGGTGGAGGCGATCGGCGCGGCGGATCGGGCGGTGGTGGGCCTGTACGATGTGGGCAGCCGGGTCTATCACAAAACCACGCTGGAGGGGCCGATGGAGATCACGTCGCTTCTCGGCAATGTATCCCGCAAGGACGGGGAAATCTATCTGCACCTGCATCTGAATGTCTGCGATGAGAATATGAACGTGCGCGGCGGCCACATGAACGAATGCCGCATCGCCGCGACCTGCGAGATGTTTGTGCGCCGGCTGGACGGCGAGGTGGAGCGCCGCCTCGACGAAGAGGTGACCGGGCTGAATCTCTACAAATTTATATGAATAAGGAGGCGTCATCATGGGTCAGATCTACGATTTGAACATGGAAAAAGACCCCGAAACCCGCCCGTATGTCCCCTGGGAGCTGATCGGGAGCTTTATGACCGATGCGTTCCGGGCGGTGGGCGTTCCGGCGGAGGACGCGGCCATCTGTGCGGATGTACTGATGGAGAGCGACCGCCGCGGCATCGAGAGCCATGGCTGCAACCGCTTCAAGCCCATCTACATCGACCGCATCGAGGCCGGTATCCAGAAGCCGGTCACCGAGTACGAGGTTCTGAAGGACACGCCGACGACGCTCGTCGCGGACGCCCATGACGGCATGGGCATGGTGGCCTCGCACCGGATGATGAAAACGCTCATCGAGAAGGCGAAAGTCTACGGCATGGCGGCGGGCGCGATCCGCAATTCCACGCATTACGGCATCGCGGGCTACTGGGCGACGATGGCCTCGAACGAGGGCATGATCGGCATCACCGGCACGAATGCCCGGCCTTCGATCGCGCCGACCTTCGGCGTGGAGAATATGCTCGGCACGAACCCGCTGACGATCGCGCTTCCGACGGATGAGGAGTTCCCGTTCTGCATCGACTGCGCGACCTCCATCACCCAGCGCGGCAAGATTGAGTATTACGCCCGCAGCGGCATGGATACCCCGGCCGGCATGGTCATCGGCAGCGACGGCTCCGCGATGACGGACAGCGAGCAGATCCTCCGTGATCTCGTCGCGGGCAATGCGGCGCTTGCGCCCCTCGGCGGCATCGGCGAGGAGCTTGCGGGCTATAAGGGCTACAGCTATGCGACGGTCGTGGAGATTCTCTCGGCGGCGCTGCAGGCCGGTTCGTTTTTGAAGGCGCTGTCCGGTCTGGGGCCGAACGGGGAAAAGCGGCCGTACCATCTGGGCCATTTCTTCATCGTCCTGAACCCGGACTTCTTCATGGGGCAGGACGAATTCCGCAAGACGGCCGGGGACATCCTGCGCGAGCTGCGCGCCTCGAAAAAGGCGCCCGGACAGAACCGCATCTACACGGCGGGCGAAAAGGCGTGGCTGACCTGGCTCTGGCGCAAGGATCGCGGCGTACCCGTGGGCGAGGCTGTCCAGAAGGAGTTTATCGCCGTCCGCGACAAATACCATCTCCCGTATACATTCCCGTTTGAGGGCTGATAAAACATCATCCGCCGGAGGCAAGGCTTCCGGCGGATGGTTTTTATATGGTTTGAAATTCGTGTGTCAGCTCTTTGTAGGAGCGGATGAAATACCAGATCTCCGCGGCGGCGGTGAGCGTCCAGGAAAAGGTATAGACGAGGTAGAGCGATTCGATCGTGCCGAACCAGGAAAACACCGTGTAGACCCAGATGACGCGGAACACGCAGGAGCCGAGGATGATAAAGACGGTCGGCAGGATGGTGCGTCCGAGACCGCGGGAGGCGGCGGTGCTGCCGTCCATGAAGGCGGAGATCCAGTAGCTGAGGGTCATGATGACGAGCCGCTGCAGACCGGCTTCGATCACGGCCTCCTCGGTCGTGAACAGGGACAGGATCGGTCGGCCGAACAGCAGTGCCAGGCCGCTGAGAAGCATCGAAATGCCGACGGTGTAGGCAAGGCAGATCAGATAGCTCTGCCGGATGCGCTCGCGCTTATGCGCGCCGAGGTTCTGGCTGACGAAGCTGGAACAGGCGATGTAGAAGGCGTTCATCACGTTGTAGATGAGCGTATCGACATTCGCGGCGGCGGCATTGCCCTCGACGATCACGCTGTCGAAGGAGTTCACGCCGCTCTGGATGAAGAGGTTCGCGATGCAGAAGATGGCGTTTTGCAGGCCGGCGGTGATGCCAAGCGCCAGCAGGTTTTTTGCGCGTGCCCGGTGGATGCGAAGCTCACCGGGGCGAAGGCCGTAATCCGTCCGGGCGCGAAAGAGCGCCGTGAGGATCAGCGCGGCGGCGAGATACTGGGACAGAACGCTCGCGAGAGCCACGCCGTCCACATCCATGTGCATCGCGAGAACGAAAAAGAGGTTGAGGGCGACGTTCAGGATGCCGGAAAAGAGCAGATAGCCCAGCGGACGCTTTGTGTCGCCCACGGCGCTGAACACGGCGTTGCCGTAGTTGTAGATCGCCATGCCGGGCAGGCCGAGGAAGTAGATGCGAAGATACAGCACGGCGCCGTCCATGAGGTCGGGCTTCGTGCCGAGCAGCGTGAGGAGCGGGTGGATGATGACCTGACCGAGTGCGAGCAGAGCAAAACCGGCCGCGAGACAGACGAGAAATCCGGTATGCACAGTCTGCCCCAGCGATTCGCGGTTTTCCGCGCCGTAATAGCGCGCGGCGAGGACGTTCACGCCGCTCGTCATGCCGATGAGGAAGCAGGTGAATATGCCCGCAAGATGCGTCGTGGAGCCGACCGCGCCGAGCGCCTCCGCGCCGGCGAAGCGTCCGACGACCGCGATGTCCGATATGTTGAACAGCACCTGCAGCACGCTCGAAAAAATGAGCGGGATGGAAAACAGCAGAATCTGCTTCGGGAGATTGCCGCTTGTCAGCTTTTGCGGCTCATGGGTCATGACGGCATGACCCCCTTTCGGAAACGGTTATTGCGGCTCGTCGCCGTCGGAAGGCTCCTCCGCATCGAGAACCACGGGGATGAAGCGCTTGGCGAACTGGCTCTTCCCGCGGCTTTTGACATAGAAGAAGCCGATGACGGAGAAGGTGACGGCGCCGAGGAAGTTCACGAACAAATCCTTCATGGTGTCATACAGGCCGATGTCGAGGTATCCGCCGAGGCCGAGCGATTCGCCGTTCACGGCGACGTCCTCGATGCCGCGTATAATGACCGTGTGGTTCGACATGGTCGGGTCGAGCGCGACGGAGGAAATGGTATGGATGACGGTGTCCTTCTGCATATCCTGCAGGAAGAAATAGTCCATGCCGAACTCGACAAATTCCCACAGGACGCCGATGGTCATGGAGAAGCAGAAGGCGACGAGGGACAGATACAGCGGGCTGAGCGAGATGCCGACGCGCTCGTTCCGGTTGAGCAGGTCAACAAGACAGAAGCCGATCGCGGCGCAGACAAAGCCGTTTATGGTGTGCATCAGGGTGTCCCAGCCGTGAAAGCGGACATACCACGCCTGCAGCTCGCCGAGGATCTGCGTGGCGAAGATGAAGCACAGGATGATGATCTCGAGCGCGTCCGGCAGGTCGATGCGAAGCTGCCGCTCGACGAGGGACGGGAGCAGAAACAGGATGAGCGTCATGACACAGATGAAAACGCTCTCCCATTGGCCCCGGAGTGCGGAGGAGATCAGAGCTAAAATGACGATGATGTGCAGAAGCATATAGACGATGGTGGGGCCGCGGTGCGTTTCCCACGCTTCTTTAAAGCGATTTTTCCGATCTTTACGGGCCATGCGTTACCTCCTGTATGTTTCGGATATGCGCCCGGGATCAGTTCTTTTTATAGGGGCGCTTCTTATAGGGGCGCTTCATAAGCTCCGGGTCACGGTCACAGTAGCCGTGCCACATCTCGCCGAGCGTGTCGATGGGCAGGCCCTTGGCGGTCATATCCTTCCAGCCGGCGTCGTATACCGCCCGGAGCAGCGGCACAAAGGAAAGACCGGTCTCGGTGAGGCGGTATTCCGTCCGCGGCGGCGTGTCGGGCACGACGGTGCGGTAGATGAGCCCGTCGGCCTCCATGGCCTTCAGGTTTTCGGTCAGAACCTTGTGACTGATGGGCAGCTGCTTGATGAAATCGGAGAAATTCGTCTTGCCCTCGTCAAAGACCATCGCCATCAGAATGAACGGCTTCCAGCGGCCGAACAGAATACGCATCATGTGGTTGTAGGGATCTTTCTGCAAGTCAAAGACCAGTTCGCGTTCCTCCATAGTGATGCCTCCTGCTTTAATATGTCTATTGTATCACAAGGGATGAAATGCGGCAAGAGAGAGTAACCTGAAAGTTACATCCGCACAAAAAAGTGCGATATTGCACGATGCGGCACGATTCGGTACAATACAATCAACAAACAAATAACAGGAGAGTGTCTGTCATGCTGAAATATCCGCATATGTTTGCGCCCATGACCATCAAGGGCGTCACCTTCAAAAACCGCGTCATGGCCGCGCCCATGACCACCGACCGCACCGTCTTCCCCGGCGGCACGCCGACCCCGGAGTGCATCAACGGCTATGAAGTCCGCGCCCGCGGCGGCGTCGCGGCCGTCACGGTCACCGAGTCCTTTGTGGATAACGACCGCGCCGCCCGTCACGATCACACCATCGACTTCTTCACGCCGAACAAATCGGTCTATCATCAGGAGGCGCTGTTCGTTCTTGCGGAGAGCATCGAGCGTCACGGCGCGGTCGCGTCCGTTGAGTTCAACCATGCCGGCGCGATCAACCATCCGGCGACGATCTCGAGCGGCCGGAATCCCATCGGACCCACCGGCTATGTCCGCGATGACGGCGTTCAGGTCGAGGAGATGACCGTGGCGGATATGGAGGAGGTTGCGGAGCATTTCGCGCAGTCCTGCCTCGGCGCCAAGCTCGCCGGCTTCCGCATGGTCATGATCCACGGCGGCCACGGCTGGCTGCTGGGCCAGTTTGTGAGCCCCCTCACGAATAAGCGCACCGACGAGTTCGGCGGTTCCATGGAAAACCGTGCCCGTTTCCCGATCATGGTGCTCGACCGCATCCGCGAGGTCTGCGGCGACGATCTGCTGATCGAGTATCGTATGTCCGGCGCGGAGCGCGTTCCCGGCGGTCTCGAGATCGGCGAAGCCGTCGAGTTTGCCAAGCTCATCCAGGACAAGATCGACATCATCCATGTCACCTCCGGCCTGTATTATAACCACGTCGCCTCGAAGGCGTTCTCCTCCATTTATCATCCGCACGGCTGCAACCTCGACCTCGCCGAGGCCGTCAAGAAGGCCGTACATATCCCGGTCACGGCGGTCGGCGGCTTCAACGGGCCCGACCAGATCGAGGAAGCGCTCGCCTCCGGCAAGTGCGACTTTGTCGCCATGGGCCGCGGCCTGCTGGCGGAGCCGGACTTTGTGAACAAGACCGCCATGGGCAAGGAAGACGAGATCATGCCCTGCCTGCGCTGCTCCTGCTTCAACCCGCTCGCGTCCGACCCGGAAAAACGCGTGCAGGTCGTCCCCTTCGAGTGCACGGTGAACCCGACCTCCATGCGCCAGCTCCGCCTGGAGTGGGCGCCCAAGGTAAAGCGTCCCGGTCAGAAGGTCCTTGTCGTGGGCGGCGGCCCCGGCGGTATGTATGCCGCGCTGACGGCGGCGGAGCGCGGCCATCGCGTCACGCTCATGGATAACCGCGAAAAGCTCGGCGGCGCGCTCTGGTATACCAGCTTCGACTGCCACAAGGACGATATGCGCCGCTTCCGCGACAACCTCGCGAACCGCGTCTATCGCGCCGGCGTGGACGTGAAGCTCGGCGTGACCGTCACGCCCGAGATGGTCGAGGAATTTGCGCCCGACGCGCTGATCCTCGCCATCGGCGGACGCCCCGTCGCGCCGCGCATCCCCGGCCTGCGTGAGAACGCGAAGTACGCGCTGAACGTCTACACGGAGACCCCGGGCAAGAAGTGCGTCATGATCGGCGGCGGTCAGGTCGGCATCGAGGTTGCCATGCACCTCGGCGACACCGGCCATGACGTCGAGGTCGTCGAAATGCTCGACGATTACGCCCGCGATGCGTTCTGGAGCCACAAGGAAGCGTTCCGCATCTTCAAGCCCGAAAGCATGAACATCCACTGCTCCACCCGCGTGACCGAGGTCACCGATAAGGGCGTCAAGGCCATCGCGCCGGACGGCAGCGAGGTGTTCTTCGAGGCCGACAGCATCTATTATGCGCTCGGCTTCCGCGCTCCGACCGACGAGCTGGAGCCGTTCTACGGCCTCTGCCCGCGTGTGAGCGTCATCGGCGACTGCAAGAAGCCCGCCCGCATCATGCAGGCCGTGCGCGACGGTATGTTCGCCGCCATGGACATCGTGTAAAAAAAGAAAAAGCGCAAACGCCCGTCGCAAGACGGGCGTTTTTATGATATAATCGGTTCATGAACCGTATTTTGATTATTGAGGATGACTTTGCGCTCGCGCAGGTCATGAAAAAACAGATCGAGCCGTGGGGCAACGAGGTGCGCCTGATTGCGGATTTTCAGAATGTCATGCCGGAGTTTACGGCGTTTGACCCGCATCTGGTACTCGTGGACATCATGCTGCCCTTTTTCAACGGCTACCATTGGTGCAGCGAAATTCGGAAGGTCTCGAATGTCCCGGTCGTGTTTATCTCCTCGGCCTCGGACAACATGAACATCGTCATGGCGATGAACATGGGCGGCGACGATTTTATCCCGAAGCCGGTCGATCCGAACGTGATGAACGCAAAGATCCAGGCCATCCTGCGCCGCGCCTACAACATGGCGGGCGCTGCGCCGATGCCGGAGCATCGCGGCGCCGTCCTGAACCTGAACGACGGCAGCCTGCGCTATCGGGAACAGCGGATTGAGCTTACGAAAAACGAGTTTCGCATCCTTCAGACGCTGATGGAAAACAAGGGCAAAATCGTCAGCCGCGACACGCTCATGATGAAGCTCTGGCAGGACGACTGCTATGTGGAGGAGAATACGCTGACCGTCAACGTGACCCGCCTGCGGAAAAAGCTCGAGAGCGCCGGGCTTGAAGGCTTCATTGTCACAAAAGTCGGCAGCGGGTATATCGTCGAATGAGAAAGCTTTTTTTCGCCTATCTGCGTGAAAAGCGCTGGACGCTGCTGGTCTTTGCGCTGTTTCTCGTGATCTTCGGCGTGGTCTGTGACCTGTATGCGGCGGAGTGGGAGGCGTATCTTTACGCGGCGGGGCTGTGCGTGTTCGTTGGTCTGGTCGTGATGGGGATACGGTTTGCCCGGTTTTGCCGCCGCCACGAGGAACGCCGGCTGAAAGCGGCGGCTGTCGAGCAGGAATACTTGAACCTGCCCGCGTCGGAAACGCTGGCAGAGGCGGATTATCAGGCGATGATCGCGGAGCTGGGCCGCCGATGCCGGGGGCTTTCCACGGCGTTTGAGACGGAGCGGCAGGACAGTCTCGATTACTATACGACCTGGGTGCATCAGATCAAAACGCCGATCGCCGTCATGGAGATGGTTCTCCGAAGCGAGGATACGGAGGAACACCGGGCGCTTTCCGCAGAACTTTTCCGCATTGAGCAGTATGTGGAGATGGTGCTCAGCTACATCCGCCTCGGCGGCGGGGCAAACGATCTTGTCCTGCAGGAATACGCGCTGGATGACCTCATTCGGCGGAGCGTTCGCAAATACGCGCCGCAGTTTATCCGCAAGAAAATACGGCTGACCTATGAGCCGACCGCGGTCACGGTGCTGACCGATGAGAAATGGCTCTGCTTCCTTCTGGAGCAGCTTCTCTCCAATGCGGTCAAATATACCCCGCAGGGCGGTGTGACCATCGAGGTTTCCCCGGAAAAAGTGCTGACCATCCGCGATACCGGCATCGGCATCGCGCCGGAGGATCTGCCCCGCATCTTTGAAAAGGGGTTTACGGGCTATAACGGACGGGCGGACAAAAAATCCACCGGCCTTGGCCTGTATCTCTGCAAACAGGCAGCGGAAAAGCTCGGTATCCGCATCACGGCGGCGTCCGAGCCGGGCGTCGGCACGGCGATCTCGCTGGCGCTTGCCTCCGCAAAGCTGGAGGTCGAATAAAACGCGACCTTACAAAAATGTCACATACACAGGCCGAAATGTCACCCGATTCGATGTTGGCATTTCGGCTTTTGTCTTAGGATAGGGGCATACCGAAAAGGAGGAAGCTTTTATGACGATCCTGGAAGTGAAAAGTCTGAAAAAAATTTACACCACCCGCTTCGGCGGTCATCCGGTGCAGGCCCTGTCCAATGTGAATTTCTCGGTGGAACAGGGGGAATATGTGGCGATTATGGGCGAGTCCGGTTCCGGCAAGACGACGCTTCTGAACATCCTCGCGGCGCTTGACCGTCCGACGGGCGGTCAGGTTCTGCTCTGCGGCAAGGAGCTCGGAGACATCCGCGAACAGCAGCTCGCCGCGTTCCGGCGCGAAAACCTCGGCTTCGTGTTTCAGGAGTTCAACCTGCTCGACACCTTCTCCGTGAAGGACAATATCTTCCTGCCGCTGGTGCTTGGCGGCATGGGCGTGTCCGGCATGGAAAAGCGGCTGACGCCCATCGCGGCGGAGCTTGGCATCACGGAGCTTCTCGACAAATTCCCCTACGAGATCTCCGGCGGTCAGAAGCAGCGCGTCGCGGTGGCGCGTGCGCTCATCACCGAGCCGCGGCTCATTCTCGCGGACGAGCCCACGGGTGCGCTCGACTCCAAGTCCACGGATGACCTGCTCGAAACCTTCCGCCGCATCAATGCCATGGGTCAGACCATCCTCATGGTGACACACTCCACCAAGGCCGCCAGTCATGCGGGCCGTGTGCTGTTCATCAAGGACGGCGAGGTATTCCATCAGCTCTATCGCGGCGACAGCACGAACGAGCAGTTCTACCAGAAGATCTCGGACACCCTGACGGTGCTGGCGACGGGCGGTGAATCGCGATGAAGATCGGGTATTATCGCCGTCTCGCGTGGACAAACCTCTGCAAAAACAAGCGGCTGTATGTGCCGAATATCCTGACGGGCATGGGCCTTGCCGCGGTCTTTTATATCGTGCTGACGCTCACGATGGATGAGCGGCTGCAGGCGGTTCGCGGCGGCAGCTTCCTGCGGGACATCATGCCGCTCGGCGTGGTCGTCGTGGGACTGATGTCCTTCGTGCTGGTTCTTTACACGAACAGCTTTCTCATGAAACAGCGCAGCCGGGAGTTCGGGCTTTATAACGTGCTGGGTCTCGAAAAACGGCATATCGGCCGGGTTTTATTCTGGGAGACCGCGTTCTGTACGCTGTTCGTGCTGGCGGGCGGTCTGATTGCCGGCATTGTGCTCTATAAGCTGTGCGCGCTGCTCATCTGCCGTGTTCTCGCGGTGGACAGCGTGCTGGGATTTTACCATATCTCGGCAAAGACACTGATACCGTCCGCGCTGTTTTTCCTGCTTCTGTATCTTTTGACCTGCCTTATTAACCGCATTCGCATCGCCGGGATGAAGCCCGTGGAGATGCTCCAAAGCACCCACACCGGGGAGAAAGAACCGCGGGTGAAGTGGCTGCTTCTCCTCATCGGCGTCGTGACGCTGGGTGCGGGGTATTTCATCTCCCTCACCACAAAGGAACCGCTGTCGGCGATTTATCTCTTTTTTGTTGCGGTGATCCTTGTCATCATCGGCACGTACTGCCTTTTTGTCACGGGCAGCATTGCCATTTTGAAGTGCCTCAAGCGCAGCCCGAAGTATTACTACCAGAAGAAGCACATGGTGGCCGTGTCCGGGCTGCTGTACCGCATGAAGCAGAACGCCGTGGGCCTTGCGTCCATCACGATTCTGGCGACCATGGTGCTCGTGATGGTGTCTACCACGGTCAGTATGTACGCGGGCATCGAGGACACCAAGAAACGTCAGTTTCCGCATCAGGTGGTTCTGAGCGCCGAATACGGGGAAAACGGTGAAACGGTCGTGATCCCGGAGGATGTGCTTCTCGACATGGTAAACACCGCGGCGGAGGAAAACGGTCTGACCGTCTCCTATGCCAAGTATCAGCGATATCTGAGCTGCGCCTTTCTCCGGGAGGACGATGTGTTCTGGACGGATCGGTCGCGGATGAGCGGAACGCTGATGGAGTGCTTTTTTGTCACGGCGGAGGAGTATGAAACGCAAACCGGCGTTCATCTCGAGCTCGCGGACGATCAGATGGCGGTCTACGGCGCTCCGGGAAACGCGTCGGGGATGATCCCCTCGTTCACCCTGGGCGATCGGACCTTCGACTGCACAACGCAGCTTGACAGCTACCCGATCGCCATGGAAAAATTCAGCTCCGTGGACTGCTTTGGCTTTGTCGTGAAGGATGAGGCGACGTTTCAATATATCTGCGAGCTGCAAAAGGCGGCGTATGGCGTGCACGCCTCGGAGATCGCAAACGAGCTGGTTATCGACTTTTCGGATGAAAAAGCGGCCGGCGGGCATTACGGGGATTTCGAGCGCAGTATGCGCTATCAGCTCGCCGCCTATGTCGGTGCACAGCTCGGAACGGACGCGCCGGAGTTCACCGCGGACATCACCGCTGTCTGGGAATTTGACGAATACCTTTACGGAATCTACGGCACGCTGCTGTTCCTTGGCCTGCTTCTGTCCATCGTGTTCCTGTTCGCGACGGCGCTCATCATCTATTACAAGCAAATCTCCGAGGGGTATGAGGACAGGGAGCGTTTCCAGATCATGCAGAAGGTAGGCATGAGCGCGGACGAGGTCAAGGGCGCGATCCGCAGCCAGATCGTGCTGGTGTTCTTCCTGCCGCTCCTTGCCGCGGCGATGCACGTCGCTTTCGCATTCCCGATTCTGACAAGAGTTCTTTGCGTGCTGTTCATGTCCGATCAGGCGCTGTTCATGGGCTGCACCGTCGGCGCGTTGGGTGTGTTTGCGCTCATCTATGTGCTGATATACAGTATTACCGCAAAGGTCTATTATCGAATCGTAAAATAAAGGAAAAACGCCCGTCGCTGGACGGGCGTTTTTCTTGCGTTCGGAATAGGAAAATGATAT
>JBJDYS010000059.1:0-2661 GCA_051867595.1 Oscillospiraceae bacterium
AATACCTTTTATATCACGGGAAGCGCCTGCCCGGAGGACAGGGAAGCATGATCGGGAAAAATAGCGCCGCAACAAGGAGAGCATATCCATGAAGGAAACAAACAAGGCCAAGGGCGGTTTTCTGGTAAAGCTGGCGGGCTTCATCGTAGACAAACGCAATCTGTTTTTTCTGCTGACGGTCATTGGCATCATTTTCTCCGCCTTTTCCCAAAGCTGGGTGACGGTGGAAAGCAAGCTGGCGGAGTATCTGCCGGAGGACTCGGAGGCCCGGCAGGGGCTGGATGTGATGGAGGAGCAGTTTGTCACCTATGGCACCGCCCGGGTCATGGTGGCGAATGTCAGTCTGTCCCGGGCAGAGGAGCTTCACGACCAGCTGGCGGAGCTGAAGGGCGTGCAGAGCGTCACCTTCGATTCGGAGGAGGACTACCGGGAGGTGTCCGCGCTCTATACCATCACCTTTGACTGGGCCGATTCGGATGAGCAGTGCCTGGAGGCGCTGGAGCGGGTGGAGGAGCTGCTGTCGGAGCAGGACTATTATGTGTCCACCGAGCTCGGCAACACGCTGGCCGAAACCATCGACGCGGAGGTTCGCGTCATCATGGTCTATGTGGCAGTCGTGGTGGTGCTGGTGCTGGTTTTGACCTCCGAGACCTACGCGGAAATCCCCGTGCTGCTTCTGACCTTTGTCACGGCCATGATCCTCAACACCGGCACCAACTTCCTGCTGGGGACGATCTCGTTCGTATCCAATTCCGTGACCAGCATCCTGCAGCTGGCGTTGTCGCTGGACTACGCGGTGATCCTGTGCAACCGGTTCAAGGAGGAGCACAAGACCATGCCCCTGCGGGACGCGGTTGTCACGGCGCTGAGCAAGGGCATCCCGGAGATCGGGGCCAGCAGCCTGACGACCATCGGCGGTCTGGCGGCCATGATGTTCATGAAATTCAGGATCGGCCCGGACATGGCCGTGTGTCTCATCAAGGCCATCCTCTTTTCGCTGCTGTCGGTGTTCGTGGTAATGCCGGGCCTGCTGATGATGTTCGGCCCGCTGATGGAAAAGACCAGGCACCGCAGCTTTGTGCCCAAGATCCCCTTTGTGGGGAAGTTTGCCTATGCCACGCGGAAGTTTGTTCCGCCGGTGTTTGTGCTGGTGCTGGTGCTGGCGTTTCACCAGTCCGCCAACTGCCCCTATGCCTACGGCTACAGTATGCTGGAAACGCCCAAGCTCAACGACACGCAGATCGCGGAAAATGCCATCGAGGACACCTTCGGCTCCGACAACTATGTGGCCATTGTGCTGCCCGGCCGGGATTACAGCGCCGAGAAAGCGCTGCTGGAGGAGCTGGACGGCATGGACGAGGTGGATTACACCATGGGCCTTTCCAATGTGGAGGCCATGGACGGCTATATGCTGGCGGACCGGCTGACGCCCCGGCAGTTCGCGGAGCTGACGGAGCTGGACTATGAGGCGGCGCAGATGGTGTATGCGGCGTACGCGGCCAAAAACAAGGACTACGGGCAGATCGTGGGCAGCCTATCCGCCTACAGCGTCCCGCTGATCGACGTTCTGCTGTTTGCCTGCGACCAGATCGACTCCGGCGTCGTCACGCTGGAGGAGGATCAGGCGGAGCTGCTGGCCGAGGCCCAGACCGCCATGGAAAGCGCCAAAAAGCAGCTTCAGGGCGAGGAGTACAGCCGCATTCTGGTGTACCTGAACCTGCCGGTCAGCGGCGACGAGACCTACGCCTTTCTGGACACGCTCCGGGAGACGGCGAGAACCTATTACCCCGAGGGGGACATCTATGTGGTGGGCGAGTCCACCACGGAGTATGACTTCCAGAAATCCTTTGAGCGGGACAATCTGGTGGTCACCTTTGTGTCGATCCTGATCGTTCTGGCCGTCCTGCTGTTCACCTTCAAGTCGGCGGGTATGCCGGTGCTGCTGATTCTGGTGATTCAGGGCTGCATTTGGATAAACTTCTCGATTCCGTCCCTTCTGGACAACCCGATTTTCTTCATGAGCTACCTGGTGGTCAGCTCCATCCAGATGGGCGCAAACATCGACTACGCCATCGTCATTGCCAGCCGGTTCCAGGAGGTCAAGAATCAGATGCCTCACCGGGAGGCGATCATTGATACGATGAACTTCGCCTTTCCGACGGTCATCACCTCCGGCACCATTCTGGCGGTGGCGGGCACTCTGATCGGCCGGATGACTTCGGACTGCGCCATCGTCGGCATCGGCGAGAGCATTGGCCGGGGCACGATCATCTCCATGCTGCTCGTTATGTTCGTGCTGCCCCAGATCCTGCTGCTCGGCAGCAAGGCGGTGGATCGGACGTCCTTCTCCATGCCGGTTCTGGAGCATACGGCCAGCGTCAGCGGCCGTGTCCGGATCGAGGGCATGGTGCGCGGCGAGATCCACGGAACCGTCAATGGCCTGCTGCACGCCACGGTGGAGGGCGATGTGGATTTGAATGTCATTTCCGGCACGGTGGCCGGGGAAGGAGAGAATCATGAAAATACGCAGGTTTAGCCGGGGTGCGGCGGCGCTTTTAGCCGTGATCGTTCCGCTGTCTATGCTCCTCTCTCCAGCTCCGGCGGCTCTGGCCGAGGAGGATGAGGAGGCCGTATACGAGGACGGCGAGGTCTTATCCGGGG
>JBJDYS010000060.1:0-11748 GCA_051867595.1 Oscillospiraceae bacterium
GACTATGAATGAGATCTATGAATTTTTGAAGCAGGCCGGAACCTATTATCTTGCGACGGTGGACGGGGATCAGCCCCATGTGCGGCCCTTCGGCACCATCGACGTGTTTGAGGGAAAGCTCTATATCCAGACCGGTCTTTCCAAGAACGTGGCCCGGCAGATGCTCGCCAATCCCAAGGTGGAGCTCTGCGCGTTCAAGGAGGGCAAGTGCATCCGCGTGACGGCCGAGGCCCTGCATGACCCGAATGTCGAAGCGGAGGCCCATATGCTGGAGGCTCACCCCGAACTCAAGCCGATGTATAAGCCCGGCGACGGCAACACCGCCGTGTTTGCCCTGACGAACGGCTCGGCGGTCATCTCATCCTTTGGCACAGAGCCGGAGACCTATACGTTCTGAGATCATGACAATATGAAAGCTCCACCCGCCAAGCGGGTGGAGCTTTCGTGCATGGGGAAAAATGGAGAGGAGGGGGAAAATGAAGTGTGAAAAGCTTATTGGATGGCGGCGAAGCCGTTTTCAAGGTCGGCGATGATGTCGTCGATATGCTCCGTGCCGATGGACAGGCGAATGGTGTTGCGCTTGATGCCGACGTCGAGAAGCTCCTCGTCCGTGAGCTGGGAATGTGTCGTGGTGGCCGGGTGGATGACGAGGCTCTTCACGTCGGCGACATTGGCAAGCAGGGAGAATATTTTCAGATTGTCGATGAACTTGAAAGCCTCGGCCTGACCGCCCTTGATCTCAAAGGTGAAGATCGAGGCGCCGCCGTTCGGGAAGTATTTCTCATACAGCGCGTGATCGGGATGATCGGGCAGCGAGGGGTGATTCACGTGCTCCACGAGCGGATGGTTTACGAGATAGTCCACGACCTTCCGGGCGTTTTCGGCGTGACGCTCCAGGCGCAGGGACAGCGTTTCCGTGCCCTGCAGCAACAGGAAAGCGGCAAACGGGGAAATGGTCGCGCCGGTGTCGCGCAGCAAAATGGCGCGGATATAGGTGGCGAAGGCGGCTTTTCCGGCGGCCTCAGTGAATTTTACGCCGTGATAGCTGGGGTTCGGCTCGGAGATCCAGGGGTACTTGCCGGAGGCGGCCCAGTCAAAGGTTCCGCCGTCAACGATGACGCCGCCGAGGGTGGTGCCGTGACCGCCGATGAACTTGGTCGCGGAGTGGACAACGATGTCCGCGCCGTGCTCGATGGGGCGGATGAGATACGGGGTGCCGAAGGTGTTGTCGATGACGAGCGGCAGACCGTGCTTGTGGGCGATGGCGGCGATGGCGTCGATGTCGGGAATGTCGGAATTGGGATTGCCGAGAGTCTCGATATAGATGGCTTTCGTGTTGGGCTGGATGGCACCCTCGACCTCGGCGAGGTCATGGGCATCCACAAAGCTGGCCTCGATGCCATACAGCGGCAGCGTGTGAGCCAGAAGATTCGATGTACCGCCGTAGATGGTCTTTTGCGCGACGATGTGCTCACCGGCTTTCGCCAGCGCCTGAATGGTGTAGGTGATCGCGGCGGCGCCGGAGGCCACGGCGAGACCGGCTGTGCCGCCCTCCAGGGCGGCGATGCGATCCTCAAATACGCTCTGCGTGGAGTTTGTCAGGCGTCCGTAGATGTTTCCGGCGTCTGCCAGGCCGAAACGCGCTGCGGCGTGTTCGGAGTTGTGGAATACATACGAGGTCGTCGCGTAGATGGGAACGGCGCGGGCATCGGATGCGGGGTCGGCCTGCTCCTGACCGACGTGAAGCTGAAGAGTTTCAAATTTATAGCTGCTCATGGGTTCATTTCCTTTTCCGTAATATAGTTTTTTGGAGTGCGGCGAGAGGGGCCGCGGGGCTGTCAGGAAAGGGAAAGACACATTCGGCCGTTGCGGAAGTTGTGGCGCAGCTGTTTCAGGATGATGTGCATGGGGTGTTCCTCCGGATGGTTTAAACCTATAAACCTACTGTGTTTATGATAATAACAAATAAATCCTACGATGTCAATAGGAAAAAAGACGAGCGGAGGAAAAATTTGCTTCCGGCATGACGAAGCCCCCGGCCTTGCGGTCGGGGGCGGTGCTTTTCTTATTTTACGGCGAACACATCTTCGAGAAACTGGCTCACGGCCCGGTGGTAACCGTCGGGGTCGATGAGGTAGCTGATGCCGTGGTCGGCGCCGGGGACGGAGAAGAGGAACGACGGCCCGGCACAGGCGGCGCGGTTTTTGAGGGAGTTTGCATAGGGAACGAGGTTATCGGCTTCGCCGTGGACAAAGAACACCGGCAGCCTGCACCGGGACAGACTGTCCGAGGCGGAGCGCTCCCTGAGGCCGAAACCGGCGATCAGGCGGCAGAAGAGATCGACGCCCGGCAGAACGATCTGCGCGGCGGGGAAGATATGCTGCCGCGCAACATCGCGCAGCTCGTCCCAGGGCGAGTCATACCCGCAGTCGGCGAGGATCGCGGCGACATTATCCGGCAGGTCGTCCGCAGTCATCAGCACGGCGCTCGCGCCCATGGAGATGCCGACGAGGAGAACGCGCTTGTCGGGGAAACGCTCCTGCATGAGGCGGCACCAGTCGCGGATGTCACGGCTTTCGCGGACGCCGAAGGTGATGTATTTGCCCTCGCTCTGCCCGGCGGCGCGCTCGTCGATCAGCAGGATGGAAAGGCCGTGGTCGTGATAAAAGCTCATCGCCGAGGCGAAATCCCGTGTGCTGCTGCTGCGATAGCCGTGGCAGGCGACGAGGATGCCGCGCGCGTCCGGGTTTTCGTAAAACCGGGCCCGGAGCTTCAGTCCGTCATAGGAAGTCATTTCCATGGGCACATGGGGATGATTCAAAAGCCAGTCGCGCCCGGCATCGATCACGTCCCGGTAAGGGCCGAGAAGCGTATCCGTGGCATTTGTCAGGGCGTGCATGGGGTTGCGCTTGGGCGGAAAGCGACGGCAGGCGAGGATGGTCACCGTGAGGCAGACCAGCAGATACAAAACAGCGAGGATTATCAGAACCCATAGGACGACGGACATGGAGCGGCCTCCTTTTCGCATTGCTTTTCTTGATTTTAGCACGTTCCGCGGGAAATGCCAACGTGTTTTGCCGCGTATGCACAAAGCCGGACACCTTACGGTATCCGGCTTCGCACAAAAAAGAAGAGAGGAGTGAAAAATGAGTATTTGCAATTTGTCATGTTATGTCCGGTTCGGCCTGCCGGACATTCATCCCTGTGACTGTATAGTACAACATCCCGTAGGAAAGTTCTTGAACAAAAACGCAACGTTTTGTGAACAAACGGTGAATGTTGCGGGAAAAAGAGAAAAATCCCAATAAAAACCACCCGGAACGGGTCGTTCCGGGTGGGAAATGTATAAAGGGGTATAATCAGGCGTCGGTCTCGTCCTCGGCGGGGTCGAGCTCGAACTCGAGGCTCTCGCCGCAGACGGGGCACTGGATGCCGCCCTGCTCGAGAATGCTCTCCTCAAAGGTGACATACTCGCCGCAGGAGGGGCACTGCGCCTCATACAGAACGAGGTTGTCGGTGTCCAGCTCTTCGTCCTCTTCGTCCGGCTCATCAAAGTCCTCGTCGTCCTCGTCGATATCGCCGAACAGAATCTCCTCCACGTCCGCGAGATCGTCGCTGACAGCGTCCAGACCTTCCTCCAGTTCGTCCATGCCGTCCATGACGTCCTCGAGATCCAGAGCCAGATCCTCCAGGATGTCCGTGATGGTGGCGAGAAGCTTGCCCTCGCGGGAAGCGGGATCCATGCCGAAGCCCTCGGCCAGGCCCTTCAGATATGCAACTTTTTCGGATGTCGTCATAATCGATTCCTCCTTGTTAAAAAATCGCAGCTGCCCGGCATGACCGGGGTTTATAAAACGAATCAGTCCTTGGCGCGGCCGAGATACTCGCCGGTGCGGGTGTCGATCTGGATGCGCTCACCGGGCTCGATGAACAGGGGAACCTTCACCTCGGCGCCGGTCTCGACGGTGGCGGGCTTGGTCGCGTTGGTGGCGGTGTTGCCAGCGAAGCCGGGATCGGTCTCGGTGATCGTCAGGGTGACGAAGTTGGGCGCCTCGACGGAGAAGACGTTGCCCTTGTAGGAGCTGACAACGCATTCCTCGTTCTCCTTGACGAAGCGGAAGCCGTCGGTGAGGTTGGACTTGTCCACGGGGATGAGCTCGTAGGACTCGGGATCCATGAAGTAATAGATGTCGCCGTCGCTGTAGCTGTACTCCATGTTCTTGCGCTCGACGAATGCGCTCTCGAACTTGGCGGAGGGGTTGAAGGATTCTTCACGGATCGCTCCGGTCATGACATTCTTGTACTTGGTACGCACGAAAGCGGCGCCCTTGCCGGGCTTGACGTGCTGGAACTCCAGGACCTGCATGACCTGGCCGTCCATCTCAAAGGTAACGCCGTTGCGGAAATCTCCTGCGGTGATAGGCATAATATGTCCTCCATGTTCTGAATTTATAACAAAGGTAATCTTTTCTGAAAATAGATTGTACTATAAAAGAGTGCCGTTGGCAAGACTTTTTCCCCGATTTTACCGCAGAATGAGCCGAACCGGCCGGGAATATCGCCTGCGGAAAGCGCCGGACTTATCAGAAGACCTTGATCTCGTCAAAACTGCGCCATGGGCCGGACCAGTCGATGCCGTCAAACGCGGCGGGGTCGCCGCCCACGGTAAAGCGTACGGCGGAAATTTCCGGCAGGGCGCACAGCGTGGCGGTTATGGAGCGCAGCGCCACGGCCCGGGCATCCTCCGGCAGGGAGACGAAAAAGCTCTCGGACAGATCGACGGTGCACTGCGTGCCCTGAACGGACACGCCCATGACGGAGACGCTGCCGGCAAACAGCGCGGGATAACCCGGCTCCTCGGCGTCCAGCAGCGCGGTCAATGCCGCCTCGGCCAGAGAGTCGTAATCATCCCCGCTGACGCAGAAGGGGAGCGGCGTGATCTCCGTGAGGCCCGGCAGAGCGAGATACAGATCGAGATCCACTTCCCCTTTCGGCTGGGATACGGGGCCGACGGCCTCGTCATAACGGGACAGCGGCTCGGCCAGCGAACGGCAGACATAGGTATCGACCGGCAGGCCGTCCACGAGAATGCGGACGCTGTCCACGGAGGAGAGCGACGTGAGGGAGTTTACCAGTGCATACAGAACCAGACGCTCGCCCAGCGCGGTGTGCGGGCGGTTGTCATAGAACTCATGGGACAGGTCAACGGTGCAGACGCCGTCCTCGCCGGTCGAGCAGGACAGAAGGGACGTGCCTGCGGGCATGACGCTCTGCAGCTCGCCGTTGTTCGGGCCGCGCAGAAGCTCCTCGACGACATAGCGCTCGGGGGAGGTCTCCTCGTCGAGCGTCAGGCTGTGGTATTCGGTGATGAGATAGCGTCCGTCCCGGTCGGGGAAATACAGGCGAAGCTGGCGGACATAGGGATCGGTGACGGCGGCGGTCAGAAAGGCATCCTCCGGCATGAGGCCGGAAAAGACGATCTGCTGCCCGGCGGCGACGGTGACGGCCTCGACGCCGTCGAGCTGACAGAGCGTCAGCGCGGCGCAGAAAGCGGCGGTCGTCTGCTCCATGGGGGGATGATCGAGAAAGCTTGCGGACAGGGTGAGCGTGACCACGCCGTTATCAAGGTACCAGCTTTCGATCTCCACGCCGTCCGGCAGGGCGCGTTCGAGGGCGTCGTTCCGGCTGGGCGCGTCAAACAGCGCGAGAAGCGCCTCCATATCGCCTGCGGCGGAGGCGGAGTGGTTCTCCGCCCGGATGAGCTCGCCGTCCTCGGAGGCGGTGACGACCCGCCAGACGGAAATGACGTCTGTGGCTTCCGTGCTGTCCGAGGAAGTGAGGCGGGCGGTAATGTCCCGCAGGGACGGAAGGGTGCAGCCGGAAAGCAGAAAAAGGATGGCCAGCAGAAGGCATAAGACCGTGTTTTTCTTCATGAGCGACGCTCCTTTTTGCGGCGGAGGGGGAAGGTGACGGTAAAGCGGGTGCCGCCCTCCTCGCGGCGGGAAACGGCGATGCTGCCGCCGTTTGCGAGCACCGCGTCATGCACGATGGCAAGGCCGAGGCCGCTGCCGCCGGAGGCGCGGGAACGGGCCTTGTCCACGCGGTAAAAGCGGTCGAAAATGCTGCTGATGTCGCTCTCCGGGATGCCGATGCCGGTATCGGAGACGGTAAAGACGGCGGTTTTGCCCTCTTTTCGCAGGGTGAGAAGCACCTCGCCGCCGGGGACATTGTATTTGATGCCGTTTTCGGCGAGGTTGAAAATGATCTGGTAGAGGTCGTCGGCGGAGGCGGTGATGAGGCAGTTTTCCGCAAGCTCCGTGCGAAGCGTGACATTCTGCGTGGCGGCCAGCGGCTCGAGAAGATGAAGCGCGCGCATGGTGACGGCGCGGATATCCACGGCCTCCTGCTGGGTCAGACTGACGCCGGCGTCGAGCTTCGTCAGGTTCATGAGCTTTTCGGTGATGCGCTGAAGCCGCTCGGCCTCGCTTCCGATGTCGGTGACGAATTCGCGCATGGTGCCGGTGTCCATATTGTCTGCCTGCACAATGCTGTCGGAGAGCAGGCGGATGGCGGCAAGAGGCGTACGCAGCTCGTGGGAGGCGTCGGAAACGAAGCGGCGCCGGGCCTCCTCGGTGCTTTCGAGCCGCCCGGTGAGGTTGTTGAACTCCTCGCTCAGCTCGGCGATCTCGTCGCTTCCGCGCACGTCCAGACGATAGGCGTAATCGCCGGAGCTGACGACGCTGACGGCGGCGGCCAGACGCTTGATACGCATGGTAAGCGTGGCGGAGATGATAAAGACGACCACGAGACCGACGATGCCGAAGACAAGGGACATGGTGCGGAGATTGCGCTGCAGGCCGAGGATGATGTCGCCCTGCTCCATATCCTGCTCATAGAGGTAGACCGCGCCCAGCACGGTGCCGTTTGAGACGACCGGCGTGGCGGCGCGGCTGACGAATATGCCCCCGGAATAGCTGCAATAAAAGGCGGAGCGTCCGGCCAGCGCGGCGGAGATCTCCGCGAGAAGCGCATAGCGTCCGGCGGCATCGTCCTCGTCGGAGGTGTCGTAGAGAATCAGTCCCGCGGGGTCGGTGACGATCATGCGTGTCATGGGGGTCACGTCGAGAAGCTCCATGACCTGGCTGACGGCCTCGCCGCTGAGGCTGTCCAGCGCGGCCAGGGAGCTGGATATGACAAGTCCCTGCGACTGCATACTGCTCTTTTTTGTGTCGAACACGATGTCGCGGGTGACGAGAACGGGATATACGTTCAATATAACGAGCAGCAGGGCCGTGAACAGCGAAAAGGCGGACGCAATCTTGAGGCGGACGCTCATTCCGCGCCTGCGCTTTGAACGGCCGGCACGGACGGGCCTGCTGCGCTTTTTCTTATCAGTCCTTGAAATAATAACCCACGCCCCATTTGGTGATGATGCATTCCGGGGAGGCCGGATTGCGTTCGAGCTTCTCGCGCAGACGGCGGACGTGTACGTCCACGGTGCGGATATCGCCCTGATAGTCATAGCCCCAGACGATGTCGAGCAGATTCTCGCGGGAATAGACCTTGCCGGGACTTCGCATGAGAAGCTCCATGAGGTCGAATTCCTTCACGGTCAGATCAATGACGCGCCCGTCCACCTCGGCGGTGCGGCGCTCGGTGTCAAGGGTGATAAAGCCCCGTGTGATCCGGGAGGAGGCGGCCTGCGTCCCGGCGGCGGCCTGTATGCCGCTGCGCCGCAGAAGCGCCCGCACACGGGCCTTCAGCTCCAGAATGTTGAAGGGCTTTGTGATGTAATCGTCCGCGCCGTATTCAAAGCCGATGAGCTTGTCGGTGTCCTCGCTTTTCGCGGTCAGCATGATGATCGGCACGGTGGAGGTTTCCCGGATCTTCATGCAGGCGGAAAGCCCGTCCAGCTTCGGCATCATGAGATCGAGGATGATGAGGTTGTACGACTCGGCGGCGGCCATTTCGACGGCGGTCTGTCCGTCGTAGCAGGCGTCCACCTCGTAGCCTTCGTTTTCGAGGTTGAATTTGATGCCCTTGACCAAAAGCTCCTCGTCGTCAACGACCAGAATTTTCATGGTGTGCTCCTTGTTCCGTAGGTGATGTAGGGAGAAATCTTTTCCAGCGTGGCCTCGCCGATGCCGGGCACGGACAAAATGTCCTCCCGCGTTTGAAATCCGCCGAGCTCTTCCCTTCGGGCGATGATCGCCTCCGCTTTTACGGGGCCGATGCCGGGCAGACACACAAGCTCCTCGGCGGAGGCATCGTTCAGATCGAGAAGCGCATCCCGGGGCAGTGTGCCAAATTCTGCCGGTTCGGCGTCTGTCTCCGCCCCGGACGGGGCGTGCAAAATGACTGCACCGGTGAGCAGGATCAGCGCTCCGGAGGCGATCAGGAGGACGTGCGCCAGGCGGCGCTGGGTTTGCCTTGTCATGATCTTAAAAGAAATATAAGTTGATTTTCGGGCGGAGTTTCAATATAATAGGATGTCGTATAGCATGAAGCTCATACCTGTATACACATCATATCACACTTTGCCGGAGAATAACATGAAAAAATTCAAGATATTGCCGCTTATGTTAGCGCTTCTGCTGACATTTACATTTTTACCTGTTTCCGCAATGGCGCTGTCTGAACCGGAGATCGGGGCCGACGCCGCGATCATCGTGGATGCAAATTCCGGTGAGGTCTATTACGAGAAAAATGCCGACCGCACGGTGCAGCCCGCCAGCACCACAAAGATCATGACGGCGCTTCTGATCGTGGAAGCGGTGGAGCGGGGCGAGCTCTCCCTGACCGAAATGGTGGAGGCCACGGACGACTGCCTGTATAATCTCGAGGAGGACAGCACGGACGCGGAGCCCCGTCTGGTGGCCGGCGAGGAGATGAGCGTGGAAAACCTCCTGTACTGCGTCATGCTTGTCTCGGCTAACGAGGCCTGCAATGCGCTGGCGGAGCATCTGTCCGGTTCGGTCAGCGCGTTCGTTTCGCTGATGAATGAGCGTGCGGCGGAGCTCGGCTGCACGAACACCAGCTTTGCCAACGCCAACGGCCTCGAAGAGGAGGGGCATTACACCAGCGCGGCGGATCTGGCCCTGATTGCCCGGGAGGCCATGAGGCATCCGGTTTTTGCCCAGATCTGCGGTACATACAGCCACACCGTACCCGAGACGAATATGGCGGACGCCCGCGAGCTTGAAAACACCAACAAGCTTCTGGAAGAAAACGGAAACTATTCTTACGAGCCGGCCTACGGCATCAAGACCGGCTACTTTGAAAACGCCGGCTACTGCCTTGTGTCCGCGGCGGAAAAGGACAATAAGGACGTCATCTGCGTCGTCATGGGCGCGCAGGAGCCGGGCGATCAGTTCCTCGACAGCATGACGCTGCTCGACTGGTTCTTCGGAAACTTCGAGTACCGCCAGATCCTCAGCTCCACCGAAACGGTCGTGACGGTTCCCGTGGATATGGGTACCTCCGATACGGTCGGCGCCCGGGCGGAGGATGTGGTCTCCGTCATCCTGCCGAACGACTATGACGCTTCCAATATCGGCTATCAGTACACGCTGAACCATGAAGAGAACGGCGAACGCCTGGAGGCGCCGCTGGATGTGGGTGCGGTTCTGGGTGAGATCACCGTCGTGGAGGTCGATGCCGACGGCCATGTCGTGCGGAGCTTCGGCACCTCCCGTCTGGTGGCGGCGTCCTCGGTGGATATGAGCCGGATGGAGTATATCCGCGCCCAGATCCGGAATCTGTTCCAGGAACCCATGGTTCGCCGGATCATCACGATCCTGATTATCCTGCTTGCGATCTATGTTGTTCTGGTGATTTTCTATTATGTCCAGCGCGTGCGCCATGTGAGCAGCGTCCGGCAGGCAAAGCGTGAGCGCGCGATCCGCCAGACCGAGGAAGAGGCCCAGTGGCTCTCCATCCCGGAGGAAGAGGACATCGCGCCGCAGATCGACTATTTTGCCCAGGAGGAGCAGGAGCTGCCCGAAGAGGAGTTCGGGGAGAGCCTTCCGGATAATGTGGTGTCCGTGTCCGCGCACCGGCCGGCCGCCGCAGAGCCGAAGAAGGAAACACCCCCGCGCCGCGTTCCGCCGACGGACTTTGCCGATGATGATTTCTTCGACAGCTTCTTCAAAAACTGAATACTGTCCCGATTCCGATATACAATAAGAATGAGGTTTGTCGTTTTTAACGGCAAACCTCATTTCATTGCAAGCACTAATTGTATAAATTAAATAATTTAATGATTTTTGGAGCAAAGCTATTGATTCCTGCATAAAAATATTTTATAATACGTATCGCTTCAACTAATTAAATGGCTAATAATTAGTTTCTGATAAGGAGAATTGTCATGGCGATCAAAAATGCATATCTGAATTCTGTTATGGACGGACTGAAGTCCCGGAATGCCCACGAGCCTGAGTTCCTGCAGGCGGTTGAAGAGGTTCTGGAATCTCTGGAGCCGGTGATCGAGGCGGATCCCCGCTATGAGGAGCAGGATATTGTCGGCCGTATGGTCGAGCCCGAGCGTGCGATCCTTTTCCGCGTTCCCTGGGTGGACGACAACGGCAAGGTGCAGGTCAACCGCGGCTACCGCGTTCAGTTCAACTCCGCGATCGGCCCCTTCAAGGGCGGCCTGCGGTTCCATCCGACGGTCAACCTGTCGGTCATCAAGTTCCTCGGCTTTGAGCAGATCTTCAAAAACTCCCTGACCACGCTGCCCATGGGCGGCGGCAAGGGCGGCTCCGACTTTGACCCGAAGGGCAAGAGCGACGCCGAGGTCATGCGCTTCTGCCAGTCCTTCATGAACGAGCTTTACCGCCACATCGGGCCGGATACCGACGTGCCGGCCGGCGACATCGGCGTGGGCGCCCGTGAGATCGGTTATCTCTTCGGTCAGTACAAGAAGCTGCAGAACGAGTGGAGCGGCGTCCTGACCGGCAAGAGCCTCAGCTATGGCGGTTCTCTCGCCCGCACGCAGGCGACCGGCTTCGGTCTGTGCTACTTCGCCGCGGCGCAGCTGGCGGACAACGGCAGCTCCTTCGAGGGCAAGCGCGTCATCGTTTCCGGCTCCGGCAACGTGGCCATCTACGCGAACCAGAAGGCCACCGAGCTCGGCGGCAAGGTCATCGCCATGTGCGACTCCAACGGCTATATCGTCGATGAGAACGGCATCGACTTCAAGGTCATCCAGGAGATCAAGGAGGTTCGCCGCGACCGCATCAAGACCTATGTGGACTTTGTTCCCACCGCGAAGTATGTCGAGGGTTGCTCCGGCATCTGGGCCGTCCCCTGCGACATCGCGATGCCCTGCGCCACGCAGAACGAGATCGACGAGGAATCTGCCAAGACCCTGATTGCGAACGGCTGCATCGCCGTGTTTGAGGGTGCGAATATGCCCTGCACGCCCGAGGCCATTACCGCGATCAAGTCCGCGGGCCTGATGTACAGCCCCTCCAAGGCCTCCAACGCCGGCGGCGTGGCCACCTCGGGTCTCGAGATGTGCCAGAACTCCGAGCGCCGGAGCTGGACCTTCGAGGAGGTCGATGCCAAGCTCAAGGAGATCATGGAAGGCATTTATGCCGCCTGCGCCGACGCCGCCGAGAAGTACGGCATGAAGGGCGATATTCAGGCCGGTGCGAACATCGCCGGTTTCCTGAAGGTCGCCGACGCCATGCTCTGGCAGGGCATCTGCTGAGACGTATATAAAAATCTGACCCCCTGTGCAGATTT
>JBJDYS010000061.1:0-11714 GCA_051867595.1 Oscillospiraceae bacterium
TCAAGGGCATCAACCGCATCGTATACGACATCACGTCCAAGCCCCCCGCCACCATAGAGTGGGAATAAAAAAGAAAAGCCGAAAAGTTCAGTAATACCAACGGTTTCTGGATTTTTTCCACCGCTTCTGATAAGGTTTTGATAAGATTTCACTCTACCGCAATTATTCTGCGTATCGAGTGGTTTGTGAGTAAAGAGTAATTTTCTATGCTCACAAAATACCCATATTAACATTTAAGCCCGTACTGACATCCCATCAGTACGGGCTTTTTGTAGTTTCTCGTCAAGAAAAAGAATTATTCACAGCAGACTATGTCGATCTGTTCGCCGTTTTCCCACCATTGCGCTACCCACAGGCAGGAGGCCTCCTGGCCCTCATAGGGAACAAGGCCGGCTTCGCTGTCATAGAAGTATTCCGCATCGGCCATGGTATAGCTGACCCCATTGCGGACGATCTCTATGTCCCCGAGGACAACGATGTTACCGGCACAATCCTCACAGACAACTTCGATGGGAACTTCCGTGATGAATTTTGGAATCGGCGTATCTATCGTGGCCTCTTTTGTATTGTTGTGCAGGATACATACACCATTGGTCACCGTATCCGAAGTGAAATATACGGCCGTGGCCACATCCGCTGTATTGATCACGTCTCCCAGAAACTCGCAGTTTATGAACTCGATATAGGCGTTGTCGCCGCTGATGGTCACATCCTCACGAAACAGGAGATTCTCTACTGTCTTTTCTTCCCCCTCGGACAATGTGAACACATATTCTGTTGCCTCTTCCCTGCCGCTGTTCTGCTCCGGCTGGCTGACGGTGGACGAGGACGTCGACGGCTCTGTGGCCGCCGTATTGCCGCTGCCGCCGCAGGCGGACAGGGACAGTGTAAGGAACACCGCCAAAAAACAAGTCAGCGTTTTCTTCATGGTCTTCATTCTCCTTCCAAATTTACTGCACTTTAATAGTTTTATAATAATGGCAAAAGTGTAATACGTTAACACGAATGTTGTCAAGATAAAATGCTACTGTCCACAAAGACGAACCGCTTCCGCAGCGAGCAAATCAACCTTTCGCCGGATGCGGCAGGAGACACGCATCATCTGGCGTTCCCTTGAAATTTATAAGCATTTATGCAATAATATATTTACTTATATCGTTTTGCGTTGCCGAAAATTAGTGGTATCTCAACAAGGCCGGGCGCGGTTATCCGTCACATAGCTTCCGTCAAACACTTTCTCTATTAAGATTGGAGCGATTCCATGGGAATTTTAGATAAAAGTGTCATTGGACAAAATCTGCGAAATTATTATATCGAGCATTATGGCGAAAGGGACACCGATATATGGTATGACCAGCCCGCCGTAAACGTCTGGGTATTTGGCAGGGATGACAAAATCATTACACTGCAATGCCATATTTTGACGGGAGAAGTGACGGAACATATTGATGGTGACGACAATGGGTGAGCTTATCCTATCAGAAGTGATAACACCTGCTCAAAACGCGAAGCGGCATCGTATCCGATTGGCCATTCCCCCCCAAAGCCTGTTTTCACGGGCTTTGGGGGGAATTTCTTTTGACCTGACATCAGGTTTTCTTTTTATATTTTTCTCCGCAGTTGCGGCAGGTGATCTCGATTTTCCCTTTTCCTTTCGGCACGCGCATGACCTCGCGGCATTTGGGACAGGCAAAATAACGATGCGTTTTGCGGTCTGCCCACTTTGCATGGTTCAGCTTCGCGGCCCGACGGAAGGGCGCCGTCAGTCTCCGCCACGCCGTATTTTCCTTTCGGCGCTTTTCAAAATTTTTGGAGCAGCACCGATAAACCGCCCACGCCAAAGGGATCAGCGCCGCCAGAGACAACCCTCGTTTATTCATCACGCCGGACAGAACAATCAGAATCAGCGTCAGCACATACAGCGCTGAACTCAACGAATCCTGTCCGTATCGGCCATACATGAAGTGTTTTACTTTCCGATTCAGCTTTTCAATCCATTGCATGATTCATTCACCTCACATCGCACGCAGAATCCGCATAAACTCCTCGCCCGTGATGGTTTCCTTTTCGTAAAGGTAATCGGCCAGCTTGTGGAGCTTCTCCATGTTCCCGCTCAGCAGCTCTTTCGCCCTCTCATACTGCTCCGAGACAATGGCGATCACCTTCTGGTCGATCCGGGCTGACGTCTCCTCGGAACAGGCAAGCGATGCGTCGCCGCCCAGATACTGATTCGTCACCGTTTCCATGGCCACCATGCCGAATTCATCCGCCATGCCGTAACGGGTCACCATGGCCCGCGCAAGCTTTGTCGCCTGCTCAATGTCATTGGACGCACCGGTGGTGATCGAGCCGAAAACCAGCTCCTCCGCCACACGGCCGCCGGTCAGCGTGGCAATGCGGGATTCCAGCTCGTTCTTGCTGAGGAGGTTCCGCTCCTCCTCATCGACCTGCATCGTATAGCCCAGCGCGCCGGAGGTGCGCGGAATGATGGTGATTTTTGTCACCGGGGCCGAATCCGTCTGAAGCGCCGCCACCAGCGCATGGCCGATCTCGTGGTAGGACACGATCTTCTTTTCCCGATCCGAGAGTACCTTGTTTTTCTTCTGGTATCCGGCCACGACGATTTCCACGCTCTCCTCCAGATCGGACTGGACGACATATTCCCGCCCGTTCCGCACCGCCAGAAGCGCCGCCTCATTCACCATGTTGGCAAGCTCGGCGCCAGAGGCACCGGAGGTGGCACGGGCGATTGCCGCGAGATCGACGTCTTCCGCGAGCGCGATTTCTTTTGCGTGCACCTTCAGGATCTCTTCACGGCCCTGCAGGTCGGGCAGCTCCACGGGAATGCGCCGGTCAAAACGTCCCGGGCGCAGCAGCGCCGGATCGAGCGAATCCGGGCGGTTCGTGGCCGCCAGAATGACCACGCCTTTTCCGGCATCAAAGCCGTCCATCTCGGTGAGGAGCTGGTTGAGCGTCTGCTCCCGCTCGTCGTTTCCGCCGAGCCCGTTTCCCTCGCGCTTTTTGCCGATCGTGTCGATCTCGTCAATGAACACGATACAGGGCGCTTTTTCGTTAGCCTGACTAAACAGATCGCGCACCTTCGCCGCACCCATGCCTACGAACATCTCCACAAACTCCGAGCCGGCAATGGAGAAAAACGGCACATCGGCTTCGCCGGCCACAGCCTTGGCCAGCATGGTTTTTCCCGTGCCCGGAGGGCCGACGAGGAGCGCGCCTTTCGGCAGCTTCGCACCGATTTTTTTGTATTTTTCCGGGGTGTGCAGAAAGTCCACGATTTCCGAAAGAGCCTGCTTGGCCTCCTCTTCCCCCGCGACATCTTCAAATTTGATGCTCGTGGTCGACGGAACATACATCTTGGCGTTCGACTTGCCAAACTGCATCGACGGCAGACCGCCGAATGCGCCGGTTCCGGATTTTTCCATCATCTTTTTGCTCAGGATCTGGCCCAGAATGGCAAAAATGGCAATGGGCAGAAGCCATGTCAAAAGGATCTGAAACACGGGCGACATCTGCTTTTGGATCACCTGTCCGAACTCGCAGCCGGACGCATACAGGCGATCCACCAGGTTCGCGTCATTAAAAACCGTCGTCTGATAAAACTCCTGGGTATCTTCCGAACCGGTCGTGAAGTAGATGTAATCATTCTGAACCTGAACCGTTTTGATTTCCCGGTCATCCAGCATACTCAAAAAGGTTCCGTAATCCACCTCGGTGATCTGCGCCTGGGTGATCGACGGCAGAATCACCGTATTGAACAGCACCACCGCGGCGAGGATCACGGCGTAGAAGATCCAGATCGGTTTGTTGGGGCGTTTTACTTCTTTCATCTTTCTATTGCTCCCTGTAATCATTTCAGCATTTTTACAATAGCCGAGAAATATAAACCGAAACGAAACTGGCTGCGACAAAATTGTAAACATTTGGGTAGACAAAAACGGCCTCCGGCGCTTTCACACCGGAGACCGTTTTGACTTCTATAATTCATATGTTACACGCCCGCCGTCAGGATCGGCAGGAGGCACAGAAACAGGATCGTATAGGGGAACACAAACAGGATGCTGTCAAAGCGATCCAGCACCCCGCCATGTCCCGGCATGAGTTTGCCGTAATCCTTCACCCCGGCGATCCGCTTGATGACGGACAGCGAGAGATCGCCCACCTGCCCGACGACCGAAGCGGTCACGGCATACAGAAGCACGACCCCATACCGCGCACGGCCGTAGCCGACAGCGGAAACGATCCAGCAAAACAGCACCGCCAGCAGGACGGCAGCCACCGTGCCTCCGACCGCCCCTTCGCGGGACTTCCCCGGACTGATGCGCGGCGCGAGCTTATGCCGGCCGAAGGCGCGTCCCGTAAAATAGGCGGCGGTGTCCGTGGCCGTGCATACCACAACGGCGAGAAGCAGGTAGACGAGGCCGAACTCCCCGCCGCGCAGAACCGGGACGGCCTTGAAAAAGGCTGCCACGATCACCGACATAACGAACGCGGTCAGGTTTTCCGGCAGCATGAAATGCGTCAGGTCACGCGCTTCCAGGGCAAACCACAGAACCCCCAGCGGAAACAGCACCGCGACCGCCGCCGTATAATACCGGTCAGGCAGGAACGGGCAGACGCCCGCCAGAAGAAGCGCGGCCACGAATCCGATGCTTTTCTTTTTCACGCCGCAGACGGTATAGATTTCCCACACGGCCACCATGCCGAGAAATGCCGCCGCGACATTGATTACGCCGGGGATATACGAGAAATACAGCACCACGAGCACAATCACGGTCAGAACCGCTGCCGTTTTGACTCTTGTTTTCAGCATTTACGGCTCCTCCCGGCTTTCGGGTTTTTTCAGCTTTCCCCGGCACAGGCCCAGATAGTGAATAATATACAGCAGCATGGCCATCGCGAGCGCCGCCGCACAGACGCCGATGAGCGCATTCGCCCATGTTTCCGGCATATCCGCGATCAGAAGCAGCAGAAGCATCGTTCCGTAGAACACGCCGGTACTGACTTTTCCGTACCACCGGGCGGCCTGAACCTCCCCCGTCGTGCGGATCGCGAGCAGCCCCATAAGCCCCTGCAGGACTTCTTTGAGGCAGAACAGGGCAAATACCCAATAGAGCACCCGATAGCGGTCAGCCAGACAAATCAAAAGCGCCGCCTGCGTCAGCTTATCCGCGATGGGATCGAGAATCTTGCCCACGTCCGATACCATATTGAAGTGGCGGGCAATATACCCGTCCGCCATATCGGTAAGCCCCGAGAGCGCCACGACGCCCACCGCCGCATAGCGATGCTTCTCCACGCCGTAGAGATATACGATCACCGGAATCAGAAGGAGCCGGAATAGGCTCAGCGCGTTCGGGATCGTCAGGATATCCTTTTTTGTCAGTCGATGCTTCACAAAAATCACCTTAATTCATGCGTTAATTCCTGCTGTCACATGGTATTCCGTCACATCCAGCATGGTCTCCCCATCGATCTGAAGGGCGCAGGGTGCGTCAAAGCTCACGGTAATGTCGTGACCGGCCAGTACCTCTATGATCTTGTGGTGCTTGATATGCTTCCCCTGAAAAATGGACGGGAACACGGACAGGATCTTACACTTGCCGCAGTCGTGCGCGACGACCACCGACACCAGACGCTGCTGGTTCAGCCGATCCTGATCCGGCGCGCACATCATGCCGCCGCCGTAATAGCGGCCGTTCATCGTCGGCGCGAGCCATACTTTTTTATAAGTGTGCCTTACGCCATCCACCGTGACAGTGGCCGTGGCGGGGTGATGGTGAAACAGCAGGCCCTTAATGGCGATCGCCGTGTAATTCACCGGTTTATCCGTGGTCTCCCGTAAGCGGTCCCCCTCCGCACAGCAGTAGCCGTCGATGCCGAATCCCACATTGTTCAGAAAACGGCAGGTGTTCCCCTTCACCGTCACGCGGGGCAGCGCCTCCAGATAGCGGCGCAGATCGACAATCTCCGTCTGCGCGGTCTCCTTGATGTCGTTCCAGAAATCGTTGCCGCTGCCCGCCGGGTAATAGTATAACTGTTCCGGCAGCGATGTGCAACCGACCGCATTCACAAAATGATTCAGCGTTCCGTCTCCGCCGCAGAGAATGAATTGATCCTGCGGCTCCATGCCGGCAAAAAAGCCGGGAAGATCCTGAATTTGCGTGATGTCCGTAAAATGCAGATCGCTGTCCGGAAGAAGCTCCGTGAGCTTTTGTGCGTTTTCTTTACCGCGACCGTTTGCCGCCATGGGGTTGTATAAAACATAATAGCTGTCCATATAAAATCCTCGTCTCAGGGTATTTCCCGTCGAATTCGGGCATTTTATACGGAGTATAGCAGAGAAAACTAAACTGAAACAAAACAAAACGGAGAAATGCCACGGCATTTCTCTGCCTGTTTTACTGCGGAATATGTACGGTGAACATGGTTTTTCCGGCTTCGGACGTAAGCCCCACCTCTCCGCCGTGGAGCTCGACGACCCGCTTCACGATCGCAAGACCTACGCCGTTTCCCTCCGCCGCGTGAGATTCGTCGGCCTGATAAAACTTATTGAAAATCTTTTCTCTGGCGGACGCCGGAATTTCCGGCCCTTCGTTCTCCACGGAGACCGTCACGCCGCCCGGTGCTTCGACGGCGCGAACAAAAATACTGCTGCCCTCTGCGGCAAACTTCACCGCGTTGTCGAGAAGGTTTATCCACACCTCTTTCAGAAGCTCCTCATTTCCCCGGATCTGTATTTCGTCGAACAGCAGCTCCATATCCAGCCGCTTGCGCGACCATTTGGCCTCCATCATGAGGACACAGGTGCGGAGCTGCTCCGAAAGATTGAACGCGGACACATTCGTGAGGATGCTTTGGCTCTCCACCTTCGTCAGGTTCAGAACATTGGTCGCCATAGAGGACAGCCGCAGGGATTCCTCCTCGATGATGTCGAGGTATTCTATCTTTTGCTCCTCCGTGAGATTGCCGCGTTTGAGTAGCTTGGCGAAGCCCGCAATGGACACGATGGGCGTTTTGAATTCGTGGGAGAAATTGTTGATGAAATCGGAGCGCAGCATTTCCGTGCTCTCAAGCTCTGCCGCCAGCGCATTGAAGCTGTCGCTCAGCGCCCGCATGATATGCAGGTCATAGACCCATTTCTCGCTCCTTTTCGCCGGGTGCATCCGGGTTTCATATTCCCCCGAGGCCAGACGGTTAAGTCCGTTTATCAAGGCGTTGACCGGTCCCAGCGGCATCCGGATGACGATGCCCGAAATAACCGAACCCACGATCATGCTCGCGAAGATCAGCGCAGCGATAAACCATCGCAGTCCCTGTGTCGCGCCGTCAGCAACCGGCAGCGTATCGTAGCGCAGAAAGATGAGCGCGGCAAGACCCACGATCACCATGGCCAGAAACAGCGCCGCAAACACGGCGACAGACAACAGCAGCGAAAGGGTCAATCGATTCTTCCTGACCGTTTTATTCAAACCTTTTTCACCGCCTTATAGCCCAGCCCGCGAACGGACTCGATGGAAAATTCCGGCCACCCCTCAAAGCGGCGGCGCAGACGTCCGATATGTACCGTGACCGTCTCCCAGCCGCTCTCCGAATCGGAGCCCCATACCTCATCCATCAGCTGGATCCGGGTAAATATTTTGCCGGGGTAGGACAGCAGCAGAAACAGGAGCTGAAACTCCTTCTGCGGCAGCTCCATCGTCTCCTCCCCGCGGGATACGGTCATCGAATCATAGTTCAGCACCACGTCGCCTATCGTGAGCCTTCGCTCGGTGGCGATCCGCGCCCGGCGCAGAAGCGCCCGGATGCGGAGCAGCATTTCCTCCTCATCGACCGGCTTTGTCATATAGTCATCCGTCCCCACGAGAAAACCCTGCTTGCGATCCGCCGGAAGCTGTTTGGCCGATACCATCAGAATGGGAAGGTTGTTATTCGCCGCCCGGAGCGTCTGCGTGAATTCATAGCCATCCATTTTCGGCATCATCACATCCAGAACGACAAGGTCAATATTCTCCCGTTCCATAACCGCCAGCGCTTCCTCGCCGTTTTCAGCCGTGGACACCTCGTATCCGTCCGCCCGAAGAACCGCCTGCATCAGCCGCCGCGTGTTTTTGTCGTCATCTGCCACAAGGATATGGAACATACTTACCACCTCCAGCGTATCGTATGCTCCTATTTTAAACTGAATCGAACCAAAAGAAAAGCCCAATTCGCTTCAGCCTGCGTATGTTTCGGCGCGCTTGTGCAGGTCGGCATACGCCGCCGCAGCGCGAGCCGTAATGGTCTCCCAGGGAATCGGGATCGTTTTCATCGCATTCATCCCCACCTCCTCCACGGCATTCCGATCGAAGACCTCCATGATCTTATCCGCCATTTGCTCCCGTGTGCACGCCGCCTCAAAGCCGTTTTCTCCGTCCGTAATACATTCCGCCGCGTTGGAGCCTTTCGCCAGGAGCGACGGGACGCCCAGGGCTGCCGCCTCCCGTACCACCAGCGGCGCGTTGTCATACAGCGACGGGAAAAACAACAGGCTGCTTGCCATATACAGGCCTCGCAAAAGAGAACGATCCCGGACAACGCCGACAAAGCTCACCACATCCATCAGGCCATGCCCGGCCGCGTACTCGCGTATCGCCTCTGCATCACAGCCGCAGCCGACCACCAGCATCCGAAAAGCAAAGCCCCTCCTTTTCAGCTCCTCGCAAGTGTCCAGCACCAGCTTCAGATTCTTCTGCCAGATCTGCTGCCCGACAAAAAGCAGAACCGGACAGTCCGGCGAAAGCCGAAAACACCTCGCCGCCTTCCTTCGCTCCCCCTCGGACGGCACCATGGCCGCGGTCTCGGTGCCGTTTTCCATCACGCGTATTTCGCCTTCATACCCATAGGAGCGCAGTGTTTCCGCCGTGGACGCGCTGCACGCCCACACCTCATCTACCCGCCTGTAAAACCGGACGATATAGCGCGTGACGGCTTTCGCCAGCCATTCCGAATGGTAGATCGCGAGCACGTCGTCGTAGTATTTGCTGTGAAAGGTCGCAACGACCGGCACACCGAGCCGTTTGCCCATACGCAGCGCGAAATGTCCCATCGTGAACGGCGAATGGGCATGAAACACCGCGAAGCGCTTTTCTTTCAGAAACCGTTTCGCCTGCCGTGACAGTCCCGGCAGCGGGATCGAATACGCCAGCCCCGGACACGGGATCGACGGCACGCGCAGCACCTCGTACGGCAGCGTATCGTCCGCGTTTTGTCCGCATTCCGGGCAGAGGACGCAGCTTCCCGGCAGACGTTCGGCATAAGCGTGAACCGTGTGGACGACCCCGTCGATATGCGGAAAATAGGTGTCGATGAAATAGGCTGTTACGGGTTCCTCCCTACCTTCCGTCAGAGCCTTCACGCCGCCAAGCATTTTTATGAGGGAATACACCGCGCCGCCGATGAGCCAGCTATAATAGCACAGCAGGCGCCACACAAGCATGGCCCAAAACGCCGCGCCCGGTGACAGCGCCGAAAACACGGCATAAAACGACGCCTCCGCCGCGCCGGAGTTCCCCGGCGTTGGGATCAGCGTGATCGCCGCATAGATATATGCTACGCGGCAGAAGCAAGGCCAGAATTCGACCGCCGCCCCGAAGGCGCGCAGAACAAAATACGGCATCGCCAGCAGGGCGATGCGAAAAGACAGCGACGAGACCGCCACGGCCATCAGCTGTCCGGGCTGCCCCTTCAGGTACAGCAGGCTCTCCCGATAGGAATCCAAAACGGAAACCGCTTTCCCGGCAGCCGCCTCCGCATCCCTCACAAGACGAAGGCGGCAAAGGCAGCCCGTTCCCCAGCGGATGAAGCGCTTCAAAGCGCCGGGCATGGCGGAGAGCAGGAGAATACACACCGGGACGACCGAATACACGCACAGGCCGAAATACGAGGTCAGCCGCAGCGCGGGATTGTCCACCGGAGGCCCAAAGATAAAACAGACCAGCGCAACCGCCACAAAGGAAAGCTGAAGCCCCAGAAAGCCCAGCACCGGAAGCGCTCCGCTGACGCCGTCCGGGCATCCGTGCCGTTTGAGATAGAGCATCTGAAAGGGCTGACCGCCCGCTCCGGCCGGTGTCAAATTGTCAAAATACTTGCCCAGCACCGCGCAGGCAAAACCGGTGCGCGCCGGGGCAGGCTGACGGACGGCCCGGAGCAGATGGGCATACTTCCAGGTCTCCGCCGCCAGCATGACCGCAAAACAGCCAACCGCCGCCAGCAGGGGCAGAACGTGGAATTCACTGAGCGCTATCTTTTCGCCCGAACCGCCGCCGAACTCACGCAGAAAAATATACCCTACCACCGCCAGATTCAGCAGCAGAAACAGCAGGCTCTGCCATCGCTTTTTCCCCATCTTCTCTTCCACGGAACGCACCTTCTTTTTGTAGGATGAAAACACCATACAGAACCCTTGTTACGGACTCGTGAAGAGAAGATTAAAAACAGATTAATATCCGATAAACCTTTGATTAACCCCTCCTTCGCCGCTTTTGAGGCAGCGCCCACGATACCTGGGAGCATTTTACAGTCCTTACTGCTCCATTCTTCCCGAAATTTGTAAAAATTACATCCTTTTTCTTTTCAAACCGGTCGGAAGATGCTATAATTTTGACGATAAAACTGACAACATGGGGGTAACCACTATGGACAGACGTCCGGACACGATGGAACGCATCACTTCGCCTGCACAGGCCGCCGCCTTCATCGAAGAGCAGGTCGCCGCGCTTCGCGCACAGATCGGCAGCAAAAAGGTACTGCTGGCACTGTCCGGCGGCGTTGACTCGTCCGTCGTCGCGGCACTGCTCATCAAGGCGGTCGGTCAGCAGCTTGTCTGCGTTCACGTGAACCACGGTCTTCTCCGCAAGGGCGAGCCCGAGCAGGTCATCGAGGTTTTCCGCAACCAGATGAACGCAAACCTCATCTATGTCGACGCCACGGATCGCTTTCTGGACAAGCTGGCCGGCGTCACCGATCCCGAGCAGAAGCGCATGATCATCGGCGGCGAGTTCATCGAAGTATTTGCCGAAGAGGCCCGCAAGCTGGACGGCATTGAGTTCCTCGCCCAGGGCACCATCTGGCCCGACATTCTCGAGAGCGAGCGCGGCATCAAGGCGCATCACAACGCGGGCGGTCTGCCCGAGGATATGAAGTTCGAGCTGGTGGAACCGGTCAAGATTCTCTTCAAGGACGAGGTTCGCGTGGTCGGCAAGCAGCTCGGTCTGCCCGACGGCATGGTTTATCGCCAGCCCTTCCCCGGCCCCGGTCTGGGCGTTCGCTGTCCCGGCGCCATCACCCGTGACCGCCTGGAGGCCGTCCGCGAGTCCGACGCCATCCTCCGCGAGGAGTTTGCAAAGAACGGACTCGAGGGCAAGGTCTGGCAGTACTTCACCGTCGTTCCCGACTTCAAGTCCACCGGCGTGAAGGACGGCAAGCGCGCTTTTGAGTGGTCCGTCATTATCCGCGCCGTCAACACCACGGACGCCATGACCGCCACGGTGGAGAATATTCCCTTTGACCTGATGTGCCGTCTGGTTGACCGCATCACCCATGAGGTTCCCGGCGTGAACCGCGTGCTTTACGACTTCACGCCGAAGCCCACCGGCACCATCGAATTTGAGTAAACACCCTCTTTCTTCTATATACAAACCGGCCCCGGAAAAGAA
>JBJDYS010000062.1:0-2632 GCA_051867595.1 Oscillospiraceae bacterium
GGCGACCCGCTGGAGATCTACACAGAAAAGGACGGGGAGGTCATTTTCAAGAAGTACTCCCCTATGGGTGAGCTGAGCAGTTTCGCGGAGCAGATCTGCGAGTCCATGTATAAAACCGCCGACTTCCCCACCGCCGTATGCGACCGGGACGGCGTGATCGCCGCCGCCGGCGGCGGACGCAAGGAGCTTCTTGACCGGCACATCAGCCAGGAGCTGGCCGGCATCATGGAAAACCGCCGCGCCTATCATTCCGAACCGGGCGGCCCGGGCATCCCCGTGACCGACCGCGAGGGTTCCGCCAACGCCGCCGTCGCCGTGCCCATCCTCTCCGGAGGCGACGTCATGGGCTGCGTCGTGTTTCTCGAACGGCCCGACGGCGCCCGTGCCGGTGACGCGGAGCAAAAGCTCGCCGCCGCCGTCGCCGGATTCCTTGGCAAACAAATGGAAGCCTGAACACAAACACCCCACATTCCGTCAAAATGACGGGCTGAGGGGTGTTGTTTTTATGCGTATTCCCAAATGAAGATAAACCCGCTTCGTTCCCCTTGATTTTTGCTTGATAATTTGTTAACGTGAGATGCAGGAAGCCATGCTTTCCCCAAATCTTTTTGCAAGGAACGAAAGGAGTCATCCCATGAAACTGCTGAAAAAGATCCTGCCGCTCGCTCTGGTTCTATGCCTGCTTCTGACCGTCGCTCCTGCCGCGTTCGCTCTGACCATTGAGCCCAGTGGTTATGAGCTCGACGTCAGTGAGTACGCTCCGACGCAGAGCAGCGAGACCGGCGCCATCGGCGGTAACTACGGTCTGTTCACCTTCGACGATTTCTTTGATCTTGCCGGCGGCCAGTACGACGCCTATGAAGACGCCGTGAACTGGTGGCTCGCCAGCGGCGTCACCAACGGCGGCGAGACCTGGGATCGCTTCGGCGTGGACTCCGAGTTCGCCCGTTACGACCTCGCTTTCTTCCTGTATCGCTTCTACAACCTCTCGAACGACGACGGCCTCTGGCTGTACGACGACTTCTCCCATAACCCCCTTGCCGGCGACACGAACTGGAAATTTACCGACGCCGTTTATGCCTGCCGCTGGTCCGGTATTCTGGGCGCCTATGAGGGCAACAACTTCGCCCCCCTTCGCACCACCGACGCCGAGACCGTTCTTCAGTCCCTTTTCAAGGTTCTGACCTGGAGCCCGGAGATCCTCGATGACGAGACCCGCGCCGAGATCGAGGCCCAGACCGGCAAGCCCTACACCGAGACCACCACCTCCGTGAACGCCGTCTTCCCTGAAGAGCTCGTGGCGGCCGCGGCCGGCTATACGGTCGATGACGCCGTCGCCTTCTTCACCGAGGCCGGTCTGTTCGACGGCAGCGTTGACCCCAAGGCTCCGCTCTCCAAGCTCGACGCCATCCAGATCCTCTACACCATCTGCCGCGGAACCGGCGCCCGCACCGGTGACAAGTGGGATCTCTTCGGCAGCACCACGGTCATCAACGACTACGCCGAGGACGCCACCGTTTCCGGCGAGACCTTTGAACTGATCGGCAAGTCCCCCGAGGACGAGATCGCCGGCACATCCCTGATCGTCGCCCATGACGGCGCAAAGGTCACCATCTCCGACTCCATCGTCACCGTGGACAACGTCACCGAGGGCCTCGGCTATCAGCTGGCCTATCGCTGGGGCGATTCCATGGCCGTCGTGGCCTATGGCGAGGGTACGGTTCTCACCTTCGAGAACACCGATTTCCACTGGCTCGACACCGTCGAGCGCCAGCATGGCGGCTTCTTCCCCACCGCCGGAGCGACCATCCTCATCCGCAACTGCACCATTGACCGGCAGTCCTCCGGTATGTGCTACAACGGCACGCTGATCTATGAAGACTGCGACCTGACCACCGCCGGCACGCAGACCGGCCGTATGCACAGCTCCGACTTCTTCTCCGGCGTCACCATTTACAACAACTGCACCATGAACAAGGACGGCATCGGCGAGGATGACTCCACGCCCACCGCCTTCAACGACGAGGCCGCGAGCCTGTATATCATCGACAGCCCGTACTTCGGCAACGGCTTCGGCACCATGACCGGCGTCGCCACCGCTTACGCGGAAGGCTCCGTCATCGACGCCAGCGTGACGAGCTTCACGAACAACACCTCCCAGCTCACCGACGTTACCTCCTACACGATGGTCGACTGCGACATCACCTATGACGCCGGCATCGCCACCCTCCAGAAGGAAGCCAAGGTGGACGCCCGCTACATCGACTGCGGCGAGATCATCCTCGGCGACGGCATGACCCTCGCCAGCGGCGAGCCCGATGACACGCTCTGCGACATCTCCATCGAGGGCGCGGAGTTCGGCTCTTACAGCTCCATGCGTATCCGTCTCGACGGCACCACCTTCAGCCGCCCGCTGAACGTGTACGTCGCTCCCGGCTGCGAGCTCATCATCGAGGTTCAGCCCGGCACCGAGCTGCCCGAGGTCATCCAGGACACCTCCATCGTCAAGACCATCACCTCGTATGTCGAGAAGAAGGCCTTCCCCGAGGCCGCCTATGAGCTGCCCAACCTCGGCAGCGTCATCGTCCGCGAGGTCGACTGGAACAGCTGATCGCCATACCAACAAAAAAGA
>JBJDYS010000063.1:0-11478 GCA_051867595.1 Oscillospiraceae bacterium
GGTAACCGGCGAGGACGCCCTTGACGCAGCACTCGCGCAGGCCCTTCTCGACGGCAGGGAAGAAGTTCTTGGGCACGGAGCCGCCGAAGACTTCCTCGGCGAAGATCATATCCTCCTGCTCAGTCTGCGGCTCGAAGCGGATCTTCACGTCGGCGAACTGGCCGTGACCGCCGGTCTGTTTCTTGTGACGGCCGTGGGTGTCGAGGGTCTTGCGGATCTTCTCACGATACGCCACACGGGCGGGGGAGAGCTCGACCTCGACGCCGAACTTGCTCTTCAGCTTGGAGCAGAGGACGTCGATGTGCATATCGCCTGCGCCGGCGACGACCTGCTGGTGGGTCTCCGCGTTCAGGGTGACGGTGAAGGTGGGATCCTCTTCGTTCAGACGGGTGAGGCCCTGAGCGACCTTGTCGTCCTGGCCCTTTACCTTCGGGGAGATGGCCATCTGATAGCAGGGAACGTCAAACACGATGCCGGGCAGAGCCTCGACCGAGCCGGGGGCGCAGAGGGTATCGCCGGTCTTGGTGTCGGTCAGCTTGGAAACGGCGCCGAAATCGCCTGCGCCGATGGACTGAACCTCGGTGTTCTTCTTGCCCTGCATGGAGTAGATATGACCCAGCTTTTCCTGCGCGCCGCTGCGGGCGTTGGTGAGGGTCAGGTCGCCGGTGACCTTGCCGGAGATGACTTTAAACAGGGAGAACTTACCGAACTGATCGGAGATGGTCTTGTAAACGATGACCTTCGCCGGGCCGTTGGGATCAAGGGCTTTGCCGCCCTCGGTGGGCTCGGGGAAGATGGAGGTCGCGGCGTCGAGCAGAACGCGGGTGCCGAGACCGGTGAAGGCGCTGCCGCTGTAAACGGGGCAGATGCTGCCGTCGGCGACGCCGCCGGCCAGAGCGCCGGAGATCTCCTCCGGGGACAGGGTGCCCTCGTCGAAGTACTTGTCCATGAGTTCCTCGCTGGTTTCCGCCGCGGACTCGGCAAGGCCGATGTAGAGCTCCTCCAGACGGGCCTCCATCTCGGCGGGAACCGGGATGTCAACACGCTTGCTGCCCTCCATCTTGTAGGCCTTCTTGGTGATGACGTCAACGATGCCGACATACTTGTCGCCTTCCTTGATGGGGGCGGTCATGGCGCAGACGGAGATACCGAAGGCTTCGCGCAGAGCGTCGAAGGTTTTATCGAAATCGGCGTGATCCTCATCAAGCTTGGAGATGTAGATCGCGCGGGGGAGGTTAGCTTCCTTGAGATATTTCCAGCTCTTCTCCGCACCGACGTTCAGACCGTCCTTCGCGGAGACACAGATGACGCCGATATCGGCAACGCGCAGAGCCTGCTTGACCTCGCCGGCGAAATCAAAGAATCCCGGCGTGTCGATGATATTGAGTTTATAACCGTTCCAGTTGGCATACACCGTGGTGGCGGAGATGCTGATCTGACGGCGGATTTCCTCGGGATCGTAGTCGGAGACGGTGTTGCCGTCAACGACCTTGCCCATGCGGTCGGACATACCGGCGATGGAGAGGATGCTCTCCGTCAGCGTGGTCTTGCCGTTGCCGCCGTGGCCCAGGAAAGCGATGTTGCGAATCTTTTTCAGTTCAGTGCTCATAAGGGGGGTCTCCTTCTATAAATTCCAATTCAAGTGCAGGGTTTATAAAAGCGGTGAAAACCACATCTCATTAAGTATACACGATTGCGTAAAAATTAGCAATAGGCGGTGATATTTATTTGGCATATTCGACAAAAAATTACTGCCGATTTTGACCGAGAGAAAGAATGGCCACGGGCAGAGCCCACAGGAACATGAACGAGAGGACGTTTCCGACGCTGGCGGTATTGAAGGTGCCGGCACGGCAGAGCAGGAACATGATGAGCATACCGATGATCGAACCGGCGAGGTCGATGATCGTTCCGATGCGGGTGGTGTTATAGACCTTGCGCCCGCTTTCCGCGGCCTCGACAAGCGGGAGCATACCGCTGCGGGTGATGACGGCGGCGATGGGCGCGTTTCCGTCCGCGGAGACGTCATGCATACGGCAGCGCTCTCGGAAAGGGGGGAAATTGAATTTCTCTGTGGGCAAACGGAACAGGCGGGAGATCATGCGGGGATTGATGTTGAAGTCCCGGATGGCGAACACGGTTTGTGTCCGTCCGCGCATCAGGGTGACGAGCGCGTCCTGTACGCTGGTGACGGGGATGTAGTCGAGGACGAACACGCCCACAAGCTCCTGCGAGATCGCGCAGCAGATGGAGTTGTTGGCCTGCAGGTTCTGCGGCAGGCGGATGCCCTTGAGGTTCATGAAACCGGCCGAGCCGACGAGGACATTCTCGCCGCCGACGATGCCGGACAGGCCGCCGCCCTCGTGGATGGTGAACTCGTCCACCGGGGGGATGTGGTATCCGCGGCGCTCGACCAGCTCTTCAAACAGACCGGCAACGCTGCTGCCGGAGGCCGTGATGAGGGCCGCTGTGGAGGCGACGACTTTTCCGAGGAAAACGCCTTCCTGCACATTGATTTCCTTGAATTTGGTGGTTCCGGCGGGGAAAAGATCCTCGTCGGAGATGACGATGCGGCGGGTCTTGCCGATGTCGGCGCAGCCGTCCCAACCGGCCAGAGCCGCCCCGGTGGAGCGAAGCCGTCGCGCGGCGATCGACCACGGGAGGGAAAAGGTGAAAAACGCCGCGAACGAGGCGCTGACGGAGAGCAGGGCGGAGAACGTGTGCAGGAAATGCCCGCGTCCGCCGAGGCTCGCGGCCAGGGAGAGGATCAGAGCGGCCAGCAGCAGAAGCGGCGCGGCGGAGGCATAGGCCGACTGGCAGAAATCCTGCCCCTCGCTGCGGCGGACGATGCCCTCCAGCGAGTCGCGTTCCGTGCGTAAAAGACTGCGCGTGCCGCTGCTGCGGCCGTCCTCGGCGGCCGTCAGAACGGAGGGGTTCTTCGAGGAGACCGCCGTCCGAAGCGTGCTTAGCATGGCGCGGCAGGTAAGGTGTTCCCCCCAGAGAGCTGCGGTCAGCGCGACGCCGCCGATGGCGCAGAAGGGAAGATACTCCGCCTCACTCAAAAGAATGACAAAGGCGTCGATGGCGGAGAACACAGAGGCCGATGCCGCCAGCGATTCCATGCCGGGCCGCAGGTCGAAAAGCTGACGCACGCCCGTGGCGACAACATCGAGGGATGCGATCATAATGCCGAGCAGCAGAAGCAGGCTGACGCCGGCCTGATATTGCACGCTCTGACCCAGCAGTCCGGCGGCGGGAAGACCCAGCGCGAGCCAGATGAGCGGCAGACACAGCGCGCAGGCGACGCGCAGGCGCAGCTTCAGCAGGCGACGCATAGAGGTATAGAACTTGCCGGCCTTGCGCGGCGAAAGCTCGGGCGTTTCGCGGATGGGAACGGGATCGGGCCAGTTGGCGGCCTCGGCGTTCTGCATCTGCTTTTTGGCAAGGCGCGTGGCGAAAAAGCGCACCGCCGGAGCCAGAAAACGCTCCCGGAAAGAGACCTTCGGCGTGTCGGCCCTGCTGCGGACGGGACGAGCCGGGGCTTGTTCGGGCTCGGATGCCTCTTCCTGCACGGTTTCGTCGTCGGCTTCGGCCACATCAGGCTCTTCCGGGCCGGCCGCTGTCGTCTCGCGGCGGGGATGAAGCGTGATGATGCGCGAGCCGTTTTCGTCCACTTCCTCGGTAAAGGAAAGGGAGGGTTCGTTATCGGCGGAAACACTTTCAGCCGCAGCGGCTTCTGCCGTCTGCGGCTCGGTTTCGGAAGGAGTTTCGGTTTCGGGATCCGGGTTCGGTGACTGATACTTTCGCAGCGTCTCGCCCAAGGTGCTCATGACGATCTGCCGGGAGCGATCCGCGATGGATGCGGCGCTGTCCGCGGCCTCCTCGGGGGTCATGGACGGAGCGGCCTCGATGGAGCGTTCCCCGGTCTGCGCCGGGGCGTCTGCCTGTACCGGCGCTTCCGGCACGGATTCGGCCTCCTCCGGGCTGTTTTTCTGCGCGTATTCACGCAGAAGCGCGGCGAATGAGTATTCGTCGAATTCCGGCATCAGGTCGTCGAAGCGGTCACTCATGGCGCTGTCTTACCACCTCGTAGAGGAGGAGGGCGGCGGCAACGGAGGCGTTCAGGGAATTGACGCGTCCCGCCATGGGAATGGTCATGACAAAGTCGCAGTTTTCGCGCACAAGGCGGCTGAGACCCTGTCCCTCGGAGCCGATGACGAGGCAGACAGGCCCCTTCATATCGGTGTGCCAGAGGGCGGACTCGCCGTTGGCCTCGGCGCCGTAGACCCAAAGCCCTGCCTTTTTGAGCTCCTGCAGGGTGCCGGTGAGGTTTGCGACCCGGGCGATGAGCATATGCTCCGCCGCCCCGGCGCTGGCCTTGTCTGCGGCGGCGGTGATGCCCGCGCTGTGATGCCGGGGGATGATGACCCCGTGTGCGCCCGCACATTCGGCGGTGCGGATGACCGCGCCCAGGTTCCGGGGATCCTCCAGCCCGTCGCATACCACGACAAAGGGATCCTCGCCGCGCTCCTGCGCGAGCGCGAGGATGTCCTCCACCGCGCAGTATTCCCGTGCGGCGGCCACGGCGACAACGCCCTGATGCGCGCCGTTCGTGGCGCTCATGGCATCCAGCTTGCGGCGGTCGCATTCGGTGACGGTGATGCCGGCATTGCGGGCGTTCGACGCGATGAAGCCGAGCGCCTTATCCCGGGAGCCGCGTACAAGGAAGATCTTATCCAGCGGACGGCCCGCACGGATTGCCTCGATAACCGCGTTTTTTCCTTCTATGATGTTTTCTTCTGACATATTCATACAAAATATACTATAACACAATCTCCCGCCGATGGAAAGAAAAAAACGCAGGAAAATCCTGGTCGCTGTCAAGCGTTATGCACAAAATTCGTTTGCAGGCTCCGCCTGAATGTGGAGGATTCCGCTGGCGTGCCGTGCCTCGACCACGATGGTATAGACGCCAGTTTCCCGGATGTTCACCGTAAACTCCGTGGTTTCCTTGCCGTTTCCGGCGTAAACGGTTGTCCCGTCCGGCGCTTTGATCTCTGCGTACACAGAGCCCTTCACCGTTTCAAATTCGATCTGAAGGACATCCCCCTCGCGCAGCTCCAGCGTGTGCAGATCGGTTCCGTTCATCCGCTCCATGTCCAGCAGGTAGGCGTCCGGGTTTTTGACACGGCTGCCCGTGAAGCCCTCCTGATTATAGCCGAACAGAAATGCGGCAGCCCCTGCCATCAGCAGCAGGGGAAGCGCGAGCCAGGCAATTTTTTTATGGTTCGTCATGATCGTCGTTCTGTTCCTTTTTCCGGATGCTGCTGCCGACGGCAAGGCCGAGCAGCATACCGATGCTCAGGCCCAGCCCGATGTTCTGCCCGAGGGCGGTGAAAAGGCAAAGGCCCAGACACATTCCATAGCCCATGCCTTCTGCCGCGTAATTGGCAGCACGCTCGCCCTTCTGTTTCTTTCTCGCGTTTCTGACGGCAAACACCGCCAGTACCAGACCCATCACGAGCCAAGGCAGTGCGGCCCAAAGAAAATCAAAAACGGCTTCCATATCGTATCTCCTTTATTTGCAGCTTGAAAAAACACCCTTGCGGCAGCATACATTCACACACGAACGATGTGTGATGCCCAGCAGACCATCCATTTCCGCCGCCACGGAGGCATAGTGTCCCCGCGTATGGTGTACCAGAACATAATCGGCTGCTTTGATTTTTCCGGCGGCCTGCCGGCAGAATTCCCGCACCGGGGACGCCAGCGAAAACACCCAGATAGGGGTGCAGATGGTGACATGATCGTATGCCGTCAGGTTGACCGCAACCGGCTCGATGGGCATGGCCCAGCGGTGCATGGCAAAGCGTCCGCACCACCAGAAGCCCAGGGTACCCTCGGTGCGCTCCGTTGCTTTGATCTCGTATACCTCCGCGCCGGTGCGGTTGGCGGCCTCATAGGCCTGCTTTTTCACATATCCCATTCGGGAGAAGAATACCACGAGACGGGAGCTGTTCGTTCCGATGTTCGGATAGTCCACCATAGCAACGCGGAACGCTTCCTGCTTTGCGAATACCCAGGTCATATACCCGGTGACCGCCTGACAGAAGCCAAACACAAAGTAAATTGTGGACATGAAATTCAGCGGGAAGATCACGAACTGAATGCAGATCCACAGCATCAGCGTGATGCCGAACACGCCGCCCAGGATGACGCCGCTTTTCTTTTTCAGCAGGAGCAGCACCGCCGCCGTCAGATTGGTCAGCCCGTTTACGATCAGCAGCGCGATGCCGGGGAACAGGAAATCCTGATACAGGTACTCTGCCAGCGGCATCACCTGAAAATACGGCAGCATCGCGTCCATCCCCAGCGCTTTCCCGCTGGGATCCAGCAGCATCCCGCTTGCTCCGGCCACGGCGCCAAGTCCGATGAAAAGCGTCCAGCCGAGCAGCCACCGTCCGGCGATTTGCGACCTTGTATGCTTCGTTTTGGGGATTTGTCTGACATCCTGTTTCATGAGATGCATCTCCTTTATTCTTATCGCTTCAGAAAGCTGCCCTTTTCCTGAAGCAGCAGCCCATAGCTGTGTTCATAGTTTTCGGCGAAGTAGAAATCGGCGCAGCGGCCCTCCGGGCAATAGACGATGCTCCACATGGTCTTTTCATAGCTGCCCTCTGTCTGCGGGTAGTTCTTCTGCGCCACGGATTCCAGCAGATCCCGGACATCCAGCGCATCCGCAGGGCCGGTATGGGCGGAAAGGGTATCAAAGCGGAGATGGGACTGCTCCGAGCCGACGCCCTGCTTTTCACCGTCGGCAAGATAGTGGTTCGTGACCACCTTCGTCTCCGTGACCAGCATCTCGCCGTCCACATACTCCACGACCACGCTCTTTCCGCTCGTGTCCGCCATCGACAGATGGTGGGCGGAGCCGATGGAGGAGTTCATATCGTACTGACTAAGCAGCTCGATCGCTTCGTCCACGGTCGCCGCCTGATCCAGCAAAAGGCGAATGGCGGTTGTGGTGGTCACATCGCATTTTCCGGTCTGCTGATGCGTCTGCTCGTCATCCCCGGCCATCAGGTCGGCCACCATGAGTCCCATCTCGTTCATGCCGTCCAAGGGGACATAGATGGCCGCCAGTGTCAGCATCCTGTCCATCATGGAGCCGTCGGGGCTGTAGTCCTCGCCGAAGCCGAGAAAATCAAGACAGCAGGTGGAGACGGATTCGTAGCCGTTTTCGGGGATGGTATGTACAATCATGGCCCGGCATCCTTCCCAATCGTAGTTGCGCCCGAAGAATACGGTGCCGTGTTCGTCCTGCGTGCAGATGGTGGAGCAGCCAAACTCCCCGGTCTGCACATCGCTTTCGACCTTGTAGAAGCCGTGGGACAGGAAGGTCACAAGATAATCCGCCACTTCGCCGTCACTGGCTGCGCCGCCTTGGGCGAGGAACGCATCGAAGCCGTAATCGCCTTTGTACTCCATGGCGTACAGGCCGTCCTCCAGCTTTTCGATGCTGTTTGCTGCCTGGATAAAGGTGCCGAACATGAACCATGCCCCTGTGATCAGAACGACCAGAAGCACGGCGATGATACCGACAACCCATTTCAGAATGTTTTTCATGACGATTTCCCCTTGCATCATTCCGTTTTGTTTGTGTTCGATTTCATCCGTTTACACCCTGTATTCTACATGAGTATTCCGGCTGTGGATAGGCATAATTTGCATCGGAATGTGTTCATTCTATAGATGATCGCAAAAGCGTATGTTTACAAAAAGGTTATAGACTTTGCTGGGAAAAAAGGGTATGATTAAAGTGTATGATCCATCCCTGTTTTCAGATTCCCCCCGGAGGTGACCTGTATTGCGTTCCCTGAACAATAAGATCGACCGCTTTTGTCTGACGCATCCGCGGTTTGGCATTCCGCGGCTCATGCTCTATATCGTGATCGGCAATGTGATCGTGTATCTGTTCGGCCTGATGGATACGACGAACACGCTGTTTTCGCTGTTGTACTTTGACCCGGCGCTGTTCTGCCGGGGACAGGTATGGCGTCTTTTGACCTTTGTGCTCGTGCCGACGAACACGAGCGGTATCTTTTGGCTTGCGATCTCCCTGTATTTCTACTACTTCATCGGCAGCGCCCTGGAGCAGGCCTGGGGCAGCGGGAAATTCACGATCTACTATGTCGGCGGCCTTGTGCTGACGGCGCTGTATTCGCTGATTCTGTACTGGATTTTCGGGATGCGCGTGATCGTCTCGGCTTCGTATCTGAACCTGTCGCTCTTCTTCGCGTTCGCGACGCTCTGGCCCGAACAGAGGGTGCTCCTGTTTTTTGTCATCCCGGTCAAGATGAAATGGCTGGCGTGGGTCGATGCGGCGTTTTTCCTGTTTTCGATCGTCGGACTTCTGCTGCAGGGGCAGGTCGCGCTGGCGCTGGTGCCGGTGGTGGCGATGCTCACCTACCTCATTTTCTGCGGCGAATGGCTCTTTGATATGCTCCGGCCGGGCCGGATGAAGAGCCGTGTCCGGCAGCAGGCCCGCACCGTTCAGTTCAAGCAGGCCGCGAAGAAGGTTCAGCGCGAGCAGCAGACAAAGGGCTTCACCCGCCAGTGCGCCGTCTGCGGCCGTACGGATACGGATAACCCCGGTCTGGAGTTCCGCTTTTGCAGCCGCTGCGCGGGCTATCACTGCTTCTGCGCCGACCATATCAACAACCACATCCATTTCACCGAGTGACTTTTTTATAAAAGGCAGAGAGAAGAGTTTGAGTAAGAAAAAGTTTTTCACATGGCTCATACAGCTCGTGGTGCTGATCGGGCTGGTCGTGTGCCTTGTGGTGCTTGTCTATAACGAGGCGGGTATGCTCGCGGAGGAGGGTTCAGCCCTCGCGGCCATGACGGAAAGCGTCGCGTTTACCTCCCCGACACCGGTGCCCACGCCGACGCCCACCCCGGCACCGACAGCGGTTCCGACGCCGCTGCCGGCGTTTGAGCCTGTGCGGAGCGTGTCCGACGTGATCACCGGGACGTCCATCTCCGTGAACGATGAGATCGTGGAGAGCTACCGCGCCGCGGAGGGCGAGGAGATGGATTTCGGCGGGGGCGGCGAGTACACGGACGTGAAGGGCATTGTGACCTTCCGCGGGAACAACTTCCGCGATACCGCGCAGTACGGGGAAACGGAGATCACGAGCCGCCGCTTCGGCGAGTATTGGCTTCGCAGCACGGACGGCCTGTCCGACAGCAGCGGAAGCTATTGGGGCGGCAGCGGCTGGACGGGCCAGCCCCTGATCGTCGAATGGCCCGCAGAGACGAAGCGGATCATGAATATGTACGACTGGGCCAAGGAGAAGGACGGCCTCATCGAGGTCATCTACGCGACGCTCGACGGCTATGTCTACTTCCTTGACCTGGAGACCGGCGAGAGTACCCGCGACCGACTGTTCCTCGGCTGGTCGTTCAAGGGGGCGGGCGCGCTTGACCCGCGCGGATACCCGATCCTGTATGTCGGCGGAGGCCTCTTCAACGGCTCGGGCCAGGCTCCGAGGGTGCTCGTCGTGAGCCTCATCGACGGCGAGATCCTGTATACCTTCGGCAACGGCGATACCTTCTCGCCGCGCTATGACTGGTCGGCCTTCGACAGCTCCGCGCTCGTCGATGCCGAGACGGATACGCTGATCTATCCCGGCGAAAACGGCGCGATCTATTTTGCAAAGCTCAACACACAATACGACGAATCCGCCGGGACGCTGACGATCGACCCGGAGATGCGGAAATTCGCCTTTACCTCCACGTCCGCCGACGAGTTTTACTACGGCATGGAGGACAGCGCCCTGGCGTGGCGCGGGCATCTCTTCATTGCGGATAACGGAGGCGATTTCCTCTGCATCGACCTGAACACGCTCGAGATCGAATGGCGCTTTGACTGCCTCGACGACACGAACTGCACCGGCGTTCTCGAGGTGGACGAGACGGGCCACCCGTATATCTACCTCTCGACCTCGTTCCACATGGGCTGGCGCAGCTACTACACCGCGACGATCCCGGTCTGGAAGATCGACGCCGTCACCGGCGAAGAGGTGTGGCACCACGATTACGAGTGCTATTCCGAAAGCGGCCTGTCCGGCGGCGTGCAGGGCTCTCTGACGCTCGGAAAGGGCGAGCTGGACGGTATTCTCTATGTCGCGATGGCGCGCTGTCCGAACAGCTATGACGGCGAGCTTCTGGCCCTCGATACCGAGACGGGCGAGGAGATATGGACATACCGTTCCGACAGCTATTCCTGGTCGACGCCGACCTGCTTCTACGATACGGACGGGCACGGCTATGTCCTCTATACGAGCTGCATCGGCGGCCGGATGTACTGGCTGGACGGCCTCACCGGCGAGCTTTTCGACACCTTCCCGTTCAACTGCACCACCGAGGCGAGCCCGGTTGTTTACAACAACACCGTCGTCATCGGCACGCGAAACAACGAAATCTACGGCATCACGCTCGAATAAACACCTACGCGTCAAACGTGTAAATACGGTCTGCCAGCCGCGCAGGGACTGTTACTTGCCGCCCGCAAACGGGCCGATTTCACCCCTCTTATCTTCTTTCAATTGGTTCTTAATGTGCTCTGCAATTCGGCGTATCCTTCTCTTAAACTTGCCCAGCGAGTGGTTATACTTGTACAAAAGGCTGTAGTATATGCTTATACTACAGCCTTTCAAAACTATCAAAGGATACTACATATAGCCGTTATGGCTTTGCTTCAAGTAATGCTTTGGTTCCTTCGTATACTACTCCTTTTTATTTAAATAAAATACGGCATGGATAAAGGCAACAACAAACATTAAATATAGATAAATCTTATTTCTAAAACAATACCCCAGTAATCCAAGCACAATAATCAGTGCTATTACTAAATTCGCACGAATAACATTTGCTTTCTTCATGTGTGTTGTTCTCTTGCCATATCAGTAATAATTAATATATGTTCCGGAAGAAGGATAATTGTTTCATAATAATCGCACCTTTCTTTTTGTCAAAAAATTTTGCGATGAATTACGAGAACGAAATATGTTGCCCAACGCGGATTATTAGAGTTCGGTTGTAATCATTAAGGCATCGGAAACACCTCCAATTGATAATATGCATATATGTTTTGCCAGCTCAGTAAATTATCTTACACCATTGTATTGAGATTTTTGATTGCAATATGCCGCTTTTATATAAATTAACCATTGGATAACTTATAAATTTTCTGACAGTGATGGTAGATTGCTAATTTCAAGACAATAATAGCATACCAAATATCCCCAGTCAACAGTTTTTAGCTAAACGGTAAAAATCAATACCTATTCGCTTAAGCTCTTTTGAAGCACCCGCCCAGCGAGTGGTTTTACTTGTGCAATAAAACATCCCCGTGCTCCATGAACCGAACCAGTAAAAACGGACAATAGACAAAACACCCCCTGATGTAGGAAA
>JBJDYS010000064.1:0-10806 GCA_051867595.1 Oscillospiraceae bacterium
AAGGCGGCCTGCGCTTTTGCCGATGCGATCCGGGCCGAAAGTCAGGAAACGGACGCATGGTACAAATACCTGGATGTTTTTGCCGAACTGCTCAACCATCCGAAATCGCTCGTCCGGAATCGGGCCCTGTATATTCTCGCGGCGAACGCCCAATGGGATGCGGAAAACCGTTTTGATTCGGTTCTGCCCGACTTTCTCGCGCATATTGCGGATGAAAAGCCGATCACGGCCAGACAGTGCATCAAGGCTCTCGCGCAGGTGGGGCAGGCAAAGCCGCAGTACATCCCCCGGATCCTATCGGCCCTGCACGGCGCCGACCTGTCGAAATACAAGGACAGTATGCGCCCGCTGATCGAAAAGGATATGGCCGAGACCGAGAGGACCCTTACGCAATCCATCTAACCGAACAGAATACCGTCCGGGAAGCGATGCTTCTCCCCGGAGCCTTATGCAGAGCGCGGCACCCGAAAGGGCGTCCGCGCTCTGCTTTTTTAACCGCCGGCCGCAAAACTATAAAACCGACACATTCCCCTGCAAAACACACCTATCGGCCCAACCGTGTTCCTGGTATACTATAAGCGTAAACGGCATCCGGCCCGGCTGTTCCGACCGCCTGCCGCCGACGGAAAGGAGACGCATCATGAACGAAAAGAAATCGGTTCTCTCCAAAATCATTACCGTGCTCGTGATCATCGTCGTGATTCTGCTGGCGATCCTGCTGATCGCACGCTATGGAGACTTTGAGACCGGCACGGCGGAATATCCCCTCTGGAATATGAATAACAGCGTATCGCCCGACTATGCCGCCGATGAGACGCCCGATGAGACACCCGATGAGACGCCTGGCGAGGCCGCCGAACACGTGCCGGCTCCCGAGGAGACGCCGACCGTGCTCGAGGCTTACGCCGCCGTGATCGGTGAATACTATACCGTCCTGCAGGAGGACTGGGACGCGGCGCAGGTGATGGAGGCCGGTCTGAACTATATGGTGGCGGACAGCTTCTTCGAGACACCCACCGAGGACATCGGCTATGCCGTTGAGGATCTGGATGGGGACGGCACGGAGGAGCTGATCATCGGCTCCCGGAAGGAGGACGACTTCTACGGAAAGCTGATCTTCTCCCTGTATACGCTGGACAGCAGCGGTGCGCCGCAGCTTCTCTTCGACAGCATCGAGCGCGACCGGTACTACTACGCGGGTGGCATCCGCTTTGCCAATCTGGGCTCCTCGGACTGGAATGACAGCTTCGTCACCACCCTGAAGCTGCAGGATAAGGAAATGATCGACATGACGTATACCACAGAACCGGAAGACTATGTTCAAATGAACCTGACCCCCTTCTCACAGTGGGTTCGATAAGGAGGATACAAATCATGAATAAGCGGCTTTACAAATCCAACACGAATAAAATGATCGACGGCGTCTGCGGCGGCGTTGCGGAATACTTTGGCATCGACCCCACGCTGGTGCGGCTGGGCTGGGTGGTATTCTGCGCCATCGGCGGCTGCGGCATTCTGGCCTACATCCTCGCGGCCATCATCATTCCCCGCAGCCCGGAATATTGACGAAAACACATCGGGAGGAAGCCTGCCATGCTGAAAATCGAGCATCTGACCAAAATCTACGGAGACAAAAAAGCCGTTGACGACCTCTCCCTGCACATCTGGCCCGGTGAGATCTACGGCTTCATCGGACATAACGGCGCCGGTAAGACGACGACGCTGAAGGCCTGCTGCGGCATTTTGCAGTATGACCACGGCGAGATCACGGTGGACGGCGTGTCCATGAAGGAGGATCCCCTTCTCTGCAAGAGCAAGATCGCCTATATCCCCGACAATCCCGACCTCTATGAATTCATGACGGGCATCCAGTTTTTGAATTTCGTCGCCGACATCTTCGGCGTCGATGCAGCGGCCCGGCAGGAGCGCATCCGCCGGTATGCCGACGCCTTTGAGCTGACCGGCGATCTGGCCCAGCCGATCTCCGCCTACTCCCACGGCATGAAGCAGAAGCTCGCCATCATCTCCGCGCTGATCCACGAGCCGAAGCTGATTATCATGGATGAGCCGTTCGTGGGTCTCGATCCCAAAGCCTCCCATCTGCTCAAGGAGCTGATGCGGGAACTGTGCGATCGCGGCAGCGCGATCTTTTTCTCCACCCATGTGCTGGAGGTCGCGGAAAAGCTGTGCGATAAGGTCGCCATCATCCGGGCGGGAACGCTCATCCGCTCCGGGACGATGGAGGACGTAAAAGGCGACGCCTCGCTGGAGGATGTGTTCCTCGATCTGGAGGAGAACCCATGACAAAGGCACTGTTCCGAAAGCAGATGATGGAGGTATTCTCCTGGCTTTACAAGGATCGAAAAACCGGGAAGCTCCGCTCTGCCGGGGGGATCGCGGGCTATGTCCTGCTGTATCTGATTCTCTTCGCCTCCCTCGGCGCGATGTTTTTCTTCATGGCCGGGATGCTCTGCGAACCGCTGACGGGGGCGGGCATGGGCTGGCTGTATTGGTGCCTGATGGGCCTGATCGCCATCTTCTTCGGCGTATTCGGCAGCGTGTTCAGCACCTATTCCTCGCTTTATCAGGCAAAAGACAATGATCTTCTGCTTTCGATGCCCGTACCGGCCTCGCAAATTCTGCTCTGCCGGCTGTCCGGCGTGTATGCCACGGGCCTGATGTACGAGCTGATCGTCGTCGTCCCGACGCTGATCGTGTGGTTTCTGACCGTCCCGTTTTCGGTGCCCGGCACGATCTGCTCGCTCCTGATCCCGCTCGTGCTGTCGGTGCTGATCCTCGTCCTCTCCGCCGTGCTCGGATGGGTCGTCGCGCTGATTGCGGGCCGTCTGAAGCACAAGAACATCGTGACCGTCTTTGTGTCCCTTGCGTTTATCGCCGCCTATTACTACCTGTACGGGCGGGCCTATTCCATGCTGCAAACTCTCCTCGTGAACGCCGAGGCGGTGGGCGGCCGGATGAAGGCAGCGGTCTATCCGCTGTATCACATGGGTCTCGCGGCAGAGGGAAGCTGGCTGTCCATGCTGATCTTCACCGCGATCATCGGCGCGCTGTTCCTGATCGTCTATGCGGTGCTGTCCCGCAGCTTCCTGAAGCTGGCGACGGGAAACCGCGGCGCGGCCAAAACGGCTTACAAAGAACAGAAGTCGAAGGTGCTCTCCATCGGCGGCGCACTGCTGCAAAAGGAGCTTCGCCGTTTTCTGGGCAGCGCCAACTATATGCTGAACTGCGGTCTCGGCACGCTGTTCATGCCGATCGCCGCCGTGCTGCTTGTTTGGAAGGCGGGGCAGGTTCAGGCGTTTCTGTCCGCGGTATTCACGCAGGACTATATCCCGCTGCTCGCCGCCGGTGCCGTCTGCATTTTGGCGACGATGAACGATATGACGGCTCCCTCCGTGTCGCTCGAGGGGAAAAACCTCTGGCTGGTGCAGTCGCTGCCCGTATCGGGCCGACAGGCCCTGACGGCCAAGCTGACGCTTCACCTGCTTCTGACGCTGATTCCGGCGATCCCGCTGCTCTCGGCGGTGGAGTGGTTAATCAAACCGACGCCGTTTTTCGCGGTATGGATTCCGGTCATCACCATTTTGTATGTCGTGCTGATGGCGGCTCTGGGCCTCGTCATCAACCTCAAAATGCCGAATCTGAACTGGACCAGCGAGATCGTGCCCATCAAGCAGAGCCTCGGCGTCATGATCGCGCTGTTTGGGGGCTGGGCGATCATCGCGGCGCTGGCCGGGCTGTATGCTCTGCTCGCCAATGTTCTCAGCGCGGAGGCGTATTTTGTTATGGCCGGCGGCCTGCTCCTTGCCGCGGGCGGCCTGCTGCTCCGCTGGCTGTTTACCAAAGGCGCACAGATATTCAGCTCGCTGTGACAAGCAAAAACCCACCGTATGTGCTGACGCCGTACGGTGGATTTTCTGCCTATAAAATGAACACAATCACATGAAAAAACGGCCTATCGGGAATAAACTGATTCCAGTATAATACATATAGAAGCTGAACAGGAGGCAACCATTATGAAATCCTTACAAACCATTCAAAAGACGTTCCGGGTTTTTCAGATTCTCACAAAAATCGGCATGATCCTGTCCTTTATCTGGGCAGGACTGGTAGCATTGGGCCTGCTTTGCAGCGCGGTCTGGTATCACGGCGGCGTCGTCGTAGGCGCCAACCAGCAGATGCTGTACGCCCTGACCGAGACCGGCGCGCTGTCCGAAATGATCGGCGTGCTTCTGATCGATCTGATCCTCGCGCTGACGGACGGCATCCTGCTTGTCTTCGCCCTGAACTATTTCAAGGCCGAGCAGGCGGACGGCACGCCCTTTACAAAGCAGGGCGCTGACCGCATCCTGCATCTGGGCGTCCGCACCATCGTCCTGCCGCTGGTGGCCGCCATTCTGTCGGCCGTCGTGTGCGAGCTCTTTGCGCTGCCGCAGGGCGTCGCCAGCGACTGGGGCAATCTTGACAGCGTGGTCATGGGCATTGTGCTGATCCTCGCCTCTCTTATCTTCCGCTACGGCGCGGAGCTGGAGGCGAACAGGGCCGAGACGCTCCGTCTGGAATGACGAAAAACGAAACGCGTCATCCCCACGCCGCGGATATTCTGACGGCCGTCCGCATGGCCGGTTCGCTGGCGCTCCTTTTTCTGCGTCCGCTTTCCGCCGCCTTCTTCTGCGTATACACCCTGGCCGGGCTGACGGATGTGCTGGACGGCTGGATCGCCCGCAAAACCCACACGGCCAGCGACTTCGGTGCGATGCTCGACAGCATGGCGGATCTGCTGTTCTACACCGTGATGATGCTTCGGATCTTCCCCGCTCTCTGGAGCGCGCTCCCGAAAGGCATCTGGTACGCCGTGGCCATGATTTTGATCGTCCGCCTTTCGGTCTACCTGATCGCCGCGGTCAAATACCGGCGGTTTGCCTCCCTGCACACATACCTCAACAAGCTCACCGGCACCGCTGTGTTTATGATTCCGTTTCTGCTCGTGACGCCCTGCGCGGCCGGATATTGCTGGGCGGTATGCGCCGTCGCGGCGTTGTCGGCCTGGGAGGAGCTGGCGATCCACCTTCTGACACGAGACTACAACTCTAACACCAAAACCATTCGGACAGTCCTTCGGGAGAGGAGCTCTGAACATGAAAATTCTTGTCTTTAACGGAAGCCCCAAAAAAGAAAAAAGCGACACGATGCACATCACCCGTGCCTTTCTGGAGGGGATGCAGGACGCGGTGCCGCAGGAGATCGAGATCATTGACGTCATCGACCGGCATATCGAGTTCTGCTCCGGGTGCTTTGCCTGCATGAAAAACGGCGGCATCTGCCGCCACGATGACGATATGCGCTCCCTGCTCGAGCAGATTCTGGCGAGCGATCTGCTGGTATTCAGCTTTCCGCTTTACTGCTACGGTATGCCGGCCATGCTGAAAAACCTGCTCGACCGCACCCTGCCGCTGTCGAGCATGGCGATGCAGAAGGTAGGCGACCGCTATGAACACGTCGGTCAGGCGGATTTCTCGCACCTGCAATATCTCATGATCTGCGGCTGCGGCTTCCCCAACAGCGCCCACAATTTTGAGCCTGCCGTCGCGCAGTTCAAGCTGATGTTCCCTCAAAACCGCACCATCCTCACCGTTCCCGAAAGCCCCATGTTCAACGCGCCGGAGGCGGCGGTCGTAACCGGGCCGAGACTGGCGCTCGTCCGGGAGGCCGGCCGGCAGTACGCGCAAAACGGCACGATGGATTCCGCGCTTCTGGCGCAGATCGGCACGCCCATGATCCCGGAGGAGGAGTATGCCCGGATCGCCAATGGGCAGGCTTGAGCACACAGACGAAAAATCGGAGAGTACATCCATGAAAAACTGCCATACCCCGCTCGTTCTCCTGCTGACCGTCTCCCTGATGGCCGCGCTGTTGTCCGGGTGCGCGTTCCGGCCGTCCTTTGGGATCGGCAGCTTTGTCAGCGGAGAGCGCTATCCCCATGCCGAAAGCTATCAGACCGGCGCCTTTACCTATCGCGCCGACGAGGTGACCGCCGTCGAGATATACTGGCACTCCGGCGAGGTGGAAATCATCGAGTCGGAGGCCGACGAACTGGACGTCCGTGAAAGCGGCGGCGAGCTGGCGGAGGATACCGCCATGCACTATTGGCTGCAGGACGGAACGCTGAAGATCCGCTTCTGTGCCTCCGGCGCCATGATTCGCGTGCATCCGAACGATAAGCGCCTGACGGTCGAGGTGCCGAAGGGCATCGAGCTTTCCGTTCACACGACCTCCGCGCCGGTCAAGGCGGACGAGCTGGAGCAGAACAGCCTTCTGATCTCCGCCCGTTCCGGCCGGACAGAGCTCGGGACGGTGACCGCGGAGCGCGTCGATTTGAGCAGCAGCTCCGGCGCTATCCGGGCCGACAGCCTCACGGCACAAACCCTGCAAGGCAGCAGCACCTCCGGCCTGATCGAAATCGACGACCTGCAGGCGGACACCGCCGAGCTGGAAACCACCAGCGGCGCGGTGAAGCTGGTTCTTTCCGCCGTTTCGCAGCTCGATATCCTGACCACGAGCGGGGAAACCGAGCTGTGCCTGCCCGATGGCGGCGCGGAGGTAAGCTATACCTCGACCAGCGGACGCCTGCGTACGGCCGCCCCCTTTGACCGGGAGGGAACGCTGTATGTGTTCGGCGAGGGGGTCAGCCAGATCGACGTAATCAGTACCAGCGGAAATCTGGAAATTCAGTAAACCGGCAAGGAGAGACGCTATATGGAACCCAAGGCAATCGTGTATACATCCCATACCGGGCACACCCGGCAATATGCTCTTATGCTCGGAGAACGAACCGCGCTCCCGGTGTATTCGCTGGGCGAGGCCGTCTCCGCGCTTCCCGGCGGAAGCCCCGTGCTCTATCTCGGGTGGGTTTACGCCAGCCATGTGCAGGGCTTTGCCCGGGCCGCGAAGCATTTTTCCGTCTGTGCGGTCTGCGGCGTCGGTCTGTGCGATACCGGCACGATGCTGCCGGAGGTGCGAAAGGCAAGCTCGATTCCGGCGGAGATCCCTCTGTTTACGCTTCAGGGCGGCCTGGATCGCGGCCGGCTGAAAGGGGTTCATAAGCTTCTGATCTCCATGCTCACCAAGAGCCTCGCCTCGCAGAAACAGCGCACGGAACAGGATGAGCGTATGCTGGAGCTGCTCAGCCGCGACGGAAGCTATGTGAGCGGGGAGAATCTGACGGAGGTTCTGAACTGGGTTCAGAGGAGCCGGTCATAACGGAGCGAGCAGAACAACATGGAAATTACACTGGGAAAGAAAAGCGATATTGACCGCTGGATGAATCTTGTAAATAAAGTAAAGGATAACTTCCCCGGTCTGGAAACGAACGCGGCTTTGGATGAACACAGGGACACGGTTTTGGATTTTATAAGCAGAGAATCGGCCATCTGTGCAAAAAGCAACGACAAAATCGTGGGCGTCCTGTTGTTTTCAAAAGATAATAATATGCTCTGTTTTTTAGCGGTCGATGCCGAATATCGCAGGCAGCACATCGCGGAGAAGATGGTGTCCTGTATGCTGTCCTTTTTGGACGCAAAAAAAGAGGTCGTTGTCACGACCTATCGCGAAGGAATCCCGGAAGGAATCGCCGCCAGAGCCTTTTATAAGCACCTGGGTTTTGTCGAAGGAAATCTGACGGAAGAATTTGGAAGCCCGGTTCAGGAATTTATACTGCTTCGATAGCTTCCCGGTTTTTTAGGCAATTAGAAAGGAAGCGCCGGTTATGAATTGTATTTTGCGAAAATGGCGGCCGTCGGACGCAAAAGCGCTGGCGGCGGCCCTGAACAACGAAAAAATCCTCAACAATCTGCGGGACGGCCTGCCCTTTCCCTATACGGAGCAGGATGCGTCCGCGTATATCGCCGCCATGCTCTCCGCCGACGAAAACGACACCTTCGCCTACGCCATCACCGTGGATGACCGGCCCATCGGCAGCATCGGCGCTTTCCGGCAGGACAATATCCACCGCCGGACAGCGGAGCTCGGCTATTATCTCGCGGAGGAATACTGGGGCCGCGGCATCATGACCGAGGCCATCCGCCAGCTCTGCGCCATCGTCTTTGAGACCACCGACATCCTGCGCCTCTATGCCGAGCCGTTTTCCTTTAACGCCGGTTCACGCCGGGCGCTGGAGAAGGCCGGGTTCACGCTGGAGGGGATCATGAAAAACAATGCCGTGAAAAACGGCAAGGTTCTGGACATGGCCCTTTACAGCCTGACCCGCCATACAGAGCCATATCCCGTCCGGCGTCTCAGCCCGGAGGAGATCCCGGCGGCGCTGGCGCTGTGCTGGCGTGTATTTCTGTCCTTTGAAGCGCCGGAATATCCCCCCGAGGGCGTCGCCGCCTTCCGGGCCAGCCTGGACGATACCACGCGCACCCGAAGCCTGGACTTTTACGGCGCGTTCGACGGGGACACGCTCGTGGGCGTTCTGTGTATGCGTGCGCCGCAGCACATCGGCGGTTTCTTCGTGGACGCGGCCTACCACCGACGGGGAATCGGCAGAAGCCTGTTCGACGCCATGCGCCGGGACTATTCCCGGCAGGTCTTTACCGTCCATTCCTCCCCTTATGCGGCGGAGGTCTACCGGCATCTGGGCTTTATCGCCACGGATGCGGAACAGCTTACCGACGGGCTGCGCTATATCCCCATGCGCTACGAGGGCCCGAACGAAATCGAATAGCGTGTCCCTGACAGGAGAACGAACCGGTGTTCGTTCTCCTGCTTTGCTTTCCGGGCGGAGGCGCGATTTAATCGCACAGGATCTTCCCGGATCTTTTGACATACAGGACGATGGCCAAAATCAGCGACAGCACATCCGCCACCGGCTGCGCCCAGATCAGTCCCGTCTCGTGGAAAAGCGCACCGAGGCAGAACATGGCCGGAATATAAATCAGCCCCTGCCGGGAAATATTCACGATCAGGGATTCCGTCGCCGCCCCGCTGGCCTGCAGCGCGTTGGTCAGCACATAGAACACGCCGAACAGAAAGCTGGTACAGAGCAAAATGCGGGTGAACAACACGCCGTAATCAAACGCTGCCGGCTCCGTCAAAAACACGCTGACGATCTCTGCGGTAAACAGATAGCAGATGACGGTCAGAACGGAACTCAAAATAAACGCAAAGCCCAGAGAAAAACGCAGCGCTTTCCTGTATCTGTCCCACTTTTTGGCGCCGATGCAATAGCCGAGGAGCGGCTGGATTCCCTGCCCCAGACCGATACACACCATGCCGGTTATCATGGTCACCTTCATGGCCACCCCGACGCCGGCCACAGCCATATCTCCGTACCGCGCCATCTGGCTGTTCATAAGAATGTTGGACACGCTCATCAGCAGAGATCCCAGCGCTGCGGGAATGCCGATGGCCAGCACGCCGGACGCCACCTTGTCTTTGACCGTAAAATCCTTCCATTTGATGCTGAAGCAGGATTTTCCTCGGAGAAAATAGAGAATATAATATCCCGCGCCCACCACATTGCCGATCACCGTGGCAATCGCCGCGCCCGCGATCTCCCAGCCGAATCCCAGAATCAGGATCGGGTCCAGAATGACATTGAGCAGATTGCCCGCGAGCTGTCCCATCATGGCCCGGCCGGATTCTCCCTCGGCACGAATGACATTGGAATAGCAATTCGCAATCAGCACAAAGGGCCCGGAAACGCTGACAATCGTCAGATAGGTTTTCGTATAGTCCCATATATCCGCGCTGGCTCCCATAAAGGAGAGAATCGGATCCATGAAGACCAGAAACAGCACCGACATGACGACCCCGACGCCGACGCAGCTCCACATACAGAAGGAACAGACTTTTTTGGCGTAGTCCATCCGCCCTTCCCCCATGGCGCGTGATATGACCGAGGTTCCGCCGATACCGAAAATGGTTCCCACCGCCATAAAGAGCAGAAAAACCGGCGTTGCCAGAGAAACCGCCGCCACCTGCAAATCATCATGCGTCTGCCCGATAAAGAACGTATCCGCAAGATTGTAGATGAGCACCATGAGCATGGCGGCCATGGCCGGCAGCGCGTTTTGGAAAACCGCCTTCCGCACCGGCGCATTTTCAAAAACATCGAGTGATTTGTGTTCTACCATATCGATCTCCATTCTGATAGCACGCTATCATTTTGTGTGTGAGCATACCCGCTGACAGCAGCGGGCAGCTATTCGACGTTTTGTGCCACTCGGGTAAGCAGGGCATTCAGCAGCGTTCGTTCTTCCGCCGATAATCCCCGCAGAAGGGTCTCTTCCGCTTCGTTCATTTGATGCGCGGCCTCTGCACAGCAGACTTCTCCGGCCGGGGTAATGTGCACGAGCTTGATGCGCTTGTCGGTCACATCTCCCAGGGCTTCCACAAAACCCTTTTGCTCCAGCCGTGAAATGATGCCGGCCACGGTGGACTGGGCGACGCCGAAGTGACGTTCCAGCTCTTTCATGGAAAGCTGCCGGTTCTCCGTGTCGTGCAGCGTCATCAACACGGACACCTGCATCATCGTCAGATCCTGCGCCCGCAAGGAATTGTTGGAACGCTTTTCGAGGCGGTCATGAATCTGCTTGATCAGCAGCCCGTTTGGCGTGGTTTGGGCCATGTCACGCACCTCTTTCCTGAACATCTGCTTTCATGATAGCAGATTTCCCGGGCCATGTCAATAGCGTGCTATCATTATAGCCCGGAATGGCTGTGCCGCGCCGTCTTTCGGGCGATTTGCCCCCGAATACAGGAAAAAACCTCTCTTGTCATGGCAGA
>JBJDYS010000065.1:0-41253 GCA_051867595.1 Oscillospiraceae bacterium
TTTAGAAAATCAAAAAAGCCGCGTGGGAATACACCCACACGGCTGCCTTGGTGGCGCAAAGGCTCACCGTAGAATTATTATATGGGATAATGCTGGAAAATTCAAGTTTCCGCCGCATCTACGACCCCAAATACCGGAACTGCACCAGTTAGGGATGGGTTAGGGATTTTTCGGTTTTTGCAGTATGTCAATATCGTGCTCGGCATCGCCATTTGGTCCCTCTGATCACAGTTGGAATGTGGTCAAGCATATCTCAAAAAATGAACTTTTAACGCAGAAAAACCGCCTGAAAAGGCGGTTTTTCAAAGAAAGTTGGTCCGAGTGACAGGATTCGAACCTGCGGCATCCTGCTCCCAAAGCAGGCGCGCTACCAACTGCGCTACACCCGGTTATTCAGTTTTTTGTCCGGCTGGGCGTATTCTCCCAAAGCAGGCGCGCTACCAACTGCGCTACACCCGGATATTATTCTCATACACTATATCGTTTTGCCCCCGTTATGTCAAGGCGTTTCGGCTTTCTGTCTGATACTTCGGCCCGCCGTCCTTCCGACGCCATATCAATCAGCTCCCAAATCCAGCGGCGCTCTGCCAATGGATTCGGGAGCTTTCATTATGTTATTGATATTACCAGTGCCAGTCGGTATCATCCTCGTCGCGGAAGCGCTCAGGGTTGGATTCCTTGTAGGGCAGAGGCGGGACGGGGATCAGGTTGTGTGCATCGCACTCAGCAGTCTCCGTTGAGAGCGCCAGATACGGCTTCTTGGTTTTCCGGTGCGGCTGGCAATCCGTCATGGCCGCGGTGGAGTCCTTCAGTTCCTGCGGCGCATTGCCGATGATGTCATAGCACGGCTCCTCAACCCAGCCCTTACCTTCAAACGGAGTGTTCAGGATCTGATGCATCTCCTGACGCCAGATACGCCACTCGCCATCCTCCTTAACAAACACGAAATGATAGCGGTTAAAAGCCCAGCAAGCCTTCAGGCTTCCATCCGGATTCCAGCCGGTCTCGCAGCCATGGGAGGAGAACATACAGTCGGCCGTCATGCCGTCCTCGGCAACCTCGATCAGCGGAGATACCATATCATGCAGATACAGGCGCCCGGCAAGATCCTCTTCGGCATTCGACATACGTTTGATAAAGTGGCGCTCAACACCCTCCCACTCGTCATAGATATCGCCATTGAAAATCAGACGGGTACCGGGCGTATGGCGGCAATACAGCTCTGCTGTTTTGCGCTGCTCGCTCGCCACATGATAGGCCGCGTACTTGGACATGACGTTCTGAATGGCATTCACTGCCTCCATGCGCTCAATCCGGCGTTTTTGATCCGCAATCAGCTTTTGCTGTTCTTCAACTACCTTGCTCAGTTCTTCTATGGTCATTGATGGTCCCTCCAAAATAAAAATCAAAGCATAAAAAATTATGTGTTTACAAAATCTGCCGCTTCCTTGCCGGCAGAGCGGCCGGAGTAGATCGTCCAGCTCATTTCCGAGCCGAAAAGCTCATATGCATCGTTGAACCAGCCGGAACACATAATCCCCGCGGCATACAGCCCGGGAATGGGGCGGCCATCCTTGTTCATAACGCGCTGACAGTTGTCAATCTTCAAGCCTCCCAACAGGGAGTCGATGCCGGAATTGCCCAGCATGACGTAATAAGGCGCTTTGTCAATCGGGTCAAGGTAATCCTTATCCTTCAGGAACTCATCGTCATAGCCGCGGGCACAGCATTCGTTATAATGAGCAATCGTCTTTTTCAGCACCGCGGGATCGCAGCTGATGAACTCCGCCGCCTCCTCCAGCGTCTGACAGACTTTGGCGTGTCCGCGCTCTTCCTCGTAACGAATATGATCCACAATGCGCTCTTTCCATGTGAGCGGATCCTGCCCCTTTTCCACCGGGCAGGGCGGGCCGAAGCTTGCCGGATTGTCGATCTGACAACCGGTGTCGTGGCGCTTTGGAATGGCCTCTGTACCGGCCTGCAGTTCTTCCACAAAGCGCTGGCTCATAATGGCAAAGCACTTTTTACCGGGCTGCATATCCACACTTTGGCTCATCTGCCAACCAAATTCATTTGTGAACGGGATCGATTCATCGGTAAATCGCTCGCCGTTCTGGTTTACCTTGATATTCTGCGGACGGCGAAGCAGCACACTCATGACCTCGCTCGCATAGGGATAGTGGTTATGCGGCCCGATAAACAGCACGCCTACCCTTCCTTCCGCAGCGCCGATCTCCTCGGCCATAATAAGGCCGTCGCCGGTATTATGCGGAATCCCCGACATGACGCGCATACCTTTGTACTCGTCCGAGTTCATAAAGCGGGCGATCAGCTCTTCGTTGCTGGAAATGGAACCCGTTGCCAGAATGACCGCCTTTGCATGAATGGTGACCGGCCCGTCCTCACTCTCTGCCTCCAGGCCCACGACCTTGCCGCCCTCTCCCGTGAGGAGATGCCGGGCACGGGTCTTGGTCATCAGCTCCACCCCGCAGCTTGCACAGGCTTCCCGCAGCGCCTTCACAAGGATGGGGCCCTGCATCTTCATGACCCATTTTTCGCCGTCCCACTCACCCATGCGGTGATGGGTGCAGTTGAAATACCGCATATCCGCGCTCTCGGTAGTACAGAACTGATAGCTGCAGCCCAGATCCTCCAGCCACTCAAAATTTTCACCGGAGCCATTGATCCATTTGCGAACCAGCTTTGCATCGCATCGCCAGTTCGTGATCATCATCATCTTTTTAAAGTACTCATCCTTGTCCAGCTTCACGCCAAACCGCCGCTGAACCGGAGTATCAATGCCCATCATGCCGGCGCTCATCACCGTACATCCGCCGGGGGCCGCGTTCTTCTCCAGAAGAAGGACATTCTTTACGCCGTTCTGTTTGGCTACGATCGCGGCCGCCATGCCGCTGCCAGCCGCCCCGACAACGCAAATATCCACTGTTTTTTCCATTTTTTCATCCTTTCTTATAAAAACGAATCAACGGGTATTCCTGTCAAAATATTTGAATTTCCACAATCTGGCTCCCACCCAGATCAGCATTGCTGCGACCACACACAATACCAGCGGAAACCGATTTACGATATTGTAATCTGTACAGCCTACGGCAATGATCCGTCCCTCGCCGGTATAGGCGTCTCCGGTACCGGCAGCGATATAGTCCGCCAGCGCCTCTGCCAGTACAATTCCTGTTCCCTCATGAGGCAGTGCGGGGTAGTCCAGCGCACCGGCCAACAGGCCCGCCGGCGCCGCAATGGTAAACCGCTCATCACTGTCCATATCCAGCTCTTTTCCGTCCCGGCGGATATGCATGACCCGCTCTCCGGGGTGCGCGGATGTATCATAGGTAAACGAGAATCCGGATATCTGCGGAAAGCCCTCAAATTCAGAGGTCTCCCGCTCGATCGCTTCCGCCCCGTTCAGAACAATGTGCGATACTCCCGCCTCCAGCATCCGTCGGAGCTCCGCTCCGGTAACAACGGCAACGGCAATTTCTTCCTCCGGCTCGGCTAGAACAGCGCAAACATCGTCATAGGTACACGGTTTCGGCTCGAGATTGGCGATATGCTGTCCGCCGTTTACCAGCGCAAAGTCCGTTCCTGCCGCCCGCCGGATCGCATCGGCACAGACATCGCCCATGACCGATTCGTCCGTCAGCGAGCCATATCCGCTCACAGCGGCCAGCAGCATACCCGGTTGCCCCACCACATCCTCTGCCTTGTATGCGGCATAACCCGGCATGGCAAGCAGGCAGATCATCAGCAGGAACAGCACAAGCGCCGGGCCTGACTTACAACTGATTGATTTCACGGCAGAAATGGCACGCAACAAAATGATCCGGTTCGATCTCTTCATACTTCGGCTGCTCTGTCCGGCAGATATCCTGCGCGTGAGGACAACGAGCCGCAAAGCGGCAGCCCGCCTCCGGATCAACGGGTGAAGTGATCTCACCCTGCATGACGATGCGCTTTTTGTCCCGATTCAGACGGGGTATGGGGATTGCGGACAAAAGTCCCTTTGTATATGGATGGCACGGCTTTTTAAAAAGCCGCTTGGCGGGGCATTTCTCCACCATCGTACCGACATACATGACCAGAATATCATCCGAAATATGCTTCACAACGGACATATCGTGCGTCACGAAGATATATGTCAGGCCCTTCTGATCCTGCAGATCCTGCAGAAGATTCAGCACCTGCGCCTGAATGGAAACATCCAGCGCGGACACCGGCTCATCGCAGACGATGAATCGCGGATCAAGCGTCAGTGCACGGGCAATGCCGATGCGCTGACGGCGGCCGCCATCCAGCTCATGCGGATAGGAATAGGCATAGCGTTTGGCCAGTCCGACGGTGTCCATCATTTCAAACACCTTTTCGCTCAGCTCCTGCTTGGAGCCGTACATTTTATAGGTTCGCAGAGGGTCGGCGATCAGCTCAAACACATTCAAGCGCGGGTTCAGGGAGGAAAAGGGATCCTGGAAGATGATCTGCATATCCCTCTGCAGGTTACGGCGTTCCCGGCCCCTGGCATGGGTGATATTCTTGCCGTCGAAAATAACCTCGCCGTCCGTCGCGTCAATCAATCCCAGCACCGTACGGCCAAGCGTGGACTTTCCGCATCCGGATTCCCCAACGATACCCAGCGTTTTCCCTTCATCAATGGTAAAGCTTACGTCATCCACCGCATGGAGCTGGCCGGCGGGCGTCTGAAAATATTTTTTCAGGTTCCGCACCTCAAGCAGATGTTCACTCATCGTTTCCACGCCCTTTCTCCGAAATAACCCCGCCCGTCATTTCCAGACAGTGATGGCAGCGGCAGAAATGTCCGGGGGAAACCTCCCGGTTTGGCGGAGCTTCGACGGCACACTGATTGTCCGAATACGGGCAGCGCGGGTGAAAGCTGCATCCCGTCGGCAGATTGGTCGGATCGGGCATCAGGCCGCTGATGGGCCGTAGCCGCTCCACATCTTCATCCAGCGAGGGAATCGAATGAAAGAGTCCCTCCGTATAGGGATGGGAAACATGGTTGAAAATATCGTCGGCTGTGCCGTATTCCACGATCTCGCCGGCATACATGATGGCAACCTTGTCACAGGTCTCCGCCACCACACCCAGATCATGGGTAATCAGCAGCATTGCGGAGCCAAGCTTCTCCTTCAGATCGTTCATCATATCAAGAACCTGCGCCTGAATGGTAACATCCAGCGCCGTCGTAGGTTCATCCGCCAGCAGCAGCTGCGGATTGCAGGCCAAGGCAATCGCAATCACCACGCGCTGTTTCATGCCGCCGGAAAACTGATGCGGATAGTCTACGGCGCGTTCCGGCCGGATGCCCACCATCTCCAGAATTTCGAGACTCTTTTTTGTCGCCTCGGCCTTCGAGCAGCTTTGGTGCAGTGCGATGACCTCGGCAATCTGATCGCCCACTCGCAGGATCGGGTTCAGCGCCGTCATGGGATCCTGAAAAATCATGGAGATCTCATTGCCGCGAATCTGCCGCAGCTCAGAGTCTTTCATTTGCAGGATGTCCCGCCCGTTCAGAAAGATCTCACCGCTCTTCACTACCGCAGGCGGCGCGGGCAGAAGCCGCAGAATGGACAGGGCCGTCGTTGTTTTTCCGGCGCCGGTCTCCCCCACAAGGCCGAGCGTCTCCCCTTTCTCAATGGACAAATCAATGCCGTTGACAGCCTCAACCGTACCCGTATCCGTCTCATAGTGGACCGTCAGATTTCTAATATCAAGCAAACTCATATCCATTCCTCCTCACCGCTTCAGCCGGGGATCCAGCGCATCCCGCAAACCGTCGCCCAGAAGGTTGAATCCAAGAAGGGTCAGCATGATCGCGACACCGGGGAACGTGATGAGCGGCCAGAAATCCTGAATATACGCCCGTCCCACAGAGAGAATAGAACCCCATTCCGGCGTCGGCGGCTGGATGCCCAGCCCCACAAAGGACAGGCTGGAGATCTGCAGGATGTTGATGCCGATACGCAGCGTGGAATCCACAATCAGCGGCGCGATGGTATTGGGCAGAACATGGCGGAAAATGATACGCATATTGGTTGCGCCGGTCGCACGGGCGGCTTCCACATACTCTTCGTCGCGAATCTGCAGCACGGTGGCCCGCAGCATACGGACGGATGGCGGGATGCCGGCGATCGAAATGGCCAGCGCTGTGTTGAATACGCCCGTTCCAAGGCCTGCGGAGACGGCCACCGCCAGCAGCAGGCCGGGAATCGCCATGATGATATCCATGATACGCATGACCGCCACTTCGTACTTGCCGCCGAAATAGCCCGCCGTCGCCCCCAGAAAGACGCCCACGACCGTGGAGATCAGCAGCGAGAGCAGCGCCACCAGCAGCGAAATGCGTCCGCCGTACAGAATGCGGCTCAGAAGATCGCGTCCAAAATTATCGGTTCCGAACGGATGCTCCAGGCACGGGAGCAGAAAACGGTTACCGTAGTCCTGCTCGTCATAGCCATACGGCGTAAGGAAATTTGCAAAAACCACGCCGAAGACAATAACGACGACAATGATGAGTCCCACAACGGCAAGCTTATTCTGAAACAGCCGGTGAACGGTGTCTCTCCACTGTCCATGGCGTTTTGTGAGCTGCTCCAGATCCTCTACATATTCTTTTTTCTGTTTGGCTGTTATGGACATCATGCCTGCTCACCTCCGCTCTGCACCGCCGCGGGTGTTTTGGGGGCTTTCGCTTTCTTGCGTGTGTACTGGCTGCGGATACGCGGATCAACATACGCATATGCGATATCCACAAGCAGGTTCATAAGACAAATACTCAGCGACAGCACCACGACCGTTCCGTTAATGACCGGATAATCGCGGGCGTTGATGCCCGCCATCATATAGGCGCCCAGGCCGGGGATCGAGAAAATCGTCTCAATGATGACCGAGCCGCCCATCACCATGCTCATCTGCATACCGACAACGGTCAGCACAGGAATGAGGGAATTTTTCAGGGCGTGCCGGCGGATCACCGCACCTTCCCGGAGACCTTTGGCCCTCGCCGTGCGGATATAGTCCTGACGGATGACCTCCAGCATGGACGAACGCGCCATGCGCGCCACAACTGCGACGGAGGTAAGCGCATTTGTTACCACCGGAAGCACCAGCTGCTTCCAGCTCCCAAAGCCCGTAGCCGGGAGCCAGCCCAGCTTCAGCGAAAACAGAAGAATGCACAGCAGCGCCAGCCAGAAGTTCGGCATCGCCGCAAACAGCGTGGACAGCGTCGTCACGGAATAGTCCAGCACCGAGTACTGCTTTGTTGCGGACAGAACGCCAATGGGAACACCGACGATGACCGTCAGCATGACGCCCAGAAGTCCGATCTTCAGCGTGATGCCCATCCGGCTGACAATCTGCTCCGCCACCGAATGCCCGTAGGTGTAAGACGTTCCCATGCTTCCCTTGGTCACCATATTCACCACATATTGGACATACTGCGTAAGGAAAGGCTTATCCAATCCGAGCTCCTGCGTTTTGGTAATATAGGCTTCTTCCGTGTAGTTGCTCCCCAGGATGATCTTGACCGGGTCGCCCGGCGTGATATAGCTGATAAAGAACACGATCAGCAGCACACCCAGCACGACCGGGATCATCCACAGAAGCCGCTTTAAAATGTATTTACCCATAGAGTTTCCTCCCGGTGAGGTTACTCCCTTCGGTGTAGCCACCGAAGGGAGTTTGTTTCAAAAATCAGATCCCGTTCTCTCAGCCGACCAGCGTCACAAGACGAAGGTTTGCCGCAATGGCGGAGTCAAAATCACAGTCGGCGATCACATTGCTGTTGAAACCGTAAGCATAGTAACCTTCCAGCATGGGGATAACCAGGCAGTGCTCCTGGTTGTAATCCTGAAGCTGACCGGCGAGCTCCTTGCGCTCATCCACGTCAACCGTACCCATCTCGCCGCTGGCCAGTTCGTTGAAGCCCTCGTCCTCAACAGAGCAGACGGCGAATGCGCCATAACCCTGCATGAGAGCATTCAGCGAGATATAGGTCTCGGCAGAAGGAGATCCGGTAGCGCTCTCCTGGAAGTTGAAGTCCGTGCCGCCTTCGCTCAGCCAGGTCTGGATGGCCGTACCGAAGTCGAAGAAGTCCAAATTGACCGTCATGCCCATCTGGGACATATAATACTGGAACGCCTCCGCCATGTTCTGCTGGTCAGCGTCGGCCATCGCCACAAAGTGGAACGTCAGTTCCTGTCCGGCAAAGCCGGATGCCTCAAGATACTCCTGCGCCTTATCGGGATCATAGGGGAAGCCTTCCTGTTCCTTATAGAACGGGTTGTGGGAGCTGATGATGGACGTAGCGGGATCACACAGAGTACCGAAGCCGGCATCGGCAACAACGCTCCAGTCAACGCCGTAGGCTATGGCCTTGCGGAGATCCTCGTTGGCAAGATGCTCGTTCTTCTGATCCATGCACAGGAACTCGACTTCGTTGGTGGAGATGCGCTCCACGGTCACGCCGTCAATGCCGTTCAGGCCGCGGGCGTAATCCGCCTCCGCAATATTGAGCGCAAGATCGATCGCGCCGGTCTGCAGGTCAATGAAAAGCGTGGAGATTTCAGGATAGTAATTGATGATAATTTTCTTGATATCGGGGTTATACATGGTTTCATCGCCCCAGTAATCATCGCGCAGTTCCAACGTGATGCTGGAGTCGGTCACATAGTTGGTGACCTTGTACGGACCGGAGCCGCAGGGATCGTTCATCCAGAGATCGGAATCCCAGCCGACTTCTTCGCACCAGGATTTATTAAACAGGGGAGGATCCACTGTAACAACGCCGGGGCCCCAAGGCATCGTGAACTTCACGACGGCAGTCAGGTCATCCTCACAATAGGAGGCCGCCGCGTCAACCGTCGCAAAAATCGACGCCGTCATGGCATTTCGATCCGCATAGTTGGTGAAGGAGAACAGAATATCCTCCGCTGTGACCTGGTCGCCGTTGCTGAAATAGACATTGTCCTTCAGTTTCATAACGAAGGTTACATCGTCAGCATAGTACCAGTCCTCCAGAATATCGGAGTAGAGCTCCTTGGTCTCTGTATCGTGATAGAAAATGCAGTCATAGACCAGGAAGTTGCCCAGATAGTTCTCGCCCATGGCCGAGCCCTTCAGGAAGTTGCCCAGTGCATCACTGATACCAACGCGAAGGGTCCCGTCAAAGCCGCCTTCCGCGGCAGGTTCGCCTTCGGAAGGTGCTGCCGGCGCCGAATCGGCTGCGGGGGCCTCTGTCGTCTTCCCCGAACCGCCGCAGGCAGTCAGCGCAAACAGCATACATACCGCGAGCAAAAGTGCTGTGATTCGTTTCATCTTCGTGTCTCCTTTTTTAAATTGTTAACAAAATGATTATATCAATAACTGTACTATATCACGCCCGCAATTATTAGTAAAATATTTAATTTACATATAAAAATGTCGAATCTATCGAAAAAATCGATAGATTCGACACCTTATACAGATTATGTTATTGTCCGCTATTGGATTTGCACAAAGGCCTATTGGATTCCCGTAAGCTCTCGCCGTATTTGTTTTTTCAACTCCTTCAGCAGGAGTCCGGGCAGCGGATTTTTTTCTTCCGTCCGATAACCAAACAGTGTATAGAATTTCGTATTCGGAATGGTGATCGCCTTGCAGACGGAACTCACGTTTTCATTTTTATTGTCCTGCGGCACAACGGAAACCCCTTGTCCCAGCGCGACATACACGCTGATCTCATCCGCCGAGCGCTCAAACCGAATTGCCGGCTCAACCTCTTCCTCCCCGGGAAGCATATCCAGTACGGTTCGCAGGTGCTTGGATCGGTTCTGAATCATGAACAGCGTAGTGTGATTCATGATATACCGCGCATCCTCCAGCGTCAGATCCTCCCGATACAGCGGGTGATTCTTTGAGATGAGCAGTGCAAACTCATCGACGAACAGAGTCTCAAACCGAATGCCCGGCTGCTTCACCTCACTCTCCGCGCCAATCAGCCATACATCGACCTGCGGATCGGTCAGAATCATATTCAGGTCGCTCTGGGGGTCGTCCAGATCCGCAGACATGAGGCGCGGACTAAATGAAATGCGCTCCTTCTCCCTTTGTTGAAGGCGCAGAACCGCGTCGATCACACTGTTTATAAGATGCGGCCCCTGCGTCATATGCGAATCGAAGAAAATCCGCAGCGGATAGGTCTCGATCCGGGCGCCGCCGTCAATAATTTTCAGCCGTTCTGCAAGCTGATCCTGCTCCACCAGCATTTGCGATGCCGCTTTCTGCATTTCAATTCCGGCCGCTGTCAGCGAGACGGACCGTCCATGGCGCTCAAACAGCTTCACGCCATAGTACTCCTCCATCTGCTGAATCTGCTGGCTGAGGGTCGACTGCGAAATATGCAGATTGTCCGCCGCCCGGCTGAAGCTGAGCGTGCTGGCAACCGCCACAAAATATCGGTAAAGCCTGAAATTCATTTCGTTCCCTTTCGCTGTACCAAACCGTTTTCTGCGTTCGTTATACATCTTTTCCTGTCTGTCGATACGCATATATTTTATCATCATCCCCGAAAAATAACAACTTTCATTCCATCGCAACCACCGGCTGAGCCGATGGTTTAAACAGAGCCCATAAGGGCCCTCTCCTTTGGCCGACGATATTTCGGGGCAAATACTCTGGGATCCCTGCCCCGCCATTTTGTGCCTTCACTGTGTTGTTTGTTCCGAATTTGCGTTGTTTGTTCCCCTGCCGATTGTCTCCGGAAAGGCTTCGTGATACATTTAATTATCATATATCTGAAAGGGGAAGCAAACCATTATGAAGCGAATCATCAGCATTCTGCTGGCGCTGACGCTGTGCCTGTCTCTGGCAGCCGGTGCGCTGGCCTCCGGCGAGCCCTCCCAGGCGGACGCGGAGTATGCCGCCCTGCGGCTGGACAACGCCGTATGGACGCAGGATGAGGCCACGGGCGCATGGTGCCTCACCGGCGTCGCCTACTGCCTCAACCCCGCCGCACCCGAAATCGAGGTCGTGAACATCTACGTTCCCGGCGCCTACATGGATGCCTCCGGCGCGCTGACCGCACAGGTTCTGAACGGCTACAACGCCGCTACCGCGCCCATCATCCTCGCAAACGAGATCGGCGGCTATGCCCAGAGCCTGCCCAACTCCGTGGGACGCTGCGCGGGTTATCTGGAACGCGGCTATGTCGTCGTGTGCCCCGGCGTTCGCGGCCGTGACACCGTCGATGAAAACGGCACATATGTCGGACTTGGCGCCTCCGGCCTGATCGACCTCAAGGCCGTTGTCCGTTTCCTGAAGTATAACGACGATATCCTCGCGGGCGACGCAGACTGTATCGTGTCCGTCGGCCGCAGCGCCGGCGGCGCGCTCTCCGCGGCCCTCGGCACCACCGGCAACAACCCCGCCTACAACGAGGGACTTTCCGCCATTGGCGCGGTCATGACCGAAACGGACGACATCTATGCCGCGCAGTGCTACTGCCCGATCACGGATCTCGAGCATCAGAACATGGCCTATGAGTGGTTCTACAACGACAACGCCGCCTACACCGGCATGGGCAGCGGCGAACCCACGGCTATGAACGCCTTCCAGTCCGCGCTGTCCGATGATCTCGCGGCGGCTTTCGTCACCTACATCAACGGCCTCGGTCTGGAGGCAGACGGCAGCGCTCTGACGCTCACCGACGTCCGCTCCGGCAGCTATTATGACTGCATCGTCGGCGTGCTGGAGAGCTCTCTCGCCGATTATCTGGAAGAGACTTATTCCGTCACCGTGTCCGGCATGAGCCCGTACACCTACCTCGACGAAGACGCCGTGCAGGCCTATCTCGACGAGCTGAACGCCGCCGAGGACTGGGTCAGCGTGGACTTCACCTACGCCAAGGCCAGCACCGGCCCGAGCACCATCGTGACCTATGCCGACGGCTGCGTCATCACGATCACGGGCCTTGACAAGTTCACCGCCTATATGCACAACCGCGTATCCGGCAGCCCGGTCTTTGACGACCCCGCCTACGACGACGCGTGCAACGCGCTGTTCGCCACCGCGGACGGCACGCCCCGGCACTATGACGCCGCGCTCGCGGCGCTCCTCACCTCCGGCAAATACGACGGTCTTGACGGCTTTGAGGCCGTCGATGCGGCCGCTTACACCGGCGCCGCCGACCTCGCGGACGAGGTCGCGCTTCTGAACCCGCTGACAAATCTCGCGGGCAGTGATGTCGCGCCGTTCTTCCGCATCCGCACCGGCACGAACGATCAGTTCTCCGCTATCGCGGAGAGCGCCGATCTCGCGCTGTATATCGAGACCAACTCCGATGCCGCCGTTGACTATGCCCTGGCCTGGGCGCAGCCGCATGGCGACGCGGAGATCAACCCCGATGATCTCTATGCCTGGATCGAACGCGTCTGCAAGTTCGAGCGCGATCTGACCGACGAGCAGATCGCCTCCGTGCTCGACCTCGACAATATGGAGTACACATGGACGCTCTCCGGCGAAGGGGAAAAGGCCGTCTATGTCCTCTCGCCCGTCGTGGACGTCGCCAACCCCGAGATGCCTGCTTATCAGGGCGTTTCCGTGGCGATCCCGGCATACTATGTCAAGAGCGTGAACGCCGACGGCAGCCTTGAATTTGACTATGACTATGCGTTTGAGAATCCGAACGGCGTGACCTATACCGCCGCCACCGCGCCCATCATCGTGAACACCGGCGCGGCGGGCTATTCCGCCGGTACCACCGGTAAGGCCGGCGCGAGCTATGTCGGCTACGGCTACATCAACGTCGCCTGCGGCAACCGCGGCAAGAGCCTCTCCACGATCAACGCCTGGGGCGAGAAATACTACTGCGGCGACGCCCCCTACTGCCTCGTTGACCAGAAGGCCTGCGTCCGCTGGCTCAAATACAACATCGCCCTCGGCAACATCTGCGGCGACGCGGAGCGCATCGTCTCCACCGGCGGTTCGGGCGGCGGCGCGCACAGCATGATGCTCGCGGCCACCGGCAACCACCCCGACTTCTACCCGTATCTTGAGGAATCGGGCGCCATTATGCGCTACACCGATGAAAACGGCCAGGTCGTCGAGATCTCCGACGCCATCTGGGGCGCCTGTCCGTACAGCGCGATCACAAACCTCGAAGAGGCCAACATGGCCTATGAGTTCGAGAGCGGTCTGGCCAGGGACGACTCGCTCATGGCGAACTATTCCGAATTCCGCCAGATCCTGAGCCAGGGCGAGGCCGAGGAGTACATGGACTACATCAACGCCCGCGGCCTGACCTATGACATCGACGGCGACGGCGTCCGCGAGGCGCTGACCATCGAGTACGACGCTGCAACGGATACCTGGAGCGGCACCTACATCGAGCTCATGGAAAAGGTCGCCGAGGAGCAGCTCGCCTGGCACCTCAACCATATGCCGGAGGACGAGCAGGACTGGATCCTCGCCTATGAGGGCGAGACCTATGCCGAGGCGTATCTCCACGGCGACTACGCCGGCTCGGGCGAACCCTCCGGCGAAGCCACGACCGAGGGCTATGCCTCCGAGAACAACGCCGCAGCCGACACCGGTTCCGGTGAGGATCTGACCGAGTGGGTCACTGTCACGATCGACGAAAACGGCGTATATTCGGTCGATTTCGACCTCGCGGACTTCCTTGTGTACCGCGGCCGCAGCAAGACGAACCCCAGCTTTGACGACCTCGACCTCGGCCAGGCCGAGAACCAGGTTTTCGGCGACTTCGATCAGGATTTCCGCCACTGGGATATTCATGTGCTGAACGCCATGGATACGTATTACGACGAGCTGGACGCCGCCTATGACGGCACGGACGCGGAAGCCGCCACCTTCGCGGAGCTTTACGAGGCCTACCGCTCCGACATTGAGCAGGTTCTCGCCGGTGACAAGTTCGGCCAGAACATCGTCTATCTCTACAATCCGCTCAACTACATCCTCGACCCGCAGACCGAGCTGCCCGCATGGGTGCATAACTGCCACGGCTCGGCCGACACCGACAGCAGCGTGCTCATCTCCATGAACGACGGCGTCGCGCTCGATATGATGGGCGTGGATTCCTTCTTCGCGTGGAGCTGGGATGACCACCACGTCGCCGGCAACCCCGCCGGTACGACCATGCAGGGCTACATCGACGCCATGGTCCTCGCCGGAAAATAAATCCCCAAACAAGTGAAAGAGGCCCCTTGAACAACTGTTCAAGGGGCCTCGTCTTGTATTTTCCTCTGCGCGCCCACGGCTACCTATAGCCCAGCGCCGTGACTGCATCGTAGGCATCGCGGTTGGCGTTCATGATCTTCGCGGCTTTGTTGGCATCGCCGATCACATAGGTTTCCTTCACCAGTCCGCGCAGCGCCGCAGCTTCCTCGCTTCGCGAGCGCATACCGGCAGCCATCACCACCGTGTCGCACGGATAGAACACCTCGTTTCCGTCCGCGTCGAGCGCGTAAACGCCCTCTTCCGTAATCTTCGAGCAGCGCATACCGAGCGCCTGCGTGATGTTTTCGGTCTCCTTGAGCTGACGGAACAGGCCGATTTTATACATCGGGCCGGCTTCTATGGCGAGCGCGCCGCGCATCTCGAGAATGGTCACCTCATGACCCTCGCTTGCAAGCGCGATGGCTTCCTCCACGCCGATAAAGCCGCCGCCGATAATGACAACTCGCTTACCGATTTCGGTCTCAGGCGTGATGTGCGCGCCGAACACAACGTTTTTGCCGTCATGCCCGGGCACGGGCACCGCAAACGGCTCGCTGCCCACCGCGATGATGAGAACATCGGGCTGGATCTCTTCCACAACCGCCTTGTCCACACGCGTGTTCAGCCGAACCTCAATGCCGGTGCGCCCGATCTTCGCGATCTGCGAATCGCGCCAGCGGCGCATCGGTTTTTTGAACCAGACATTATTATCCGCAAAGCGCAGCGCGCCGAGCTTGCCGCTCGCCTCGCACAGCACGACCTCATGGCCCCGCTGATGCGCGAGAAGCGCTGCTTCCATGCCTGCCGGGCCGCCGCCCGCGATAAGTACCTTCTTATGCACATAGGTCGGCTGCGGATGAAACACCTCGCACTCGCGGCCGATGACCGGGTTCACCGCGCACCGCACGATGCGATGCTGCACCATGCCGTTCTGACATTCCATGCAGCGGATGCACGGCGTGATCTCCTCGGGTTTCCCCTCCAGCACCTTGCGCGGCAGAAACGGGTCGGCCAGCAGTGCGCGGCCCATCGCGATCGCGTCCACGCCGCTCTCTTCAAGGAACCGCTCCATGTCGTCGGGGATATTGAACGCGCCGACGGACACGACAGGCGTTTTGATGTGCTTTTTGATCTCCGCGGCGAGGCACGCGTTTTCCATGTCGTTCATAAAGACCGTCGGGAACATATACGCATACGACTCGTCAACCTGCTGGGTCGCGGCAGAGACGTGGATGAGATCCACCTTGCCGTCGAGCATCCTGGCGATCTCTACGCCCGTGTCGATCTCATAGCCGCCCTCAATGCGCTCCGAGCCGGAGATGCGGATGGAGATCGGGAACTGGCGTCCCACCGCTGCGCGGACTTTCTCCACGACGAGCAGGCAGAAGCGCATACGGTTCTCAAGGCTGCCGCCCCACCGGTCATCGCGGTGGTTCGTAAGGGGGCTTATGAACTCGTGGATAAGCCAGCCATGACCGGCGTGGATCTGCACCATGTCGAAGCCGCAGCGCTTCGCATTCGCGGCCGCCTCGGCATACTTGTCGGCAATTTCGTAAATCTGCTCCTCGGTCATGGCGACGACCTCGTCGCCCCACGCATCGACATAGCCGGAGGGCCCCATGGCGTTTCGGCCGCCGATGAATTCCGGCGTGCACAGCGCACCGCCGTGGTCGATCTGCACCGCAGCGGCGGCGCCGCCGGAATGGATGGCGTCCACCACCGCGCAAAGATACGGCACGGCGGAGGGGTCATTGATGCACACCTGCTGCGGATGCGAGCTGCCGCTCTCGTCAACAATCGTGTCGCCAACGGGAACCACCGCCGCTCCGCCCAGAGCGCGCAGTTTGTAGTATTCCAGATTTTCCTTGGTGTAATGTCTGTCCGGGCCGAGCTCCGCGAGCGAGGTCGGCGCCGAGAACATCCGGTTTTTCAGCGTGAGCCCCGCTATCGTCAATGGCTCCAGCAGCTTTTTGTATCGTTCCATCGTCAGTTCCCGACCTGTTTTCCGTCTTTCACGGCGGTCTCTCCGGCCAGAAGTCCCGTGCCCAGAGCAAAGCCCAGATTCGCGCCGCTGATATAGTAGTCCCGCCCCTGAAGGCCGGCGACAATCACGCCCGCGGCGTAAAGTCCGGCGACGGGCTTGTCATCGCGGCCGATCACACGCATTTCCCGATCCGTAACAACCGGGCCGAATGTGTCGATGATCAGCGGGCAGAATTTCACGGCATAGAACGGCCCGTCCTTCAGCGGGACAAGCTCATCCGCCGACTTGCCGAAGGCCTCGTCTTCCCCGTTTTCGCAGAAGCGGTTATACTCCTCCACCGTCCGGCGGAGAACCTCCGGCTTCGCGCCCATCCACGCCGCGATCTCGTCCCAGTCCTCGGAGATGCAGACCCATTTCCGACTCTCGGAGCGGAGATAGTCCGGGATTTTGCTGGTGTCCAGCATGGCCGCCATCGGGAATTGGCGGCGGCCGGCCGCCAATTCCTCCAGCATGGTGTTGTCAAACAGCGCATAGCCCACCTTGCCGGGCTGGGCAACCAGAATATTCGTCATACCGTTTCGGCCGGCGACGTCCTCCGCGCAGTAGCGTTTGCCCTCGCGGTTGACCCACACGCAGAAATGAAGGCCGCTGATGCGGTTCGGAACCTTGTTCCGGCGCATGAAGCTGTAGTTCGGCTCCTTGCACATACAGCAGTAGTCGTTCAGCTTCGCTCCCGCTCCCTCGGCCAGACCGATGCCGTCGCCCTCAAGGGGGATCGCATCCGTCAGATACGTTCCCGGCTCGTAGGTATCCGGAAAATATTTGCACAAAAGCTCATCGTTTCCCATGAACCCGCCGGTGGATATGACAACGGCCCCGGTCTTGACGGTGGTCTTTTCCCCTGTCGCCGCGTCCGTATATTCCACGGCGGACACCGCGCCGTTTTCGGTCACGATGCGGTCAACTGCCGCGTTCGTACGGATCTCGCCGTTCAGCTCGCGCATATGCTCCGCCATCAGCTCCACATAGTTGCGGAAATAGCCGAAGTCGCTGTCGATCTTTGTCGGCATATGGCACATATCGCCGTCGGCCCGGTACTCCGCGCCCAGCCCCTCCAGCCAGTCCATGGTCGCGCCGGAGCGTTTGATGATATTCCAGTACAGCTCCAGATTCAGGCGCTCATAGTGGTGATAATCGACGCCCATGTTGAACACATCCCGACTGCTCTTCCGGCTGCCGTTCTCCTTCTGGATGCGGCTTTCCACGCCGAAAATCCAGCCGCCCGCCATACCGGTATTGCCGCCGTAATAGGGGCGCTTTTCAAGCACCAGAACCGAAGACCCCAGCTCCGCCGCACGGCAGGCCGCCGCAAGACCTGCGCCGCCGCCGCCGATCACAACGAGATCATACGTCTTTTCCATCATGCTTTCTCCTCCCTGGATATCACGCCCATCGGGCACAGTATGGCACAGGTGCCGCAGCCGATGCATTTTTCCTGCTCGATCTCATAATGCTTCGGCCCGGCCAGAATCGCTTTCTTCGGACAGTTTCGCTCACAGCGGCCGCAGGTGATGCAGCCGTCCCCGATCGTGTATTTGTATTTCATCCGCGTTGCTCCTTTTCTTAGAGATAATACTTATCCGTCATGGCGATCAGCTCGTCCAGATTGCTCTTGTCCGCCCGGCGCTGACCCTTCTCGATTTCATACACCATATCGACCACGGCCTCGTGCGTGGGCACGGGTACGCCAAGCTCCCTGCCCTTTTGAATGATATAGCCGTTGGCATAGCCGATCTCCAGCGGCGCGCCCTTGCGGATGTCCGCCGTGTAGGCGTCCACCAGCGCGGCAAGTCCCGTTGCTCCTTCCGGCGGCTCTTCCTGCGCCATCGGATGATGCGCCATGCGCTCGCCCAGCTCCTCATCATCCCGCACCGCCAAGCGCTGTACCTCTGCCTCCGTCATGAAGCCGATCTTCTCCAGCTCATACCCGGCAGCCCGTGCCACGCGGAAGGTCTCGCAGGCAATGCGGGCAAACAGGCGCTGCATCCGCTTGTCGTCGTTGCCGCAGAACTGGTGATAGCCCGACGCGCAGGCCAGCGGCACGCCCATGCAGATCTCCGCCAGCTTTTCCCAGCGTTTGAGCATGATGTTATCGGAAACCTCCGTCGGCTTGATCGCGCCGATGACCTTCGCCAGCTCGCGTACGCGGGGCGTATCGCTGCCGTCCAGCTCGCCAACAAGGAGGAAGCCCGGATGGTTTTCCACCTGCCCCGGCCCGGCGGAGAAGCCGCCGGTAAAGCACACACAGGGTACAACGCGCTCCGCGCCGGCCAGCGGAATGATCCGATCCTCATTGATGCCGTTCTGAAGCGAGGATATCACGGAGGTCTCCGTCATGTGGGGCAGCATCTTGCGGGTCATGGTCTCCGTGTCGTTGGATTTTCCCGTGATGAGGACGAGGTCAAATTTCTCGTCTGCGGGAATGTCATCAATGAACTCCGCCTTGACCGGCGTGTGGAGCGTCTCGCCCTCATACAGGATGGTAATGCCGTCCGTGCGGAGTTTTTCCACCGCGTTTCGCCGGAAGCACGGCACGACCGTCACATCATAGCCGCCCAGCGTCAGGAAACCACCTGCGAGCGTTCCGATGACCCCGGTGCCGACTACGGCAATCTTTTCAAACATGGTTCCGTCCTCCTCAGATGATCTTCATGGCTTCCACATATCCTTCGCGGATCGCGTTCGCCACCACACGGGGCGCTTTGCAGTCGCCCACCAGCACGACGGGGATATCCCCGGCCGCCGCCCGAATGCGCTCGACCGTATCCCTGCGCGCCTCCATGCCCAGATGATAGACGATGAGATCCGCCTCATGGACGCCCCGATCGGTGATGACTCTGCCGGGCTCAAGCCGCAGGAGCTTTTCGTCCTCGATCAGGCCGATGCCCTCCTCTATCATCTTGCGGCGGACGATGTTTACGACCCGCGCTTCCGCGACGCCGTCCAGATTGGCGCGCAGCACGGTCACGTTCTTCACGCCCGGGAGCGCCGAAAGGTACACGCCCGTCTCCGCCGCATGGCTGCCGCCGCCGATCACAATCACGTTTCCGGCCGCCGCGAAGCCCTCTTTGTATGTATCCAGCGCGTGAATCGCGTTCTCCGCCCCCGGCACGGGCAGCGCCCTGGGCGTACCGCCGACCGCTGCCACAATCACATCGGGCTTCTCCTCACGAATCACCTCCTCGGTGATCTCCGTGTTCAGCCGCACGTTCACGCCGCGGTTCTTTACGCGGCGGATCAGCAGATCCTTATAGTTTTTGTAATCCACCTTGAACGGGTCGTAATCCGTAAAGCCGATCACGCCGCCCAGATGGTCGTCCTTTTCGACAATCGTCACCTGATGGCAGCGATCCGCGGCGGTGATCGCCGTCATCATGCCGCCGACACCGCCGCCGGCCACCAGCACCTTCCGCCCGGCCTGCACCGCCGGCCAGCCGCCTTCGGGCGGATCGAGACCGCGCTCGGGGTTCACCGTGCACAGCGCGCCAACCTTGGGCGCAGGCTTGCCGGGAAGCTGGAAACCGAAAGGCAGCGGCGGCGCCGTCACCGTCCAGTCGTCCTCCTTATCCGTCACATTGCCGCCGTGCGCGCAGAAGAAGCAGCGCACGCAGCGCTGGATGTCATCCTGATGGCCCGACAGGCACTTGTTCGCGAAGTCCATGTCGGCATAAAACTCCTGACGGCCGAGCGCGATCAGATCGATCTTGCCCTCTCCGATATAGCGGTTGGCCTCCTCGGGGCTGTTGATGCCGCCGACGATGTTCAGGAGCATATTCTTGGTATGGCGCTTGATTTCCCATGCGTCGTTTATGTTGATAAAATGGGGGTCGTACTGCTGGCCGCCGTCGGAATGGCTCGAATAATGCAGGTTGTAATGCCCGTTCGACACGGAGATGATGTCCGCGATGCCGTCCACCATCTGGGCAAAGGTCACGACCTGACTGACGCCGTATCCCTCCGGAACGCCCGTCTCCTGACCGCTCAGACGAATCTCGATGATGAAGTCATCGCCGACCGCCTCGCGAACGGCCTTGATGACGCGCACCGGGAACCGGCAGCGCTTTTCCTCGCTGCCGCCGTACTCGTCGTCGCGCTTGTTGCAGCGCTCGGACAAAAACTGCGCCAAAAGCCAGCCGTGCGCGCCATGGATTTGCACGCCGTCAAAGCCGGCGGTCTTCATATACACCGCCGCCTGCGCGAAGCTGTCGCAGATCTGCTGCATATCTTCTTCATCCGCCCCCTTGACGATCTCGCCGTTTGCGCGGACAAAGCTCATCGGGCCGACCGCCACGGGGCGATCCTTCACCGCGCCGAGGCCGACGCGCATATTGCCGGGATGCGCCAGCTGATCGAGGATCAGCGCACCGGCATTGTGAACCTCCCGTGCGATATTCCGCCAGGAATTCATCTGCGGGCCGTCGAGCTTCGTGAAGTCCGTATACGAATAGCTCACCGCGCGCATGAACGGGTCGGAAAGATCCTGCGCCCGGATGTTCCAGCGGTCACCCCAGACGGGGTCGATATCGGTCTCGCCGATGCAAACCGCACCGACACCGCCGCGGGCATGACGAACCTTGTCCCTGAGCCAGTCGGTGGAGATCACCACGCCGTCCGGCGTCATGGCAATGCCCATCAGCGCCGGTGCGGTCGTGATGCGGTTTCTGTAAACGTGTCCCCGTACATTCAGGGGTTCAAGAAGATATTTCAAATACTCAGCCATGATTTATTCCTGCTCCTCATTAAACAGACTCCACGCCGCAAGAGCCGCTCTGGCTCCGTCGTATATGGCATGATATACCTTGGTCGGTTCGACACAGTCCCCGGCCAACGCAAAGGGAATGGCAAGCTCCGCCGCGGCCGACGCGAGCTCCTCCGAGGCATTGGCGTGCATACCGAGCGCATAGAGAATCATATCGCCCTCCAGCACGACCGTTTCGCCCTGCTTCTGCACAAGCACCCGTCCGGGCTCCACCCGCTGCACCTCCGCACCGGGATATTCCCTGACGCCGCACCGGCGGAAGCCGGTGAACATATCCATTTTATTGGCGTCCATCGGGCCGGGAGCCAGCTGCTCCCGCCGGCCGATGACCGACACCTCCGCCGCACCGCTGTCCGCGAAGCAGTACGCCGCCTCGCAGCCGGACAGGCCGCCGCCCAGAATGATGACTCGTTTACCGGTCTTGTCAAGCCCATAGCCGTCCAGAAGCGGAACGGCATAGTCCCGGAGGCCGGGAATATCCGGCGTGTTCTGGATCGAGCCGACCGCGCAGATAATGTAATCCGGCTTCAGGGCGCGGATGTATGCCCCGTCCACCGTGACGCCGAGCCGCACGTCGATCCAGCCGCGCTCCCGGATGCGCCGGATCAGGCGATCCTTGAAGCGGCGGTGGTCATATTTATGCCGGTCGTGATCGGTGAAGCGGAAAATGCCTCCCAGCTCGGATTCTTTCTCGGCAAGCACAACATCAAAGCCGATGTCCGCGGCGGTGATCGCCGCCTGCATACCGGCCATGCCGCCGCCGATCACGAGGATCGTCCTGCGGACACGCGTCCGGGGCAGGGAGCCGTCCGGCATGATATGCTTCTGTCCGATGTACGGATTCACGGAGCAGTAATCCGGTCCGGCCATCATCGGCGGAGACTCCCGGAAGAACGCGTAGAAATCCGCATCCTCCGGCATGGCCGGCGTAAACGGCCCGGCGAACACGGGCTTGGCGCCCGGCTTCGGCGGTTCGGGATGCGGCTGCTCCCTGAGCCCCAGTTCGTCGAGATCCCTCTTCCGCAGCACCGGCACCACGCCGCCCATGCACAGACCGCATCGCAGGCAGCCGTCAATATCGTCGGCGCGACCCGCGGTCACCTTGTTCACAAAATTGGGGTCGGCCTTTTGGAGCTGCCGTCCCATGGCCACCATATCCACCTTCCCCTCGGCAAGGATCGCCTCGGCGTCATCCGCATTGCGGATTCCGCCCACGATGCACACCGGGATGCGGACGTGCTGCTTGATATAGGAGGCCTCTTCGATGTTCGCGATATTCGGCCGGTACAGGCCGGGATACATCCCCGTGGCCATCGGACTGACGGGGCCGTCCATCCGATCGGTCGTCGGGTCGCGATAGACACCGGCGGAGACGTGGATAATGTCCACATATTCCTGCGCCCGGACGCAGAACGCTGTCACCTCTGAAAGAGGCATCCCCCCCTCACAGCGCTCTGCGCCCGAGATACGCATTTCAAGTATGAAATCCCGGCCCACCGCTTCCCGGACACCCTTCAAAATCCGAAGCGGAAACCGCATTCGGTTCTCCAGAGAGCCGCCGTAGGCGTCCGTCCGGTGATTGGAGCGGGGAGACAGGAACTGATGCGGCAGCCAGGAATGCCCGAAATGCAGGTTCACCCCGTCAAATCCGGCCTTCTTCATATAGACAGCCGCTTTTTTCCAGCTCTCGACGGAATCGGCCATGATCTCCTCCGTCATCGCGTGGATGACCGTTCCGTCAAATGCCACCATTTCGTCCGGCCCATATCCCGGGCCAACACAGCCAAGGCTCTTCTGCCGGAGGTTTCCCGCCTGGCAGAGCTGCACCAGCGCAAGGGCCCCGTGGCTGTGGATCATCTCGGCATGGCGGCACCACTCCCGGAATTGCCGGGAGCTGACATCGTCATAATCGGTGCGGGGTGGAAACCCGGATTTGTTGCCGTAGGTGAAGTTTACCTCTGTTTCGCCGATGCAGACCGAGGCACAGCCACCGGCTGCCTTCTGCTCATATATCCGATATTGATCGTGGGGAAACGCGCCGTCCGGCATAATCAGGCCCGCCATGGCCGGCGAGGCGACCATTCGGTTTTTGTAGAGCTTTCCCGCCACTTCCAGCGGACTCATCAGATGACTGTATTTCAACCCACTTGCCTCCATGCAATCAGTTCTTTCCGTTATCAAACACCCGGATCGCCCGGTAGCCCGTCCCCATGGGCGGGATATAGTGATCCGTCTCGTCATAGGTCTTATACGGCTTCGGGCAGGCCGGATCGGGCTGCGGAAGCTGCACGAGCGTGACGTCAAAATGCGTCGGCCCCAGAATCTCGATGTTGCGCGGGCTGTCCTGGCTCATCATCGGGCAGATGATCTCGCCCGTCTCCATGAGCTTTTCATACTCCATCGCGGCATAGTTCGAGCCGTCCATGAACAGAATGAAGTCCTCCGCCACGCGGTTATGGAGCAGCCGCCATTCGCCGGTCTTCCAGTCGCCGTCCTCGAACACCCAGTCCTGTCCGTACCGCTCCCACATGATGAACATCATGAGCTTTCCGTCCGGGGTGGAGGGGCGCCCAATCAGGCCGGGGGTATAAAACGAGGACTTGGCGCTCCGGCCGTCCTCGGCCACCTCGATCACGCTCGAGCACAGGTTGTGAACCGCCAGGCCGAAATATTCGCCGTAATCCGCAAGATCGGGATAGCGCTCGCGCATACCGTCGAGCTCCATGTCCGTGCCCTCATAGATGCCGGTACGCCACTCCACCTCGCAGCGGTCATAGCCCACCAGACAGCCGAAGCCGTGCGTGCCGGCGCAGTCGTCGCGGTGCGACCAGCGATAGGACGAGGTGAAGCCCGGGCGATCCTCGATCGCGTGATAGAACACGTGGGTTGACCACTCCCGCTCGATGTCAACAAACGCCTCGCAGGCGTGGATCTTCTGGTCAAGGGTCATGTTGTAATTCATGTCACGGCACCTCCCAGCGCGTTATACAGGCCCTCGGCGTCTTTCTCCGCCTTTTTGCCGGCCAGGAATTTGAGGCAGGCCTCCATGCTGCAGCTCATATCGAGACTGTAGGAGTCATGTGCATCCGGAATCCGGGGGAACGGATACCAGCCGAACTTCGGGTCGAACACCTTCATGGAAAAGTCCGGCTCTCCGAACAGCACCTGCGCCGGATTCACGGGATGCTCAGCCGCGGTATCGGCCATCGCCGCCATGCCGCGGATGTCGATCCCCGCCGCCAGCGTGATGTCGTTGCCCTCCATCACGTGCCAGATCTTCCAGCCTCCGGCCTCCTTCTTCATATCGAACCAGATGCGGTCATACTCACCGTAGCCACGCACCCCCTCGCCGACATCCGCGGCGCGGGCCGAGAGCGCGTAGATCAGGCAGAACGCCGTCCTGCCGTCGGCGGCAATGTGAATGATGTTCGTCCCGTTCGGCATATGATAGCAGTAGTCCTTCGCCTCCGCGGGGAACGCCTTTTCGTAATAGCGGGCAATGGAATCGAGGCCGACATAGTAGCCCCAGTTGGAACCGAGCTGCGCGGTACGGCGGTTTTCCGGCTCCTGCACCCAGAGCTCCTCCAGCTCGCGCTGTCTTTCGTTGTTAAAGATCATGAGAGAACGCCGGGCAATGAGCTGTTTGATCTCCTGATGCTCCCAAACCCTGGCGATGCGCTGCTCCGGGGTCGCTTCCCGGCGATAGAAATACCGCCCCATCATTTTCGGCATTTGTCCGTCCTCCTCTCAAATATCCATGCCGGCACGCTTGTACTCCGGCATATCCGGGCCATAGCTGAATGTGTCCGCCCAGTCATAGAACGGCTCGGGCAGCCTGACCTTCTCCGGCGCGGGACGGCCGACGCGATAGACCTCGCGGATCGTTCCGGGCCGGGTGGGTTCCGGAAGCGAAATCTCGCGCAGGCTCTCAAATCCGGCCTTCGGCGCGGGCAGCTCCCACGCATCCGCCCAGTTCTTTTCCTGCGGCGCACGGGTCTCCACGATGCGCTGGACGTGCCACAGCTTCCACTCCGTGCCCTCTTTGGTGAAGTCAGCCGCATAATAGCCGGTCTCCAGAACGGAATACGGGCCGCATTCCAGAATCTCATGCGTGGCGTTCACAAAAAGCCACACGCCCTTCGCTGTGGTGCCATAACCGGAAAGCTCGATGACCGGCGGCGCGATCGCGTCCACGATCAGCGCGCCGACGCCGTGAATCTCCTCGTCGGTCTTGTCCCCCAGAAAATCGGGGAACATAGAGCGAACAAGCTCGGATCGGATCTGCGTGTTTTGATAAAGCGCATCAAAATAGCCGCGAACCGCCCGGCGTCCGGTGTACCAGCCGTCGTTGGTTCCGAAGCAGATATCGTTTTCAAAGCGGCTCCAATAGTCATGAAGAATGGTATTCTCCTGCTTCATGAGGAGGCTGTTGACAAATCGGCCCATCGTGTTCTCAATGGCGCGGATATCCATAAACCGATCCGCCAGCTGCTCCGCCGTGTATCGGATAGTGTCCATTTCCCTGCCTCCTTACCGTCAACTGATCGACAGGATGCGCGATCCACCGATGAAGCGCTCCCCGTCATAGGTCATGAAGTAATCCTCCACCACATCGGAGATGAAGGCACGCGCACGGGCTTCTTCCTTGGGCCCGGGCTTTTCGTTGTTGTTATAGTGGAAGAAATACGAGCCGGGCCGTGTGGTGCCATCCGCCAGCGTGTAGGTCACGGGATCGCACACGTCAGCCTCCGGGATGTCCTTCCCCTTCGGGCCGGGGATGAAATACGCCTTGGGCTTGGTGCCGAGATCCAGACCCGCAGGGCCCATTTCGCGTCCGCCGCAGGAAAACAATCCGACCATATCCACGTCATAGTTCCGCAGGAACACCTCGAGCGTGTTCAGAACGCCCATGCACTCGCCCGTGCCGTAAAAGCCGCCGCCGTAGGTCGTGAACGCGATGCCGAAGGGGCGGTTGTTTTTCTTGTTGTAGATACCGGGATAGGGCGCCGTTTCACGGCGCCAGCGGCTTCCGGCCGCTTCCGTGATCTTGTCTTTGTCAACGGCCTCGCCGTTCAGCTCCTTCTTGATGTCGGTCAGAAGGGTGCCGTCGCCGTTCAGGCTCAGCGCATCAATCACGGGCTGCAGAGGCAGACCGGCCACGATGGGGCTTCCCAGGCAGATCACGTCGTAGTCGTCAAAATACGTCTTCCCCTCGTACTCCGACCAATCCATCCTTCCCTTGAGCTTCACCATCTGGACTTCCCAGTTATAGAACTCAAAGGTCTCACGGAACCAGTTTGCCACCTTCTCCGTGTTCTTTGTCATGGTCGCGTACAGGATCAGCGCTCTTCTCTGTTTCATATTCAACCCTCCTTGACGCCGGCCTTGTGGCAGGCAACTTTGTGACCGTCGCCGGCATCTTTCAGCTCCGGCACGGACGACCAGCATTCCTCCGATGCGTACGGGCAGCGCGGAGCAAACCGGCACTGCTGCGGCGGATCGACCGGGGACACAATCTCACCCTGCAGCAAAATACGCTCCGGACGGTTATCCACCCGGGGCACCGGGATCGCCGAAAGCAGCGCCCTGGAGTATGGGTGCAGGGGATTTCTGAACAGCTCCCGGGACTCGCACTCCTCGACCACCTGTCCGAGATACATGACGCAGATCGCGTCCGAAATATGCTTTACGACGGACAGATCGTGCGTGATGAACATATAGGTCAGCTCTTTTTCCTTCTGCAGATCCTGCAAAAGGTTCAGCACCTGCGCCTGAATGGAAACATCCAGCGCGGAAACCGGCTCGTCGCAGACGATGAACTTCGGCTCCAGCGCGAGCGCACGGGCGATCCCGATGCGCTGACGGCGTCCGCCGTCCAGCTCGTGCGGATACGACTTCTCAAAACGGCTCGCCAGGCCGACCGTGTCCATGATCTCCCGGACGCGCTTCTGCGTTTCCTCCTTGCCGCGGGTAATTTTGTAAATTTGCAGCGGCTCCGCGATGAGCTGGCTGACCGACATACGGGGATCCAGCGAGGAAAACGGATCCTGAAAGATCATCTGCATCTGCGTTCGCAGGGGCTTGAACTGCCGCTCGGTCAGCTTGGCCACGTTCTGTCCCTCAAACCATATCTCGCCGGAGGTGGGCTCCGTCAGGCGCAGGATGGTCTTTCCCAGCGTGGATTTGCCGCAGCCGGACTCTCCGACCACGCCCAGCGTCTGTCCCTTGTCCAGAGAGAGCGTCACGTCGTCCACCGCGTGGAGCGTGCCGCCCGCGGACGGGAAGTATTTCTTCAGATTTTTTATCTCAAGCTGTTTCATTTTGTGTCCTCCCCACCGAAGCGAAGACATTTCACAAAGTGCTCCGGCTCGATTTCGACCAGCTTCGGGTCGTTTTGGCGGCAGTTTTCGCTGCTGCATTCACACCGCTCGCAGAAGCTGCAATACGCCGGAAGATCCATCGGATTGGCCATGAGGCCGGGAATGGGCTTGAGCCGGTCCACTTCCTTGTCCAGGCTCGGCAGCGCGTCGAAAAGGCCCCTGGTATAGGGATGCGTCGGATGGCGGAAGATCTGCTCAACGCGGCCCATCTCCACGATCTCGCCCGCATAGATGACGGCGCAGCGGTCGCACATCTCCGCCACGACGCCGAAGTCATGCGTGATGAGGAGCATCGAGGTGTTCAGCCGCTGACGAAGCTGACGCATCAGCTCCAGCACCTGCGCCTGGATCGTCACGTCCAGCGCCGTGGTCGGCTCATCCGCGATGATGAGATCCGGCTCGCAGGCCAAGGCGATCGCGATGACCACGCGCTGCTTCATGCCGCCGGAGAACTGGTGCGGGTATTCCTTATAGCGCGTCTCCGGAATACCGACCATTTTCAGCATCTCCATGGCCTTGATCTGTGCTTCGCCCTTGCTGCATTTCTGATGGAGCTGGATGACCTCCGCGATCTGATCGCCCACATACTGCACCGGGTTCAGCGCGCTCATGGGATCCTGAAAGATCATGCCGATCTTCCGGCCGCGGATCTTTTTCATTTCTTTTTCGGATTTCTCCAGAAGGTTTTCCCCTTCAAAAACGATCTCACCCTGAATGATATGGCTGGGCGGCACCGGCAGCAGGCCGATTGTGCTCAGCGCCACGGTGGTCTTCCCGGCGCCCGTCTCGCCCACGAGCCCGAGCGTTTCGCCCCGGAGAATCGTCAGGGAGAGATCATTCACGGCCTCCACCACGCCCTCCTGCGTCTCGTAATGGACGACCAGATTGCGTATATCCAGAATCGGCTCGGCGGCTTCGATTTTTTTGTTATCGGTCTCGTTCATCGATTGTTACCTCCGCAATCACTTCAGCCGCGGATCCAGCGCGTCCCGAAGGCCGTTTCCGAACAGGTTCAGGGCGAGAACCGTGACCATGATCATAAGGCCGGGATACAGGATCATGTAGGGATAGAGGCTGAAATACTTTTTGCCCTCATTGAGCAGCGCGCCCCATTCCGGCTGCGGCGGCTGGACGCCGAGGCCAATATAGCTCAGCATAGCGATGACCATGATGGAGCCGGCGATCGAGCCGACGGCGAAAATGATGATGTGACCGAGGGCGTTCGGAAGCATATGCCGCACCATCAGACGCAGGTTGCTCGCGCCGATGGCCCGGCTCGATTCGATATAATCGCTTTGCCGAACGGTGAAGATCGCCGCACGGACGACCTTGGCCATCATCGGCATCGAGCTGAGCGCCAGCGCCAGCAAAAGCTGCGGCGTACCGGTGCCGAGCATCGCCACGACCGTGATCGCCATCAGCGTACCGGGGATCGCCTGAAAAACATCCATCACGCGCATGATGACCGTGTCGGTCGTCTTGCCGAAATAGCCGGCGATCAGGCCGAGGACTCCGCCGCCTGCCAGCGCCAGAAACATACAGATAAGCCCCAGGCCCAGCGACCAGCGCGTTCCGTAGATGCAGCGGCTGAACAGATCGCGGCCCATCGAGTCCGTGCCGAACAGATGGGCGGCCGAGGGTGCCTGTGACAGCGCGGTCTTATCGACCTCTGCGTAATGATACGGCGCAATCACCGGCGCAAAAATACCGACCAGAATCATAAAAAGGACAAAGACCAGACCGGCCACCGCCGTGGGATTGCGCTTCAGGCGCGTCCAGGCGTCCGACCAGTAGGAATACTCCTTCTTCTGTCCGTTCCGGCGCAGATTGCGGCGGTTGATGCGCTCCATTTCCGGGGTGATTCGTTTAGCCATTTGTTTCCGCCCCCTTCAGCAGTTTCCTGCGCTGGCGCTTCAGCGCCTGATCCGTAATAAGCGATGTCTTGACCTTCGGATCGACCAGCGCATAAGCCAGGTCGGTGATAAGGTTTACAATCGTAAAGGTGATGGCCAGCACCACCACGCTGCCAAGTACCGCCGGGTAGTTCCGCGCGGAGATGGCGTCAACGGCGTACTTGCCGATGCCGGGCATACCAAAGATGGACTCGACAATCAGCGCGCCGCCGAGCTGCATACCGATGGCGTTGCCGATGGCGGTAAGGATTGGGATCATCGAGTTGCGGAGCACATGATGAACGACGATCTTGTACTCCGTCTGGCCTTTGGCCCGCGCCGTGCGGACATAGTCCTGCCGAATCGTCTCGAGCATACTCGAGCGCGTCACGCGCACGATCTGTGCAATCGACATACAGGCGACGACAATCACCGGCAGAACCCAGCTGGAAAAGCCTCCGTTATACGACGCCGGGAACAGCTTGAGCTTGATGGAAAACCACGAGATCATGAGCAGCGCAAACCAGAAGTTCGGCATGGATTCCAGCAGCACCGAAATCGTGACGATGATACTGTCCGCCACCGTATATTGTTTCACGGCCGACCATACGCCCAACGGTATTCCGATCAAAATGCCGACCCCCACGGCCGCGAGCGCCAGCTTGATCGTCACCGGAAAACGCGCCATGATCTCGCTGGTGACGGGCTGGTTGGACTTATAGGACGTGCCGAGGCTTCCGGTCGTAACGAACTCCCAGACATAGCGTCCGAACTGGACGAGGATGGGATCGTTCAGTCCCAATTCCTCGCGCTTTTCCTCCCGCGCTTCCATGGTGGAGCCGGAGCCCAGAATCTGAAGCGCCGGGTCGTCATCCGACATGGACTCGAAGAAGAAGATGATGAGCATAACGCCCAGTACGACCGGAATCGTCATTAACAGGCGCTTGAGAATGTATCGGAACATTACCATAGAGTAATCACTCCCTCAGAATCGCTTTGTACAAAAGCCGGCATCCCGACGGCAAACCCGCCGAGATGCCGACCGTTAAGAGTTGCTGCTTTTTATCGAGGCTTCTGCCGCGGGATCATTCCGCCGGCTTCACCGTGCTCATGTTGATGTGGCCGTTGCTGTAATACTTGAAGGTATAATCGCCGTCGGCTGCATAGAAGATCGTGGTCTCATACAGAGGCACGGTCAGGCTGTGCTCGGCGACATAGTCCTGAAGCTCGCCGAAGGCCTCCACATTCTTGGTGGTGTCCATCTCGCCGCTGCAGGAGTCGAGGATGTCATACATATCCTCAAAGCCGCCGACGATACCGCCGCCGCGGGTGTTCAGCTCCAGACGGTTATCGTAGTACTTGACGTAGTTCAGGATGTCGTCCGCAAAGGTGGGCTGCACGCAGAGGTCAAAGTCGCCCGCATCGGTGGCCGCCAGATAGACAGGGATCTCCATGGACTCCACCGTCGCGTTGATGCCGATCTCCATGAGGTTCGCGGCGATCGCGTTGCTGACCGTCAGCGTGGGCGGCACAGCGGGAATCGTGAGCGAGATCTCACCTTCCGCATAGCCGGCTTCGGCGAGGAGCTCCTTCGCCTTCTCCACGTCCACGCTGCGCTTCGTCTCGGGGCTCTTGTAATACGCGGAGACGCTGGAAATCACGGAGTCGGCCACCTTGCCGGTGTTGTCGGTGGCAACCTGATTGATATAATCGGTGTCGATCGCGTAGTAGATCGCTTCGCGAACCAGCTCATTGGACAGATACTCGTTCGTGGTGTTGAAGAACAGAACATTGGTGCCGCCGCCGGAGGTGGTGTAGCTCCTGCAGCCGTCATACATACCGGAATCCAGCGCCAGCTTGTCCGCGCTGTCGATCTCCACCGCGATGTTCACGTCGCCGGCGGCAACGCCCATCGCCTTCGCGGTGCTGTCATCGGTCCAGTTGAACTGGATATACTTGTAATAGCCCGGCTCGCCCCAGTAATCCTCGTTGCGGACGATGCGGATATATTCGCCGTCCTTCCACTCATCGAAGAAGTACGCGCCGGTGGTGCACTTGGGGTTTCGGAGCGCCGCGTCATAGCCGCCGAGCGCCTCCACGGAGGACTCGTCCACGATGGTCAGCAGCGCAACATAGGAGAGCTTGCCGATGATGGAGGGATAAACCGCCTTCAGGCCGATAACGATCGTGTTGTCATCCACGACATAGCACTCATCGCCGTCGATAGCAGTCCACTGAACCGCCGCGTCGCCGGCCAGACCGAGCTGGATGGAATACATGACGTCGTTCGCGTCGATGATGGTGCCGTCATAGGCGACAACGCCGTCGCGGATCTTGAACTGAACGTGCAGATCATCGAGCCATTCCCATTCCGTCGCAAGGCCCTCCACCAGCTCGCCCGTGTCGGAGTCGAAGTTGACCAGGCGGTCATAGATGCACCAGTCGATCCAGTGACCGTCGCCGGACTCCGCGTCGAGCGGGAAAATGTTGCTCGGCTCGTTCGAGATGGTAACATAGAGCGTGTCGCTCTCCGCGGCCTCTTCCGCGGGTGCTTCTGCGGGCGCTTCTGCGGCAGGGTCTGCGGCAGGTGCCTCTGCGGCGGGCGCCGAGCCGGAGCCTCCGCAGGCCGAAAGCAGCATGACGAGAGCCATAATCATCGCCAGCAGCGCAAGTGTACGTTTCGTCCTCATAGTTGTTCCTCCTAATAAAATTTCGTTTTCGGATAAACTTTTTCTTCCATAAGGTTTTCTTACATAGGTTGATTTTTTCGCGCATTTTGCTATTTTTTTGACATCCTGCCTTGCTATATCATACCCGCCCTTCCTCCATTCGTCAAACGAATTATATCTTGACATTCCATAACTTTGTGTTATAGTCAAGACGGACACACCGCAACACACAGCATGGCAGGGGGGAATATATATGGAGCTGACCCAGCTTCGCTATTTCAAAGCCGCCGCCGAGGAGAGTAATTTCACCCGGGCCGCGCAGAAACTGAATGTATCCCAGCCTGCGCTGAGCAAGGCCGTCCAGCACCTGGAAGAGGAGATCGGCCTGAAGCTTTTTGTCCGGGACGGCAATAAAATCGCCCTGAACCGCTATGGACAGGTCTTTCTGGAAGAGGTGAACAGCGCGCTCCTTCATCTTGAGGCCGGGCGCAAAAACATCACCACCATGGCCGGTCAGGAATATGGCCACATCTCCATCGCGATCTCCGCGGCAACCAATATTCTGAAGCCCATTGAGGAGTTTCTGATCGCTCACCCGAACGTCAATTTCAAGGAGATTCCGGCGGATGCCAAGCAGATGGAAGAGGCGCTGCTCAGCGGCCAGGTGGATTTCGGCGTCACCTACGACTGGATCGACAACCCGAAAATCGATTGGCTTTCGGTCTACGAGGATCGGATGTCCGTTCTCCTCCCGAAGGATCATCCTCTGGCAAACCGGAAAGAGATCAGCCTCCGGGAGCTTGAAAACGAGCGGGTTCTGCAGGGCGACAGCTTTGGCCGCCTGAGCTACGTATTCGATTTCTCCGACGGCTCCGTCTACTCTCCGAACATTGTGTACGAAGGAACGGACAAGGGCCTTGTCGGCCGCCTTGTCAGCGAAAACGTCGGCATCGCCTTTGCGCCGCTGTCCGTCAGCCTGAGCCTCCACTCCAAGGAACCCTTCCCGTATGAGGACGGCGCGCTGGATCTCGCCTACGTTCCGCTGGTGGACACGTTCTGGCACCGGACGCTCGGCATCGTCACGCTCCATGATCATTTTATCTCCAAAGCCGCCAGCGAATTCATCGACCGCATTTGCGCGCATTACGCCGCGCTTCCCCCGGCTTATTGATACCCTATTTTCACTTCCCGTTATTGATTCCTGACATCCTGCCCGATGTTTCAGATTCAAAAAAGGATGTGATCCCCTTGAAAGAAAAGCAATGTGATGTCGTCGTCCTGGGCGGCGGCGGCAGCGGCCTGACCGCCGCCGTTCGCGCGGCGCAGCTCTCCGGCAAAAAGGTCATCGTCGTCGAAAAAGCACCCCGAACCGGGGGCGGCATGATCATGGCCTCCACCATGCGTACCTTCCGCAGCCAATGGCAGGCTGAACGCGGTCTGCCGGACGTCACCAATCAATTCCTCCGCAAGGTCATGGACGCCACCTACTGGCGCCTCGACCCGGCGCTGGCTGCCAACGCCATTCTGGCGACCGGACAGTTCTTTGACTGGTTCTGCGAGCTGGCCGGCGGCGAGGTCGGCGACCGCTTCCGCGTGGGGCGCTATGTTTTTGACGGCGAGGACGGCCCGCTCGGCCCGCAGCTCGGCGGCCCCGGCGGCGTCTCCGGCAGCGGACGGCTGTTCATGGACACGCTCCGCGAGAAGTGCGACGCGTTCGGCGTGGAAGTCCTGACCGGCCACCGCGCCCTGTACCCCAAGGTGGAAAACGGTTCCGTCACCGCCGTCATCGCGGAGGGGCCGGAGGGCGAGATCCTCATCCGCTGCAAGGCCTGTATCCTCGCCATCGGAAGCTGGATCAACAACCCCGAGATTATGGCGGAAACCTTCCCGCAGTTTCTGGAGTCCCGCCCCGCCATGGACATGAGTCCGCACATGAACCCAAACTACACCGGGGACGGCTTCGCCTTTGCCGAGGCCGCGGACGCCATGATGGACAAGGAAAACTTCACCCTTCGCATGATGGGGCCCATGGTTTTCAGCCAGAGCGGCGTCATGGCGCACATGAGCCAAAGCCCGTATTCGCTCCTCATTAACGGCGAGGGAAAGCGTTTCCTCTGCGAGGCTTCCGAGGATCGCATCGGCCCGTTCAACTCCGGTCTTGTCATGATGGAAAAAACCCGCGGCATCGCCTACATCCTCTTCGATACCGCCGCGCTGGAAGCCGCCGTTGCGGAAAACGCCCGCGACCCGCAGCCCAATCCCAACGCCGCCTTCGGCATTCCTCCGCTGCCGCTGACTATGCCCGATGCGCTGGCCGATATCGAAAACGCCATGCCGAAAGAGGCAGGCCGCATCTTCCGCGCCGACACGCCGGAGGAGCTGGCGTCGCTCATCGGCATCGATCCGCAGGCGCTGTGCGCCACCATCGAACGCTATAACCAGTATTGCCGGGACGGCTTTGACCGGGAATGCTTCAAGGAGCCGCAGGATCTCATCCCCTTCGGCAGCGCGCCCTATTACGCCGTCTGTGCAAAGCTCGGAACCGACGGTGCGTTCGGCGGGATTCAAGTGAACGAACATATGCAGGCCTATCGTGCGGACGGGTCTCTGATCGACGGACTGTACGTCACCGGCGACTTCGCCTCCGGCCGTTTTATCAACATGACCGGTGTGAAGGCGCAGCTCCTGAACGATATGTCCTGGGCGCTGGCCAGCGGCTTCCTCGCCGGAACCGATGTCTGCCGGTATCTGGACGGCTGACATGAAAACAGCATGACCCGGTTTGGGTCATGCTGTTTCTATTTCATCCGATATCCGCCATGCCGCCGTCAACCGACATGGCATGGCCGGTGACATGGCCCGCCTGCTCCGAGCAGAGCCAAAGCACCGCATTCGCAACGTCGTCAATCTGTCCCATCTTGACCATCGGAATCACGTCCGCCGGATCGTGAGGCGGTTTATCGCCCTGGGGTTTGGATGAATTATTGGTCAGCTCCGTACCCATCGTCGGGCCGGGACAAACCACGTTGACACGGATACCGGCGCGGGCATTTTCGACCGCCGCCGTGCGCGTCGCCGCGATTACCGCCGCCTTGCTCGGGCCGTATGCGCCGAAGCCGGGCGTCATTCGTATGCCGCCCACGGACGCCGTGTTGACGATCGCGCCGTGCCCCTGCTTCTGCATCTGGAGCAGCTCGTATTTCATGCACAGGAAAACACCCTTGGCATTGACCGCCATGGTGCGATCCCATACCTCTTCGCTCAGCTCGGTCAGCGGGCCGAACCCAATGCGGACGCCGTCCGGGCCAATGCCGGCGTTGTTGAACGCATAGTCCACGGAGCCATATACCTCGACGGTTTTTTTCACCATCGCCTCAACCTGCGCGCTGTTTGATACATCGCACTGAATCGCCATCGCCTCACCGCCTGCGCCGCGGATGATCTGCACGACCTCCTCCGCTTTATCAACGCTGCTGGCGGCCACGACGACAACCTTTGCCCCTTCCGCACCGAAGCGAATCGCCGTCCCCCGGCCGATGCCGGTCGATGCGCCGGTCACGATAACGGTCTTTCCCTTAAATTCATTATACATATCGAATCCTTCTTTCCGTTGTTTTTTCGGTATCATAATGGCAGATTTTTCTCCGTTTTTGAAATTCCGAATCCGAATACCATTATATGCAATCCCATATATCTTTTCAGTCATCCCCCTGAACGTGCCTTTGCCATGCCACCGAAAAATTGACCGGTTCCTGTTCTGCTGTATAGGTTTTGACCTTTTGCGGAGCATAAATCCTGTCAAACACAAGCCTGACAGGACGGAGCCAACCGAAAACTCCCCCGTTTTGTTCGTTCACAAAACGGGGGAGTTCTGGATTTATCCGATCGTTATTTTACAGCCGTTCCGGCGTGCGTGCCGGCAATGAATCCCGAGGACAGCGCCCAGGACATATCATTGAGCGCCTGGCGCTTCACGCCGCCGAGAGAAATGTGGCGTCCGGAGGCGAAGTCGCCGGTGACGTACAGGCCGGGTACCAAAGAGCCGTCGGCGGCATAGGCCTGCATATGTTCATTCACGCGCACGCCGCCAAACGCGCCGTCGGTGTTCAGCTTGCCGCCGAGCGCATAATACGGCCCCCTGTCGAGCGGCACCAGGGCATCGGCCGGTTTGCAGAAAAGCCAGTCCCGGCCCTCATGGCAGGACGCGTTGTATTCATCGACCGTGGCACAGAGGACGGCCGGATCCATGCCCAGCTTTTCGGCCAGCTCCCCGACGGTATCCGCCGCGAAAGCCTCTTTCGGGTTTTTGCGGATCCCCTCGTCGAACCAGCCCTTGACGACATCCAGCTCCGGAAGCGGCCGCACGGCAAAGGGCCCCTCTTGGGGATGCGACGGGCCGCGGGATTCCTCGATGATGCTCTCCAGCATATTTTCCGAAAACAGGAAAAAGGCTCTTCCCCTAGGCAGTCTCTTCAGAACGTGGCCCGTGTCAAAGGGGTCCATCCGCGGCGCCATCGGTTCGCAGGCAAAACGCCTGCCGAGAAGGCTGACGAGAATGTTGTATTTGCTGTGCGTCAGGCGCTCCAGATTCGATTGCTCGCCGAAGCTGCACTGCGGGCCCATCAGACGGAGGCAGAAGCTGTCCCAGTCGATAAAAGCGCCCGCCTTTTCCGCAATGGGAATCCCGTCGCCGGTGTATGCCGGGTTCTGATGAGCGTTCGGGAAAATGTCCATTTCCGTAAATCCGGGGAGCACCTTATTGACGATCTCCTCGTTCCGGATCCAGGTGGAACAGGCAAGAATACATATCCCGCAGCGGATCTTCACCGGTTCGCCGTCCGTCCTGCAGAGCACCGCGGCAATGCGGCCGTCCTCCAGCTCGACATCGTACGCGGCGTGACGGGTGAGTATCTCGACCCCCAGCTCGTCGCAGCGCCGCTTCATGGCCTGCATAAACAGACGGCCGGAGCCGTTATGGAAGCCGTCGATCTGCGGCCCGACCTGCCCGTTCACCGGCGCATCGAAAATATACGGCCGCGGCTCATACCGCGCCAGAACCTCGGGGCTCTCAAAGCTGCTGTACCAGTCAAAAAAGGCGCCTGTGCCGAGGATGGCGTTTTTGACCAGCCGGGGATCAAGCCGCCAGTATGTAGCGTCCATAACGCCGCGCATAAAGTCGGCGGACTGATCCGGGATGCCGCGTTCTTTCTGCCATTTGCTCCCGAAGGTACGCATGGTGGAGGCAAAATTCATCCCTCCGCCGATGGCGCCGGCCTTTTCGAGAACGATGACCTTCCTGCCGGAAAGCTCCGCGGCTCGCGCCGCAGCAACCATACCGGAGCCGCCGCCGCCGATCACAGCGATATCACAGATTTTTTCCGTCATGCTTTCTTTTCCTCCGCCGTTTCTGCCGTCAGCGCAGACATTTCATTTGCGTCGTGTTTTGATAAGTATAGCATCATCGTTATGCAAATGAAAGACCCATTTCCACCACAGAGCAACTGATCCTTACGGACAGAACCCGGTTTTATTTACATTTTTCCGTTGATAGCGGATCATCACAAGCAGAAGAAACAGCGGAATCTCCACCGCCGTTACCGCCAGAAGAACATCGGCGTTCCAGAAGGACGCATTGCCAAGGTGCAGATAATCATAATCCGTCAGCATATAGAGAACCGAGTTTGCGAGTCCGATGCCGCCGGACGGGAGAAAGCACTGCAGCCACTTTTCGATTTTCTCCGGCACGGCAACATATGCAATCATGGGCAACATCACGGCTGTAAGCGAGGCGGCCACGGAGGAAACATTGTTTTGGCAGGTCGCAGAAATGAACAGGGTGAACGCGACGGTACAACCAAGGATCAGCAATGTATACCACAGAATCCCCCATTGCATCTGTCCCATCGTCCACGGCACAAGGCTCGTTACGGAATACAGAATCTGCACAGAAGAAAGATTCCCGTCACGCCCAAAGAAGAGGGATGTGAGCCCTATCCATATCACCCCGCAAAGGAAAAGCAGCGTAAGACAGATCAGCATAGCAGCGCATATTTTTGTCAGCGCCAGGCGCAGCCCACCGTGCTTTGAGCAGCGCTGAATATCATCGGCGCCTGTCTGAGAATCCGTGGAAAAAACCGTGGAGCCAATGACAACGCAAATAACGCAGACCGCAAACAGGAGAAGCGTTTCGTAGTCCATATTGTCTCTTCCGACACCGAAATAGTAGGTATATGGGCGCTGCACGGCGGAAAACTTTTTAAGCGCGGAGATCTCTGCCGCGGGATTATCGGGGTTTTCCATCCGCAAAACAGAGCTCAGCCGCCCCTCCATGAGACCATAGTAATTATCTAACTTTGAGGCATCGATCGCAAGAAGCTCCGGTACGATCCCGTTATCCGGATCGGCCATCACCTCCAACGCGCCGGACGAAAGGCGAATATACGGCCATAGCTCCTTGAAATAGACCTGTTCCGGGATATTCTCGCCGTACTCACTGTCATAGGCTCTGTATAGGCTTTGCCTGATCTCCACGGCCTTGCGTACCAGTTCCGGCGTTACTTCCCCATAAAGCATCTCGTTATACTGCTGATAATAGTGAATGGCGTCCAATCCGGTGAGCCGCGTTTCCGCGCCTGCTTCGTTTTCGGTCAGCACCTCCACGAAGGTCACGGGCAGCCATGCACAAATAACGGAGAGAAGAAGCGCCGCTGTCACCAGCATCCATGTGAGGCGCGTTTTCAGGACGCGCTTGATTTCCAACGCAAAAAGACGCATTATGCCGGGCCTCCTTCCTGCGGGAACAGCCACAGGTACAGGTCCTCCAGATGCGGAGCGGCAGAAATACTGTCCCGTGTCATGGCGCACTCGGCCAGATATCGCAGCTCCACGCTGCCGTCATTTTCATGGCGGAGATTGACTACCTGCAGCCTCTGTTCCCAGTATCCAACCTCCCCGGCCGGTACATGGCAGAGCCAGACCCTGCCCTCTGCCAGCTTCAGAAGGCTCTCCGTGCTCCCAACCGCCAGGATTGTTCCGGCTTTCATAATGGCGTTGCAGCCGGCGATATACTCCACGTCGGAAACGATATGCGTGGAGATCAGGACGATTCGATCCTGCGCGTATTCCGACAGCAGATTTCGGAAGCGCACACGCTCTGCCGGGTCAAGTCCGCTGGTCGGCTCGTCCAGAATAAGAATCTCCGGATCGTTCATAAGCGCCTGTGCAATACCGACGCGCCGCTTCATACCGCCGGACAGCTTAACGATCTTCTTTTTCCGCACGTCGGTCAGCGTCATTTTCTCCAGCAGCTCGTCGATTTTTTCTTTGGTGTGCCGTTTTGTCAAGCCCTTCAGCGCGCCCATGTATTCCAGATAATCCTGCACGGTGAACTCGGGATAGAAGCCAAATTCCTGCGGCAGATAACCGAAAATTTCCCGATAGTTTTCTTTCAGTATGCGGATGGACACGCCGTCATATAGAATATCGCCGGATGTAGGCGGCATGATGCCCGCGATCATACGCATCAGCGTTGTTTTGCCGGCTCCGTTTGCGCCGAGAAGCCCCCATACGCCGGGGGTCAGGTCAAGGCTGACGTCGTTCACGGCCTTTTTGTCCTTGTAAAATTTGCAGATATGTTCAATTTGCAGTTTCAACGTATTCCCTCCTATACATAAATCGTGCCGCCGTTGTTACGCAGTCCCTCAAAGATCTGCAGACCGCAAACCAAAAGCAGGATCGCGCACAGTACGGCCTGCGCTGTGATAAGCCATGTGGGGAGCATCTGACGGCAGATGATCTGCATACCGGCCGCGATGCCGCCGCAAAGCATGGCAAAGCGCTGTCCGAACCGGGTGAGATCGGTCTTTCGGATCAGATACAACAGTCCGGCAAAGATAACCAGCATCGGCAGCGCCGCGCTGCTGACGGCCGTCCATGCTTCCAGTCCGGTGTGCAGGATCGCCATCATGGAAACGACCAGCACCAGCAGTATGTCGCCGATAAATAACAAGGCGGCACGGACGAGCATAAGCCGCCTCCCGGACAGCCACGCAGCGCTTTCCACTTCCAGCATGGAATAGCGCGCGGAACGATAGAGAAAAGGCAGCATACTCAGAGAAACCATGACGGAAACCAGACTTAGTGCCCGGATTATACCTGCGGGACTGAGGGATCGGAGGCCGTCCGCCAGACAGCGTCCCATAACGAGCCCCGCACAGAGGATCAGAATCTGCGCCAGATACACCCTCCACCCGGCAAAACAAATTTGGATCAGAGCAATTTTCCACGGGCTCCTGTGCGGCTTCGGCTCCGTTTGCCGCAGTACCTGCACAGATCGCTCAATCAGCTTCTGCACAGCCTCTTTGCCCGGCACGAAACCGTCCTGCTGCAAGCTCCGACGAAGGAGCCTTTTTGTATCCTTTTTCATCTCTTACCCCTCTTTCAACCGGGATTCCAGCTTTTTCATCGCAGCGCGAAGCCGGGACTGTACCGTCCGCGCCGGCAAATTCAGGATCTCTGCGATCTCACGAAGCTTCAGCTCCTGCCCAAAGCGCAGTTGGATGAGTTCCTGTTCCTCCTCCGGCAGCGCCGAAACGGCGGCAAGTACATCAACCCGGCGATCGATTCGTTCCATGTCGTTGTCCGCGTTCGATGGCTCTGTGTTCATGTTTTCCAGAGGAACCGCGGAGTTCCTTGCCGCTTTTTTCATATCAATGCAGGTGTTTCTGGCGATCTGATACAAAAACGGACGGAAATTCCCGCGGAACCGACTGCGCCGGATATAGCGTATGGCTTTGAGAAAGCTTTCCTGTGCGGCGTCCTCCGCCGAGGCAATATCCGGCGTATGCCATCGACAATAGCGCAGTATGTCCGGATAATACTGCTCCACCAAAGCCGCCAGAGCCGTTTCATCCCCGTCGGCTATGGTTTGAAATTGATTCTCATTGTGCATGGAGAAATCTCCTTTAAGGGTGTCCCCTTGTCTATTATAACGATTCACCGGCAGGGAAGGATTAGACTATCGCAAAAAATTGCCAAATTTCGCCCGATTGCATAGGTTTTGTACTTTTGCGGATAATAAATCCTGTCAAACACAAACCTGACAGGAGGATAAAGATACAGATGAAAGCAACCGGTATCGTGCGCCGGATCGACGACCTGGGTCGCGTTGTCATCCCCAAGGAGATCCGCCGTACCATGCGTATCCGCGAGGGCGACCCGCTGGAGATCTACACAGAAAAGGACGGGGAGGTCATTTTCAAGAAGT
>JBJDYS010000066.1:0-41078 GCA_051867595.1 Oscillospiraceae bacterium
AGATAGGCCCTTATAGGGCCTGTTCAAACCACCGGTTCAACCGGTGGTTGTGATTTTGTGAGTGATTATTACTCTGCATCCTCCATATCCTTGCCCCTGAGCTGTCCTGGCGTGATGCCATAGCGGGCTTTGAACGTGCGATGGAAGGTCTCCGTGCTGCCAAATCCGCAGACTTCGCAGGTGGCTTTCACCGTGGAGCCCCGACGGATGAGCAGGAGGGCTTTCTCCAGCCGGGCGTCGCGGATGTATTTTGCGACGGATGTGTTCAGCTGACGGCGGAATACCTTCGACAGGGCGGACACGCTGCAGCCAACGGCGGCGGCGGTTCGCTCCACGCTCAGCTCGGTCTCGGCGAGGTGCTCATCGATGTACTGCACGGCCTCGTCAAAGTGCCGCCTTGTGGCTTTCATGGTTCTCTCCGCATAGTCGGAGGCAATGTCGTCCAGAAACTTATGCATCCAGGCCTCCGCTTCGCGCCAGTGGATGGAATCCATGGTGATCTGAAACAGCGCGCGGCGGAGCGATTCGCGCTTGAGCTTGATCCCCACCTGCGAGCAAAGACGGCAAAGCTCCTCAAAACAGTCGCCGAACATCCGTTTCAGCTCATCCACGCCAGAGGCACGGTGCTCGGCCATGTCTTTGAGAATGACATCGAGCGGGGGATGGGGATCACCGCCGGAGAGCAGCAGGTTAACGATCTCGCGCAGCTGCTGTTCCAAACTGATGACGCGGTCTGTGGGCGGCTTGGGAGGCAGCATACGCACATGATAGACTGGGCCGTCAAAAATATGCTCTGTATACCGATGAAGGGTGGCTCTGTCCAGCAGCTTCATGTAGATCGAGCTGATGTTTCGCAGGGTGTCCGTCGGGTCACTGATGTATGTGATGACGTCCATGTCATAACGGGTCTTGCATTTTTCACACACCTCAGCGCTGGCGACGTCCAAATAGTCTACGATCGAAATATCCGGCATCAGTCCGAAGGGAAAGTTGATAATGACGACGAGCCGGCCGTCGAGTTCTGAGGAATAGAAAGAGTAATGCCCGGTGAAGGTTTCCTTCGCAACCTCTTCGATGATGGTGTAGGTATACATCCGGCCAAACACATCCCGGCCTTCCTCCTGATCGGTGGTGAGTCTGCCGACCTGGGAAAACAGCAGGACGACAAAACTGCCCTTGCCGAGATACATATCGTTTACAGAAAAATACAGGAGAGTACCCATGTCGATCTCCGCCGAGCAGTGGCAGATGCATCCCATATTCTGCATCCGCACCATCTTATTACGGTAGTCGATGAGGCTATATTCACGCTCTGCCAGCTGCATGGCCAGCTCCTTTGCCGCTGTATTCATAATAACTCCTTTTTGCCATGGATTTTGGTCATAATATAACATTATTCGTTCAATGGTGTCAATATGGTCTCGGAAAAACCGTGGGAAAAGTGGAAATAAACAGAATAGTAATACCGTATTCGTTTCTTGATGATGTGCATGGCGCTGTGCTATCATTATGTTGTCAAGACAAAAACAATTTTTCATGGAGGTATGAAAGATGAAACGTGTCATTGCTCTTTTGCTGGCGCTGATGATGGTCATGGCTATGGCCGGCTGCGGCGACCAGTCCGCAACAGAAGAGACGCCGGCTGCGAATGCGCCGGCTGCGGATGTGGCTCCTGACCAAACGGTCGCTGAAGGCGAGCCTCAGTACGGCGGCGAAGCTGTGTTCTATTATGACGGCTTCAACACCGTGTTCGACCCGGCTATGGGCGAGCAGTATACCTACTGCCTGTGGCTTGAGAACCTGTTTGGTATGGATTGGGGCATGGACGATCCCACGCAGTTCAGCTTCCAGAGCAATACCTACACACTTGATTCCGCCGATGGGCAGATTGCCAAGGAGTGGACCTGGGATGCCGATACCTGCGATTTCACCGTTACCATTCGGGACGATATCTATTTCCAGGAGAAGGCGCCTGAATATGATATCTTCCATGCCCGCAACCTGACGGCGGCAGACGTCAAATATTCCTATGACCGCGTCATGGGTACAGGTTCGGGCTTCGACGAGACGAACTATGTGGTGCTTGACTCCGACTGGCGCACCCGCAACCTCGGCTTTTTAGACGCCAGTTATAATGCGAATGCCTCCAATGAGCCGGCCGGTTCGGATGAAGCGTCCGCAGAGGCTGCTCCCGAGCGGGACTTCATCGAGGTCATCGACGACTACACCCTGGTGTTCCACATGGCGTCCGATTCTGAGACGAAGCTGTCCGAGTTCATCATCGCGCAGGTGAACATCACCGGTCCCGAATGGGACGAGCTGACGGATGAGCAAAAGCTCGACTGGCATTACGCTTGCGGTACCGGCCCGTACATCCTGACGGAGTACGTGGCGGGCAACCATTTCACCTTCGAGCGTAACGACAATTACTATGATTACGATGAGCGCCATCCCGAGAACAAGCTCCCGTATATCGATAAGATAACACTTCAGCAATACGGCGATACTACCACCATCCTTTCCAGCTTCTTCGCCGGCAACCTCGATTATATCGGCCAGTCCGCGAATCTTTCCAGCGCAGAGGCTCAGCAGCTGAAGGAGCGTGCGGCTTATGTGGAATTCGATTATCCCGGCATGGCGCAGGGCCTCGGCCTAAAGTGCAACCAGGAGCCGTTCTCCGATCTGAACGTCCGCATTGCCATGCAGAAGGCGATCAACATGGAGGAGGTCTCCCTGTATCACTTCGATCAGGAGGAGCTGATCCTGCCCTCGCTTTGGGACAACTCCCTCGTAACATGGTGTGCCACGGATGACTGGACGCCGGAACTCCTCGATGAGTATACCTACGATCCTGAGGGTGCGGAGGCGCTTTTGGATGCCGCCGGTTATCCCCGGGGCGCGGACGGAACCCGTTTCACCTTCACGGTGGCGCTCGACCCCTCGGCGGATATGGAGCTGTTCCAGCTCGCAAAGGGCTACTTTGCGGACGTCGGCATCAACATGGAGATCGAGGTTCTGTCCGACATGGCTGCTGGCCGCGAGGTGCAGTCCGGCTCCAACGCCCGGGAGGATAGCCGTCAGTTCAACTTCATGATCGGCGGTTCCACGGACGCAGGCTTCTCCTTCCAGTCGTACGCCACCACGGGCTTTGCGTACTGCTCTTTTGCAGACGACCTCTACTTCGACGAACTCCTGCTCGCCACCCGTGACGCGACCACGCCCGCCGAACAGGCAGCGGCAGCCAAGGCGGCCGACCTGTACTTTGTCGGCCAGCACACGGTGATCGCCCTGAGCGGCGCGGCCACCACGCCGGAGTATTATTCCGCCCGCATCGGCGGCAACCAGAACGGCGAGTTCCTCAGCGGCAGCCACTTCACAAAGACAATCCTGCCTCGCCTCTGGATCAATGAGTGATACTTTTTTGGAAAGAAAAGTATCCAAAAGAATTTTGTATTCGCACCGAGCCATGCAATATTACGGGTCATGCGTCCGGTGACGATACGGTCGCTGGGAATGTGCCTGCCCGCGGGCGGGCACATTCCCAAAATTCAGCTATAAGGCGGTAAGCTGTTATGGATGACATTATTCTGGATGTACAGCATTTGAGTACATACTTTCTGACAGGCCGTCAGCCTGTCCGCGCCGTGGACGATCTGTCGTACACCGTGCGGCGGGGGGAGTTTGCCGCGATCATCGGCGAATCCGGATCCGGCAAGACGGTGAGCGCTCTGTCCATCCTGCGCCTGATTCCGTATCCGCCCGGCCTGATTATGGACGGAAAGATATACTTCGACGGCGAGGATCTGCTGAAGTATTCCGACGAACAGATGCGTAAGCTCCGCGGCAAGCGAATCTCCATGATCTTTCAGGAGCCTTCGGCGGCGCTGAACCCGGTGATTACGGTGGGAGCGCAGATCGGCGAGGCCATCGCCCTGCATGACGATCTAAGCAAGCAGGCAATCCGGGAGCGGACGCTGGAGCTTCTTACGATGGTGGGCATCCCCAGCCCGGAAAAACGCATCGACCAGTACCCCTTTGAGCTGTCCGGCGGTATGCAGCAGCGCGTTATGATCGCCATGGCAATGAGCTGCAGCCCGGATATCCTCATCGCGGACGAGCCGACCACGGCGCTGGATGTGACCGTTCAGGCGCAGATTCTGGAGCAGCTCGATCAGATACGAAAAAAGACCGGTACGACGGTCATCATCATTACGCACAACCTCGGCATCGTGGCACGGTACGCGGATTCCGTCAAGATCATGTACGGCGGGAAGCTCGTAGAGCAGGGGCCGACGAAGGAGGTCTTCCGCGATCCGCGTCATCCCTACACGCAGGGGCTCATCCAGGCAGTCCCGCGGCTGGACCGTCCCCGGACAAAGGAACTTTACACCATCAAGGGCGAGCCGCCCGATATGAGTCGTGTTCCGCCGAACTGCTGTGCCTTTGCGCCGCGATGTCCCTTTGAGACACTCGAATGCACCAAAGCCCGGCCAGAGGATCGGGAGGTGTCGCCGGGGCACACCTGCGCGTGCTTCCATACGGATCTGACAGCAAAGGAGGACGGAACCGCATGAATGAGCAAAATGTTTCTGTTTCCGCTGTGTCAGAGCCGCGCGAACCCATAAAGATCAGTGAAGATATCCTGCGTGTCGACGGCCTGAAAATGTATTTTCCCGTGACGAAGGGACTTCTTAAGCGCACGGTGGGATATGTCAAAGCGGTGGACGACGTCAGCTTCACGATCAAGCGCGGTTCAACGCTCGGCATCGTGGGTGAGTCTGGCTGCGGCAAGTCAACGCTCGGCAAATGCGTCATGCAGCGCCTGCGGAACACAGAGGGATCGATCATCTTTAACGGCAAAGATGTAAGTCGCGCGAGTGTCTCGGAGCTGCGGAACTATCACCGTGAGATGCAGATGATCACGCAGGATCCATACGCGGCGCTCGACCCGCGTATGTCTATCCGCTCCATCATACTGGAGGGGGTGCATATCCAGGGCGTGGACAGAGGCTGGAGCGAACAGCAGAAAGACGCTCTCGTACGGGATATGCTGACTATGGTTGGTCTCAATACGCGCTTTGCTGACCGCTTTCCGCACGAGTTTTCCGGCGGCCAGCGCCAGCGCATCAATATCGCCCGGGCGCTGGCTGTGAGCCCGTCGTTTCTCATTTGCGACGAGATCGTATCCGCGCTCGACGTGTCCATCCAGGCGCAGATCGTAAAGCTCATGATGGACATCCAGAAAGAGCTGGGGCTGACATACATATTCATCGGCCATGATCTCTCGGTGGTGCGCCATGTAAGCAATCAGGTGGCCGTTATGTATCTCGGTCAGTTTGTGGAGCTCACGGATTCCGACGAACTCTACGCAAAGCCCCTGCATCCCTATACAAAGGCGCTCATTTCCGCCGCGCCCATCCCCGATCCCGAAGTGGATGCAACGAGGGAGCGGATTCTGCTTGAAGGCGAGGTACCCAGCGCCATTGATCCGCCCAAGGGCTGCAACTTCTGCACACGCTGCCCTCACGCGACCAGCTTTTGCATGGAACAGGAGCCAAAGCCAAAGGAAGTCCTGCCGGGACATTTCGTTGCCTGTCACCATGTCAGGGAAGGAGGAGAGTGGATTGGGTAAATACATTGTAAAGCGAATACTGCTTCTGATTCCCACGGCTATCCTTGTGAGCCTCATCGTGTTTCTTCTGATGCGTATGCTCCCCGGCGACGCGGTGGAATCCCTGCGCTATCAGCTCCAGGCCAAGGGCAATTACGAGGTAACCAGAGAAGAAGTTGAGGTCATGCTTGGCATGGATAAGCCGTGGTATGTGCAGTACTTTGTCTGGCTCTGGGGCGCCTTGCGGGGCGACCTTGGTAAGTGTTTTTTTCAGACGGAGACAGTGCTCGGCGCCATCAAACGTCAGCTTCCGCCCAGCCTGGAGCTCGGCATTCTGACGCTCATTCTCACAAACCTTATCTCTATACCGCTGGGTCTGTACTGCGCGGCGCATCAGGATACCATCAGCGATTACACAATCCGCATATTCTCGCTGATACTTACATCGATCCCGGTGTTCTGGCTGGCTATCGTTGTGCTCATCTATCCCTCATTGTGGTGGGGCTACGCGCCGCCGACGCAATACGTCAGTTTCTTCCAAAACCCCGGGCAGAATCTCCAGATGATGTTTCTGCCGGCGCTGCTCGGCGCCGTCACGCAGGCGGGTATGCAGCTTCGCACCGTCCGCACGGTCATCCTCGACGTGATGCGTACGGACTATATCCGCACGGCATGGGCCAAGGGCGACGGGGAGAGAGCCGTCCTGTATAAGCACGCGCTCCGCAACGGCATGATCCCGGTCATCACGGTGATCGGCGGCGCTGTCGGCGGCCTTATCGGCGGCTCGGTGCTGCTTGAGAACATCTTCTCGATCCCGGGCATTGGCGCGCAGGTCATCTCGGCCATCGGTGCGAGAGACTATCCGCTGGTAGAGGGCTGCGTGCTGGTGTTTGCGCTGTTTACGATGATCGTGAACCTCATCGTTGATATCTCCTACAAGTGGATCGACCCGCGTGTATCCTTCGATAAGGAGGGAGTCTGATGCAGGACAGTGAAATGAAAAAACGCGGATTTTGGCCGTCAGTGAAAAATTTTTGTAAGAAAAAGCCCATCGGCGCGGCGGGACTCATCTTCCTTCTGATCCTCGTCCTCATCGCGATCTTCGCGGATGTGCTCGCACCGGTAAAGCTCCAAAGTGGCTCATTGCCGACAGATATCATCCATAAGCTGGCAAAACCGTATCTGTTCATGAACGCGGCGGAGCGGGAGGCGGCGCGTGCGGCCGGTACGGTGTACTGGCTGGGTACGGACAATCTGGGCGTCGATGTTTTGAGTTATCTCATCTACGGTGCGCGTACCTCCGTAATCCTCGGCATCAGCGTGACGCTGCTGTCAACATTCATCTCCGTTGTCATCGGCACACTATCCGCCGTCATCGGCGGCTGGTTCGACCTCATCGTACAGCGCATCGTGGACGCATGGCAGTGCATCCCCGGTATGCTTATCACGGTTCTCATGATGTCCATGTTCGGAAACGGCTTGATACAGATGATCCTCGTCATGTCCATCCCCGGCGGTATCGGCGGCTCGCGCATGATCCGCTCCGCCGCCATGAGCGTGAAGGACAGCGAGTACGTCAAAATAGCCGAGATGTTCGGTTCCCGCGTGTACTGGAAGACGGTTTGCCACGTCCTGCCGAACACACTGCCCCTCATCATTACATCGGCGGCCGGCGGTTTGGGCGGCGTGGTCATGATGGAGGCGGCTATGAACTTCCTGGGCTACGGCGTTCCCATTGGCACGCCCTCCTGGGGCTATATGATCACGAATCAGGGCAAGGCCAATATGTACACCGCGCCGTGGCTGAGCCTGTATCCGGGCTTCCTCATCATGCTCATGGTGCTCGCGGCGAACCTCTTCGGCGACGCGCTGCGCGATGTGATGGACCCCCGCCTGCAGGGCGGTGTGGGAAGCTACAACAGCGAAAAAATCAAGAAATTGGCGGCGAAGCAGCTTCGGAAATACGACATGAAAGAGCTGCCGCATAAGGAGGAAATCAAATGAATTTTGTCGGCAAGTATGTTTTCACTATGCCCACCCCCAGCGGGGAGAGGGAGAGCACGTTTCTGCTCCGGAACTATTACACCGGTGCGCTGCACGGGACGCTGCTTGACTCTCACGGCGGCGTGCAGTTGGCGCATGATATCGTGACGGAGGGTAATCGCCTGTGCTTTGAGTCCGAGGCTGGACCCTCCACCATAAAGTTTGATTTTATCGTCGAGGGCGATACGATTTCCGGCACTGCGACGGTCGCACAGAGCGACGGGCATTCCATTGTCAGTGACGTGAAGGGCTCCTTCGGCCCGATCACCGACGAGGATGATCAGACGGCAAAGATCGAGATGAAGGGCAAGGCCCTCATCCTATATGCATCCATCACGAAGAACACCGAGCGTGTGGCGGGGTGGTTCAAGGAGACTTTCGAGCACTACGGCATGAAGACTACCATGGTTCGTGTGCTGAACGGCACAAAGTGGATCGAGGCTCACAAGGATGAACTCTGCTTCGACGACTACGACGTGGTGTGCATGGGAAGCCCCATCATCGGCGGCAGTCCCATGAAGTGTATGCTGACGCATTTCTCTGCGGGGGCGGCGTCCTCTTTGGAGGATAACGTCGCGAAAAATGCGGAAAAGGGGCTGAGCTTCAACGCCGGCGGTGCGGGCGGCTTTGCCGAGGGTACGGTCAAGGGCGATCCGAATATGCCCCACCCCGGCGAGCCGGGCGGCCCTCCGATGGGCGGTCCCGGTATGCCGCCTCCTCCCGGAGGTCCGGGAGGCCCCGGAGGTCCGGGAGGCCCCGGAGGTCCGGGCGGTCCGGGCGGTCCAGGAGGTCCGGGAGGCCCCGGTATGCCGCCTCCGGGCGCGCCCGGCATGGGCGCCGAGTGGCGGCGTGAGATGACCATGCTCTATCCGGGCGGCCCGCATATCCCCGGTGCGTATCACCCCTTGGGGATCGCGTTCACCACCTACGGCGGCGGTTTCTCCGGTCCGAGTGAGTGCCTGCCCGTGCTGTCCCTCCTCAAGCTGTATCTGGAGGATAAGGGATGTAAGGTCGTCGGCCGCTTTGCCTGCCCTGGTAAGGAGTTCGGACCCGCGGGCCTCGACGACGGCGAGCCTCCCATGCAGATTCGTCAACCCCCGGTCTATTACAAGGACGCGGACGGCAATTATCACGCAGGCGGCTTCTTCTTCCATACCAGCAACAACCAGAACCCTGCCCCACGCCATGAGGCGCAGGCCAAGGCGTTCATCGCCGGGATCGTAGAAGATCACTACCTGACATGGGATGGCAAGCGCCGCGAGACCGAGGGCGAATACGTTTCCATCTGCTGAACGCCTATGGAGAAGCAATTTGTAAGGTTTTATCCCGGCGTCTATACGGCCCGGGAGAAAAAGGCCCTGAATGCGTTTATGGAGACCTGCCGTGCCATCGAGCGGCGCGGCCCGGTCTCCTCGGAGGAAATACGGCAGGGGAAGGTCACGGAGGAACTGCCCGGCGTGTATACGCAGGTCATCACTGAGGAGATCCTCCGCTACAACAACGCAAAATTCGATCCCGAGAATCCGCTTTACAACGACGAGGCTTACGCCGTGAAGCTCGGTTATCGCTCGATCCCCGGGCTTCAGACTATGGCGGCACATGACGACAGCTTTTTGGAACCGTTTCCAAGAGACGCCCGGGACTATATGCTTGTCTCCGGCCTGCATCATGAGGTGAGCTTCTATAACCCCGTATACGCGGGCGATACGATGTACCTCGTCGCGGACGAGCGTCACATCATCGACCTTACGCCAGCGGAGGGCTCGGAGTTTCGATCCTTTGCCATCGAGACGGCGGGCAGCATCTGGAACCAGCGGGGCGAGCTTGTGAACAAGGTTGTGTTCCGTGCGGTAGAGAATTTGAAGGCACTCACCGATCCGGAACACATGAAGGAGGAACGGGAGATGGACTGGATCGGCCCGGATTGGGACAGCCGGCCGGAGCACTTCTATTCCGACGAGGACTGGGAAAAAATTCTGACCATTTGGAAAAACGAGCGCCGTCAGGGCGCGGAACCACTGTACTGGGAGGATGTGCCCATCGGGTTCATGCCCGCCGAAACGCTGGACGGCCCGATCGACGACTCCATCGAACCCACGCCTCGCGTGGGCATGGGAAACGGTGGAACGCGCACGCTCCGAAAGGAGATCGAAGACCCCGCGTTCCGCAAGACGATGTATCGCTCGAAACAGAACGGCATCTACCGTATGCCGAACCGAACGGACGCATGGCCAAAGGAGCCGGTGCTGCGCCTGAAATACGGCGAGGAGCATGGCGGCGGCTTCCGCAGCGTCGATCTGCCCCAAGAGGAGGAATCCCATCGGTTCATGCTGATAAACTTCCTCGGCCGGGACTATGCGCTGCGCCATATCAATAATTTCATGGGCGATCACGGAAAACTTGTGAACATCCAGTGGGGCATTATGAGTCAGGACTCCCTGGCATCCCGCGGATTCACCGTTCCCGCCAGCCCCAGCGCGATTGACTTTTTATCCGTTGTTCCTTTCAAGGCCGGCCAGCCCATCACTGAGCACGGTATGGAGCGGGACGTCGCTTGGGTCAAGAGCTATGTGTACGATAAGTTCTGCCAGGACGGCAAGCACTATATCCGTCTGGCATGGTGGATCGATACCATTCTGGGCGAGACCTATGAATCCGGCAGGGCCACCATCGAACTGCCCAGCAGACATGAACGCGGTCTCTGAACGAGAAGAAAGGGGAGCGGCGCAGGACGTTCGCCTGCGCCGCTGTCGTGATATTGGGAAAGGGGGAACTATCATGAAGCGGTTCAGTAAAGTGTTGGCAGTATGCTCAATGATTGCTGTGCTGACGGCGGCCGCGCCCGCCGTGTTTGCCTCAGGGGAGGGCCGTAGTCTTACCGAACTTGCGCCCGGCGTATACAGCGGCGCGTTCATTGCCGCGGCGGACAGGGGAGCGTCAGCGCTTTATGTTTCCGGCGGGGACTATACGTTCAATGACTCGTATTTTTATACGTCGGGTTCGATCGGGGATAACGACGCAAGCGACGAACTTGCAAATCAGTATGGATTCTGCGCCGCCGTTCTTGCCAACTCGATGGCGGCGAAGATAACGCTGAATAATCCCACCGTCCTGACAAATTCCGCCAGTTATTCCAATGGCGTGTTTGCCGCCAATTACAGCGAGATAACGATCAACGGCGGCGTTATCGGTACGGCGAATAGCCAGGGGCATGGCATTCATGTGACCTATGGAGGCAAGGTCTGTGTAAACGATACGGTGATCTCCACCCGCGGCAGTGCATCGGCGGCTTTGGCCAGCGATTACGGCGGAGGCTTTATAATCGCCGATGGGGTCAACTGTACGAGTGAAATCGCCGGTTCGCCCGGTATCTACTGTGCCGGCAGCTCGATCATCTATTGCAGGGACAGCTCTTTCCGTGCTGTGGGCGCGGAGGGCGTTATGAATGCACATTCCAGCGGCGTGACCGTCCTCGATGATTGTTCTGTCTATGGCGAGCAGTCCGCACTGAACGGACATGAAAATCTCTCGGACATACCAAGCTATTGCTTCGTGTTCGGCGGATCCCTGTCCTCGGCCGAGGGTGCTCCCCTTATAAACGAAAGCAATGGCAATAACGTGGTCTATCTTGTCGGCGTTGATTGCCAGAACTGCAGCAGTGGGAACATCATCGCGGCCGAGGACGACGTGGACGCCGTCCTGACGGTGAATGTGTGGGATACGCGTTTGGCCGGCAACATCTATGCCGGAGCGGGTTCGACCATCACGGTGAACCTGTATGACGGCGGAGCGCTGGCCGGCGACGTGTTTGGCGACGGCGATGTGACGATCAATGTATATGACGGAGGCGACTTCCATGACTTCGGCGGTTATCCCGCCACGGCGATGGGCGCGGGACCGGAGGCGCCGGAATGCGGTGACTTCGACTATTATCTTGTGAACTACTGGGCGCCCGGCAGTCAGTGGAACGGTACGATACGGGAGAAGTATCTTGATGAGGTCGAGGCTGTCATCGTTGCGAATGCCGCTGTGAGCTTTACGGAAGGGAGTATGTCCTCCGCAGAGTATGATCCCACGGTGAACGATCCCTCGTAGGGCGGCGTCGATCGACATGGCGCTTGATTCACTCTATAACGAGGCAAGCCCGGACAATCCGGAAGGCTGGCCCTTTACAATGCTGATGAACGAAGGAACCGCCGTCTCCTACAGTGAGTTTATGGAGACGATCTATGAACCGGCTGTCAGCGGATGAAATTACGAAGCGGAAAACAATTACACCTGTTTTGGAGGAAAAATATCATGCCTGAAATGCAGAAATTTTACCCCGGCGAGTATCTCGACTGGGAAAGAGAACTTGTTGAGGAACGGCTGGGAATTGCCTCCGGGCGCATCAAGCGGGAACCGCCTCCTTTTATGATGGCTCCCCCGGAACCGCGTCCGCTGGACGAGCGTCAGATCATTGAATTCAACCGGCGCTGGAACCGGTATGACCCGCTGTACTTCGATCCGGAGTACGCACGTGCACACGGCCACCCGTCGGTGCCGGCCATGCCCGGTTTCATGGCCATGTTCCCCATCATGGCGATCCCGCAGTTTCCGAAGAATATCGCGTCGAAGTTCTACTACACGATGGACCGCAACGACATTTGGTATGAGCGGAACGTCTATGCGGGAGATGTATTCGGCAAGGGGAAAGAGACCGCGTTCATGAACGATCTGACCGTTCCCGGCGCAGACGCACGCGTCTGGGAGATGGGAGGCGTCGGCGAAACGGTCGATCAGGACGGCAAGCTCATCTTCACCTGCAAGGGGAATGTACTGGAGGCCTACTCGAAGTATACGGACGGCACGCCGCCAATGGACTTCTCCGAAAACATGGCGGAGTGGGTCAAGTATTTCCCCGAGGCGCATATCACCACGGATGAGGACTATGAGCGTATGCGCGATATGTGGGCGCAGGAACGCATCATGGGCGACGATACGCCGTACTGGGAGGACGTAAAGGAGGGTGATTTTCTGCCCGTCACCTGCTCTGACGGTCCCATCACCTATATCCACATGATGTACTGGCACCCCATCGGAGACATGAGTATTTACACGCGAGAGGAGCTGTTCGACCCGCAGGTGCGCGCAACGACGTTCCGGGACCGCTACGGCGCGTTCCTCGACGAGACGGCGCTGCACTTCTCCGGGCGGAATATCCCGGGTATGCGCGGCGTTTCCTACAACGACACCATCGCACGGGTCGCCTCGCGCACGCTTACGAACTTCGTGGGCAACAAGGGCCGCGTGTCCCGTTTCGGCTGGGGGCTGTTCCCGTTTTTCAAGGAGCTGCGTGTTCGGCCCATCGATGAGGATATGTTCCTGAAGGTGCCCGGCTACGAGGGGCGCGGCTGTGAGCGTCACGGCGCGGAGGGCGACACCGTCATCGGCAAGGCGTGCATCATCGGCAAGGGCGTCAATGACAAGGGAGAGCATACCTGTGACGTGGCCCTGTGGGCGGAAAACCTCGACGGTGAGATCATCCAGACCTGCCCGAGTCAAATCGTGCTGCCGAGCCGGAAAGCGTAACCAAGGTTTGTATCGGGGGAGGCGCGAAGCATGAGGCTCACCGCACCTCCTTCCAATATGCCGTTGCTGCATGGGAAAGAAATTGGAAAAAGCACAGACAGCAATTTTACAGGAAAGGGGTTAACATGAAGAAAATATTGACTTGCGTTCTGACGATCGGGATGATCCTGTCGCTGGGCGTCGGAGCGTTCGCCTCCGGCGAGGCCAGTGGCGGCGTATCTGGCGGACCCGCGTCTTTGTCGTGGGAGGAGAGCGCGGCGCTCAGCCGGGAAAGCGCGGTGATCTGGCAGGAGGATGGAAACGAATCTTACAGGGATACGGTGATCGTATCGAAAGACGATGATTTCACCGCTGTGTTTGCCGAGGGCGGCGCTCTGACGATGGAGGATATCACCATCTTGACCAGCGGGCGCGAGGCGCAGAGTCCGAATACAACGATGCACTTTGCCGACGCGAACTTTTACGGCACCGCGGCGGCGGTGCTGGCGGGCGTCGGCGCGGAGCTTACCATGGACGGCGCGGTCATCGCAACTACAGGGGAGGGGGCGAACGGCGTTTTCTCCTATGGCGGTATCATTACGCTGAAAAATGCGGTCATCGAGACCTATGGGAACGAGAATGCCCATGGAATCGATGCGGTGACGGGTGGATACATCTATGGCGAAAACATTGATGTATATACCTCCGGCATCAACTCCGGCGTGGCGGCGACGGATACCGGCGGCGGAACCATCGTGCTCGTGGACTCGGCGCTGGCCTCCCGTATGTCTCCCGGCGTCTACATGGACGGCGACGGCGTGGCAAGTCTCACGAACACAACGGTGACCGTGGGATTTGACCGCGATGGGAATGTCATCGACTGGGCGTACGTCACGAACGATGGAGCGGACGGCGTGTCCAACGAGACGAAGATCAATAACGCCGAAGGTCTCGTCCTGACCGGGAACGCGGAGATCACCGCGACAAATACGGACGTGACCGCGCCCTATGGCGTGAAGTTCCACAGTCAGTCCGCCACGTCGCAGGTCGGCGTGCTGAACATGACCGGCGGCTCGATCACCTCAACGGCGTTTGATGTGATCTATGTCACCGGCGCGAACGGAAGCGGCGTGCTGGACGGTGTGACCTGTGTCCCGATGGAGGGACGCTGCCTGATCCGCGTCTGCAATCTTGTTCCCGCAAACCTGGCGGAGGAGGGCGTCGGAGCGAAGATCTGTGCGGCTGCGGGCGATTTCACGCTGAAAAACGGCGAGTACACGGGCGATGTTTGGGCGCTGAACGCGTCGGAGGAGGAAGAGTGGGGCGCACAGCTTGACGACGCGAGCCGGTATGACAACAGCCTCGCTCTGACGCTGGAAAACGCCGATTGGACAGGTGCGGCCATCCATGTAAGCGCACTTACGCTCGCGGACGGCGCCATGTGGACAGTCACTGGCGACAGCGACATAGGCACGCTCACGGTCGGCACGGACTGCGGGATCACGGTACCTGACGGAGCGTCTGTGACCGTGAACGGAAAGGCTATGGAGCTTGCGGCAGGCATCTATGAAAATGTAAGCATTATCTTTGAATGAATAGGAGGAAGAATCTTGAAAAGGTTCGTATCATTTCTTTTGGTGCTCATGCTTCTCATTGGCGTGTGCGGCACGGGGGTCTTTGCTTCGGGAGAAGCATCCGTGGGTATGGGTATGATGGGAGGCTCCAGTGAGCTGGAAACGGTGGAGCTTACAGCGGACACAACGCTTGAAGCGGGAGAATACGAGGAAAATATTGAAGGCAATGGCTATACGCTCGCGCTGGCGGAGGGCACGAAGCTCTCCGGCGCGGTGAACGACGCCGCGCTGATCATTGAAGCGGGCGCCAAGTGGACGGTCACGGGCACTGGCGCGCTTTCGTACCTTGCGATTGACAAGGACGCGGTGATTGCCGGATCTCAGGGGAAAGCTGCCACGATGACGGTGGATGGGGTGATTGAGATTCTCAGCACGGGCAGCGTGTATGAGGGAGAGATCGAGATCTATTCCGGCGATGGCGATATGATATATCCCCTGTATATCACCGACGATGCCGGGGAGATCACGATCGCAGAGGACGCGGACGTAATGTTTTCCGGCGAGCTGTCGGAGACCAGCCTGACCGATTTTACGTTTGCGAGCAAGACGCACGGGCTGCTTGATCTCAAGGGCGAGACCGACGGCTTCTTTGTCATCGGCGGCGAAAAGAAAAATATCGACGCTGCGGATGTCGACATTCTGCCTGAGATACAGGAGAAGCTGGATTTTGAGGGCTTCAACAGTACGCTGACGGGCTGGACGGCGCCGGCCATTTCCATCACCGGTGGCGCGAACGCGATCGTTGAAGGGGTTTATGCCGATTCCGATTATCACGTTATGGAAATCGGCGGCAGCGAGGCCGGCAGTGATACGATCGTCGTATACCGCAATACCTACCTCGATCGTCGAACCTTTGACGGCGAAACCATCGGAGATGCCTCCTGGTGTCACACCACGAGCCTGTTTGCCCGCGGCAACGTCCGTATGTCCATGAGCGTGGGCAGCTCCCAGACCTATTACTATGGCACCGCAGCGGTTGTGGATGGCTGGTCGGCTATGGCGACGGACTCCGCGAGCTCGGGCGGCGTGGATGTCATGATCTATAATTCGTTTGCCAGGAACCTGCTGGGCGGCTATGGCACATACGCCGATACAAATTGCCGTGTGTTCCTGTACGGTACGGACTTCCGCAGCGCGGAGTTCGGCGGCATCATTGCAAACAACGGTGAGATCTATGTGACTGACTCGCAGGAAGCCGTCACCGACACCAATACGCTCCGGGCCGAGGTCTCCGCGCCGTATCAGAGCTTTGCTTCTGAGACGCTGGAGCCGCTGGCCTATGCGGAGGAGGATGACATTCTCGTCGAAAACACGGCGTCTGCCTGTCTTGCGTTCCGTAACGGCATCATGATGCACGTGCCCGATCTCATGGGCAATGGCGGCAAAATCAACGACAAACCGGGTGTCCTGTATGTGAAGAACGCCACGCTCGGCACATCGCTCGACTGTGCGCCCGAGGATTGGGAGACCGGCGGCTACGCACAGAGCTGGATTGATATGGCGGACGAGGCGACCTGGGCCTGGATCGAGCATACCCTTGGCTCGGCGATCCTTGTACGCAGCGACAGCGCGGTCATCAAACTCACGAATGCGGATATCCGGAGCTGGAGCGGCGTGATTCTCCAGACGATTCTGAATGCGGACGCGCATGGCAACTTCATTGCCGCCGATGAGGAGGTCAACGACTACATCGGCGTATGGCTGGATGTGGACGGGGACACGGCGCTTGTGGGCGACATCCTGCACGAGGACTATCAGCGCACGATGTATGTTGCCTTGTCGGACAGCGCGAGCCTCACGGGCGATATCTTCACCGGAACGGTGGACGATTGGCACGCGGCGTTTGCCGATTATGCCGACTCCGGCGCTGAGTACTACCGCGATCAGGACGGCTACGATAAAATCTGGGGCACCTATGTGACCCTGAACGAGGGCACGACGTGGACTGTTACCGGTCAGTCCAATATCACGGGGCTGACGGTCGCCGAGGGCGCGACCCTGAACGGCATTGTCACGATCGACGGCGTGGAAACCGATATCCAGCCCGGCGTTTCCTATGAGGGCGATATCCGCATCACGGCTTCCGCCTCCGCGTCCGGCGAGGCAGCGTATGAGGTGACGAATGAGAATTTTGGCTCGTACGTCTCGTATATCCGCAAGTATATGACAGCATACGAGGCCAACGGTTTTGACGAGGATACGCGGGAAATGGCGCTGGGCGAGCTGGACGCCGTGGAGATCGGCAGCGATGTGTATGCGTTTCCGTTCGATATGTACGTCAATGAATTCGGAGCCATGACGTTTGACGAATTTATGGAGTCCGGTTCGGGAGCATCCGAGGAGCCGGAGAGCGAGGAAGAATTCAACGCATACGTGGCATACCTCCGGGATTACATGGCGTCCTATAATGGGGAAGGAACCGGCGACGGCTTCGATGAGGATTCAAGGAGTATGGCGCTGGCGGAGCTTGATAACGTCGCCTACGGCAGCAGCGTGAACGGGTTCCCGTTCGTGATGTTCGTCAACGAGTTCGGAGCGGCGTCCTACGCAGAATTTATTGCGAAAAACTGAAAACGTATTGCCGCCGTGCAAATTGCGGCGGCAATACCATTTTGAAAGGAAAAACGATGGCAGACAGGAAACAAGATGAAACCAAAAAGCTCGCGACGTATCTTTGCGGGGGAATTGAACTTCCCATGCCGGAAGGACGGGAGCGGGATGCGGAGCATATGGTGTTTACCGACCGGCTGGAGATCAATCATAGCTGCAGGCTGGACGAGAATAAACCGCTGAACTGGCGTGCGGCGCTGGTCGTGACAAAGGACGGTGTTGTTCCCGAGAAATCCGCCGTCGCAGCAATCCGCGGCGGTATAATCGGCGACGCTGTCGCCGAGGGATTCACGGTCGATTCGCGGAGCGACGACTTCTCCGTGCTGATCGTTGACGGCGGCCGCTATGCGCTCAAAAATGCCCGTATCGCCATGCCGACGAAAAGCGACGGCAAGAACGTGTGCGACTTCGCGGGACTCGGTTCCGCCGTGGCGGCCTTCAACGGCGCACGGGTGGAACTGGAGGATTGCGAGATCGAGACCGACGGTGTGGCCAAATGCATGATCTACGGCGACACCGGCGCGGATATCGTGATAAAAAAATGCCGCATGGAGGCCCGTGGAGGAAAGCTCTACGACGGATACCGAAATAACGCCGATTTCAACTACATGGTGGCTCCTCCCTGGGTGCTCGGCATCATGGGAAATGCCCGGGGCACGAATATAATGGGGGATAAAACGTCGATGGTGTTGGTAGACTCCGACGTGAAAGCCCGCAACTGGGGCGTACTCTCAACGGACAACGGCGAGGGGAATGTGCTGGCCGTAATCGACTCCACGCTGACCGTCTCCGGCGGCGAGGCGGACAGGCGCGACCCGTATCATAAGATATGGGGCAGCGGATATGGCACGTATATCCTCGGCTGTGACGAGGATTTCCGGGGCGTGACAATTCATGCGGGCACCTATGTCGGCATTGCGCGTGACGGCAACGCAATCTATCGCTCGTCCAAAGGACATATCCGTATTGCGTCCACGCGCACGGGCGAAACGCTCTATGAAGGCGAAGGCCGGGGAGTTGTTTCCGTTCTGAACTCCGACGCATTCGGCCTTATGGCGCACGGCAACGCGGAACTGATCCTGACGGACGGCACGATCATGAACACGGGAAATGCCGCGTTTCTCCTGCGTTCCGGCGGCGTAAGGCTCCGTGTGGAGGACGGTGCTCGGATCCATACGCAGGACGGCGTGCTTCTGCAGATCATCGACGACGACGATATGTCGGTGGGCATGGACTGGCAGAGCGAGATCGGACAGGAATTCCGAACGGAATTTTCCGAAAAAGAGGGCTGGCCGAGCGAGAACGGACAGATTACCTCCATGATGCCGCCTCCCGATCCGTCGGATATGCCGCCGCCTCCGCCCATACCGGAGGGGGCGGAGCCGCCGGAACCGCCCCGCTTCGACGTGCGCTTTGAGGCGGCGGATGTAGTTCTGGAAGGGAATATCTACAACGGCTCCGGGTATTATGGGCAGGCCGCGAAGCAACTCACGGTCGTTCTCGAAAAGGGCGCGGCGCTGACGGGCTGCATCTCCGCCACAGAGACCATCCATGTGGATGAGAAAGGAAAGCAGAATACATATTTCACGAGTGCGGAGTATTATTATCTCGGTCATGTGGCGAATCGTCCGTTCTGCCACGGCGACAACAGTGTCAACGTGACCTTGGAACCTGGCTCTGTTTGGAATGTCCGCGGAAAAGGCGTTATCACCGATTTGACGGTGAAAGAGGGCGCGGTGCTCCATGGAAAAGTGCTGATCGACGGTGCGGTAGTCGTTCCGGAGACGGGAAAGACTTACTCAGGCCGGATTACGGTGTGCGGTGAAGGGTGACAGACAGGGACTGTACGAGAGCAGGAAAAGCGCGTCGTGCCGGAACCGTTTGACGAACGCCGCTCAGACAAGCCGCTTGCCCGTTACAAAAAAATATGGTGTGTGGCTATGAACATTCAACAAAAATCTCCCGCAGCGTTTTTGAAGCGCTGCGGGAGATTTTTTAGCGTGTAGGTTTTATCCGTTTTCGGTTTGCCATGCGGCGTAGGATAGCGCGCCGTGCTGGCTCTCGTACATCTCAAAAGGGAAGTCGTCGGCGATAGCCTGTTCCTCTGTGGCGTCATAAAGATCCGCCAGAGCCATTTCCACAAAGCCCTCCTCGACATGGGCGCGGATATATTCGTCGAGGTAGGCGACGTATGCGTCAAAGCCGAGGGCGGCTGCCGGTTCCCCGGAGACTGCTTCTGCGTCGAGCTCCCCGGAACCTGTCTCACCGCTCGCCTCACCGCTGCCGGCGGAGACGGTGGCTTCCAGCGGTTCTGCGAAGACAATGGTCACATTGCCGACAGAGACGTCCTCTGTAACTGCATGGCCGTCCACGGTCAGACCGTAGTAGACGGTCAGGGTAACGGGTACGTCGGCGGAGATCTGGTCGAGGCTATCCAGTGTGAGTTCGCCCACGCCGCAGCTTTCGGTGATTGTCCAGCTTGAATCGGCGTCAAAGGTGAGGTTTGCGTTCTGTGTCCAGTTTACGGTTTTGCCCGTCCACTCAGAGTTGTGGAAGTATGCGTTCACGATGGAGGGGCCGTTGCCTGCGTCGGGGCCGGACATGGTGACGATTTCCGCAACGTAGATGTCGCCTGTGAGCTCGGTCGTCTCGTCCGACGCGCCGGTGAGATCCCACTTGGTTCGGCTGTTCTGATCGTAGAAGTGGATCGTGCCGTTGCTGCCGTTGTCGCCGGCCACAAGATAGTTCGTGGCACCCTCGGACGCGTAGTTCTCATAGTTTTCGTTTACAAACAGACAGCTGTGGGTGGTGACGGGGGCGGTGCCTGTCAGCAGGACACAGGCCATGGCGGAGCCGTCGTTCGGGGCGACGGATTTATCGGTGAACCAATACGAGGCCGCCTGGCTGGTATCGTCGCCGAAGGTACCGTGAACCTTATTCAGGAATACGTCCAGTATCGGAGCGTTCACAAGGCTTGTGTCGTCCGCCCAGGTCCACCCTTCGTACTGGGGCGCGTTTTCCTCCCATGTATCGTCGGGAGAGGCGATGTCGTAGAAGTCGTAATTTTCCGGCTCAAAGGCGGATATGATGCGGCTGTTATAGGCTTCCACGCCGATCCACGTTCCGTTGCCGCCGGAGCGGGTCTTGATGCCGGATACGCCCTTGATATCGGAGTTGAAGGCGAAAATATAACCGTTCGACGCGGAGACAAGTCCGCAGTCCATATTGGAGTGGAGCGAGGAGTTGTAGACGAACACATAGCTCTCGTCCCCGCCGATGGAATAGACGCCGCCGCAGCCGCTGCCGTAGGTGGTGGCAGATATGCGGTTTGCCACGATAACCCCGCCGCCCGTGTCGGTGGTGAGGGCGGTGCCTGTCTCGTCCGCCGTGACGATGACGGACACGTCCGGATCGGTGTCGGGATCATACACCGGCTGCGCTGCGGCGTTCCAATCCTCCGTGACCTCCGCACGCTCCGCCGTGCCGAGATCGAGACCCGGACGCTCCTCAACGAGCGTGAGCAGCGTGTCGTAGTCGATGATGGGTTTGCCGTCCTCACCGAGGAAGTTGTCAGCGTTCAGGGCGATCTTGCCGCCCATGCCGACGTACATACCGTGGCCGCCGGAAGAGCAGCCGAAGAAACGTCCGCCGGAGATATAGGCCGTGCCGCCCGCGACGGCGTATACGACGTTCTCCGCGCCGGTGATAACAGGAGCGTTTAGCACAACGGCGCTGTCGTCGTTGCCGAAGTCGATGTCGTCATAGGATGTGATCTTGTAGTCCTCAGAATTGCCTCCATCCACGAGAACGGCGGAGCCGAGACCATAGAAATTCGCCGCCTCGGACGGGCCGTAGGGGATTGTGTTGTTGTGGGATTCAAGGCCGTTTACCGTGACGGGACTGCCTGCCTGCACCATCAGTGTCGCCACATCGCCCTGAATGGGCTGGTCAACGCCATCGATGATATGTTCATAGGCGCGCTCCCATTCGGCATTCGTGACTGCGCCATCGAACTCCGTGCCGATGGTTTTGTAAAGATAGCAGGCGTAGATGTGAAAATCGCCGGGGCGCGGGCCGTTCGCGTAGTTGTGGACGTAATTATATAGCCGGATGAGGTCATAGTCCTCGCCGAAAACAAGCCCTTCGTTTTCAAACACGGAGTTGATGGCCTGCGCTTTGGTGCTGTAGCGGACGTTCTGGGAGATATAGACCATCTCATACAGAACGCCGTCCAAGGCATAATAGGTGCCGGTCTCCACGCCCATCGTGGAGATATAGCGATACGCGCCTTCGCCGTTCATGTCCTCCACAATGTCGAATACGTCGTCCGGCAGGACTGCGCCGTCCGCAACTGCACCGTCCACGATGGAATCGGAGGGCGCAGCTACGTTCACAGCGGCCGATGCCTCTATGCTGATTTCAGCGTCGCTGCCCGTCATCACATAAGCGGACAGATCAACACCCTGCAGAGCGGCGGGGACGTTATAGACTGCGCCGTCCACCTCGGCGGTTTCCATCGCGGTCATGTCGATCTCGTGTCCCGTGGCCTCGCCCATGAGCTGCGCGGCGGGGCAGACAGAGCAATAGAACACGCCGCCGCAGCTGTCGAGCGCCGTTTCAGGGAAGTCGGTCAGGGTGGAGGGAAAGCTCCAGGCCGGCGTGCGGTTCAGATCGTAGAACGCGCCGTCGCCGATCGCTTTGATCCCCTCGGGGATCAGCACCCAACCGTCCGCATTTGTGATTACGGCAGTACCGTTCGCACCGATCGCGGTAACGGGATAGCCGCCGAGCTCAGCTGGGAACAATATGATCTTTGCCGCCTTGATGGCGTCGCTGGAGGAGATCACGGTGGCTTCGCCATCGGAGACGGTATAGAACCAGCCGCCGGAGACCTGCACGCCTTCAGGGTCGGTGGAGACTTCGCTGCCGGCCAGGGCCGCTGTCCCGAGGGACAGCAGCATGGTCAGCGCCAACAGCAGAGAGAAAATGCGTTTCACTTTCATATTGACTCCTTTCGTTTTTATATTTCGATGGTCAATCGATAAGAATCACGATCTTGCCATCATACGTTCCGGGGGCGACAGGTGTCTCGATGCCGTTTACCGTCATGGTGAGGGTATGTCCGGCCTCGGCCTCTATGACTGCGTCTGCGCCGATGGTGAGTCCGGCAAGATAGCTGTCATGCGTCACGGTCCAGACGGACCCGTCCGTGAAGCTGGCAGTTGCGCCCGCCGCCTCGGCGCCGGAGTAGTTGCCGTTGCGGAAGGTGAGCTCGCCCGTGCCGTCGATGTATCCGACCGCCCCCTCCCACAGGCCGTCATTGCCCGCGGCAAAGCTGCCGGTGAAGTCCGTGCCGGAGAAGTTCACCGTTCCCGCCGTGATGATGCCGGACGCGCCCACGCAGTCCGTGAGGTTTACGGTTCCGTTCCCAACCGAGAAGAAACGGTAATCCGCTCCGATGGAGTCGTCGTACACGAATGTCACGTTCCGCACGTCCACCGCGCCGGAGGCGTCGAAGAACGTCACAGGGAAGCTGCTGAGGTTGCTCGCGCCGAGGTACGGCACGTCGGAGAAGTCTGCGAGTTGGTCGAGGCTGTACGCGCCGTCGATGGGGCTGTACTGGAAGCCATTTCGCATGATGGCGTAATAAGTGTTGTCGAACATGGAATTTCGCAGGAGTGCGTCGTCGCTTGCGTGATACGCTCCGCCATAGCCGTAACGGTCAGCAATGTCATCCACAGCGGCATAGAAAGCCTCTTTGCCGCCCCATACGTCGATCTCGTCCGCATACTCGGTGTACAGATCGGCGTAGGTGTTTCCAACTCCGCTCATGACATAGCTCAGAAGCGTCGTACTGCCGGTGATATTGTACCAAAGCTGGGCGATCTCCGCGGCGGCTGCGCCGTACACATACCCGTCGCCTGCGTAATCGCGGAAGAGCGTCCAAGTGCCGCCGTCGAAGGAAGCAATGCTGCCCTGACCGGAGTAGATTTGCATACCTGCAAGGTCGGTGTTCGTGAATACCGCCGCACCGCCGAGGGCCTTGATGGCCGCGTTGAGGTGGGACGTAAGGCTTGAATCGACCGCCTCAACGGAGCCGCTGCCGATGGCATAGATACCCGCGGAGCTGTCGCCCCACGCCTCGCCGGTGAAGCTGACGACCTCCACCGTGCCGTCACCGAAGTCGTTCGCGAGCGTCGAGCCGTTGTTCATGATGTACGAGCCGCGCTTGCCGGTCACGCCGGTCACATCCTCCAGGTACACATACCCGCCGTAGATCGTATCGACGACATGGTTGTTCCAGCCCTCCAGCTCAAAGCTGGTGTTATACACATAGATTTGGGACGGTCGATCCTCGTCAAGCACGCCGGTTGCCAGCACACCGTTCGCGCCGTCGCCGCAGGCGTAGACATAGCTGCGTGTTCCGGTCGGGTCGCCCATGGTGATGATGCCGCCCTGACTGGCGTACAGTGCCGCGCCCATGCCCCACTGCATGATGACCTCCATCGGCTGCCCGGCATAGGAATTGTTCTCGTCGCGGATCTTCGTCCAGTTGCCCTCGGAGGTGCTGACGCCGTTCAGATAGCCGACGCGCAGCTCGCCGCTTTGATCGGCCCAGAGAAGGCTGCGTTCCTCATTGATTGAGCCGAGAACAGTGCCGTCCGCCGTCTCGATCTCGGCGGAGGCGAGGGAAAGCAATTCCCCGTCGTGGGCCTCTATGACGGCGTTTTCAAAAGTGAGATAGCTTCCGTCCAGTGTCGGGCGGCCGACCTTACCCGACAGAAGGGAGCTTTCCGATTTGCCGCTCACGCCGGGATAGGCGATCGCGCCGGAGAGCGTGATGGTGGCGCTGGAGGAGGAAAGAGATGTATTCGCGTAGAACAGAACGTCAATGCTCCCGTCGCCGTCCGTATCCCGGAACGCGACGTAGTTATACGGCTCCGCTCCCTGCTTGACGCCGAGCGCGTCCAGCATCGGGTTGTCATACAGCGCGTCCAGATCGGTATTGCCGGTGTAGTCCGCAATGACATCGCCCGTCGCCGCGTCATAGCAGATCAGCGCCGGACTGACGCTCACCCGCCCGCCGTTGAGGTAGAAGCCTTCCTCAAAGCGCAGACGGCTCGCGTAGCTCGCGAAAGAACCTGCGGCTACCGCCTCATTCAGTTCTTCGGCTTCGGCGGAGGAGAGTGCGCGGAAGCTCATGTCGAACTCATCGGCGGTGATTCCGTAGGTATCGGAAAGCGCCGCGTCAACCGTAAGCTCAAGCGGCGCATCCGCGTCTGGATCGACTGCAGAACCGTCATAGTCCGCGACGGTCCATGCCGCGCCGGAGAAGGAAACGGAGCCCTTCGCGTCACTGCGCAGAACGCCCTGAGCTGCGTTCTGCGAGAAAACGGCAAAGCCGTCTGGGACGATGTAATCGCCCAGCACGAGAAGCTGGAAGCCAACTTCCGCCTCAGCCGGTTCCAGTGTGACTGTGACAGCCGTCCCGTCGCCCGTCACGACGGCGGGGCTGTTCTGGAACGCCTCGGAATCCACGGAAATATCCGCGTTCGCGCTCGTCACATAGCGCAGGCCGGTGCAGTCGTAAAACGCCCACTGGTCAACGGTCTCCACGGAGTCGGGGAGGAGAACCGTCTGAATGGCCGTATTGCGGAAAGCGGTCATTCCGATGGCGGTCACTATGCCGCTGCCGAGAATCTTCGGCACGACGACAAGGCCGTTTTCGTCCGGATCGCCGGAAAACTGCGTGATCGTGACGGCATAACCGTCATCCGTGGCCGTACGGGTAAATTTCCAGTCGCCGGCGGACAGACTTACGGCGCTGGCCGCGCCGCCCGACGCCTCGCCGGAGGAACCCCCGGACGCCTCGCCGGAGGCGAGTGCCGTGCCGCCGAGTCCGACGGTCAGACACAGGATGAGAATAATAGATAGGATTCGTTTCATGTAATTTGCCCCTGTTCAATTAAGATGGCTCTCCGGAGCCTATTTCCGAGCTGCCGGAGCCTGTATTTTCGTTCATGGCGTCGATATTTGTCTGCTCCCAAGTATTTATATACTCATACGAATACTGATTCGCAGCGACATACTCCTGCGCCGCGTCGGAGGCGGCGTGGATGCCCCAACTCACGGCGGGCATGGAGCGGACAAAACCTTCGTCGATCTCCGCCGCGGAGGCGGGGAGGATTCCGATTTGACACCCGTTCAAGTCATACAGAGCCTGATAGGCAAAACGCTCGATGCCCTCGGAGAAGGTGATGGAGTAAAGCTCCGAGCGATACAGGACGTTGTCTGTGCCGAGGCCGAAGCCGGTGACAGGTTTACCATCCAGTTCGCCAGGCACGATGCAGTAGCGGTTTTCCGTGTCCTGACTGTATTTCGTCGTACCGGTGATCGTCACGGTGCCGTCGCCATTGTCCTCGTATTGCCATACGTTGCTGCCTTCGACGGGGGCGATGGCGACTTCAATATCCAAAGCGCCCTCCAGCTCCACCGAGAAAGAGGCGGTGCACTGCACATTCTCGTCTGTGCCGAGGATCTGGCCGCAGGCTGTGACGTAGGCCACGCCGTAGCCCTCGGGCAGCTCGATGGTGATGTCAAAGGTATCGCCGTATGCCGCTGTTTCCGGCACGGTCACGACCGTCGCGGCGGCCGCCGCGGGATCGTCGGAGACGACGTTTGCCGTGATTGTGTATTCGCCCTCCCACGGCGCGGGCTCCTGCCCGAACACGGAGCTGTCCACGACAAAGGTCACGTCGCCGACCGTGACAGACTCTCCCTCGGTATAGCTCGTATCGCCGATGTTCAGGCCGTAGCAGAGATATACGGTCTTCGGTGTGCCGTCATAGCTTTCCACGCAGCTCTCATCCGCGAGGGTCAGCGTCCCGGCGTAGGAATCCGACCAGACGTACCAGGTCGAATCGGCATCGAACGTATAATTCCCGCCGCCGTTGGGCACGGCGCAGAAATAGTTGCCGTTCAGGTTTGTCTCCTCGCCGTTAACATTTTGGTATGTCACATCCGTCTCCCACAGGCCCAGATCACCGTCCGCAAGAGTGCCGATAAAGTCGGAGTTCAGGAAGTTGACCGTCATGGCGCTGTCGTCCTTGGTGGGCATACCCATGTTGAGGTGCGTTTCGGAATAGCCCTCGTTGTAGAGGATGCCGGTGATCGTCTCGTCGTGATCGATGAAGTTCAGCGTGGGATTGGAGCCAAACTCCGACACGGCCAGAAAGTCAAAATCCTTCATGACCGCATCGCTGTCCGAATCGTTGTAGGTGTTTTCAACGGCATAGGTGCAGTTTGTGAGATCCAGCGTGATGCTGGAGGATTCAAACTCAAAGCAGGTGACATAGGAGGCGGATTCGCCGGTGGACCAGCAGTAGGGGGAGGCGAAAGCGTCGTTTTCTGCCCAGATACCGTTATAGCCGTTGGCGCCTGCGCCGCAGTAAAGGTTATCGTATTTTGCGGTGTCGGCGGTGTTCCCGGCGGTGTTGCGGAAGATGCTGTCCGGCAGGCTCAGCTCGAAGATCGAAAGCCGCTCGCCGTCCACATCGTTGGTGATGTACTTTGCCGCGTCCTCCTCGCTGAAATTCACATTGTAAGAAAAGTCGATGGTCTGCTCGTAGGGCCGACCCTCGAACAGGGTCACGGTGCCGGAATAGGCGTTGGAGCAGTTGATGGCGCAGTTCTCAAAGGTGGAGACGCCGGTGGAGCCGCCGCGGTTGCGGAAGCCGGCCCGCCCGGTGAAAGAGGAATTAATGCCGATGATATGCCCGCCGGAGGCGGAGACGGCGCCGCTGTCTACCCAGCTTCTCAGGGTGGAGTTGATGGCGATGCCGGTGGAATTTGTGCCGATGATGTACATACCGCCGGAGCCCATGCCAAATACCTCGATATGGCTGTCCACGGCAATGACCATGCCGTCGCCGGTATCGGTCGTCAGGCCGGAGCCGTTTCCAAGCATCGAGCCGGGATAACCGGAGTAGCCTTCCACGTTTTCAAGGTAGATGAAGCCGCCGCGTGTCGCGTCGGTGACATGGCCGTTCCAGCCATCCACCCACAGGTCGGTGTTGTAAACATACGCCTCGGCGGTTCCGGCGGAGGTATCCTCCGATTCCATATCATACAAGCCGGTGCCGGTGGCGAACACGCCGTTTCCGATGTGACCGTAGGAGCGCACATAGCTTCTCTCTCCATCCGGATCGCCAAAGATCAGCTCGCCGCCATTGGTGGCGAACAGCACGGCGTTATAGCCCGATTCCTGGCTGAGGCCCCAGAAGATGCTTCCGGCTTCCAGTGCGCCCAGAATACCGCCGTTTGCCACGGAATAGCCGTTTTCCAGCACGGCGTGATTCACGGTGAGGCGGCCGCCGTTTGTGGCGTAAGCCAGGGCTTTGCCGTTTGCGTATTCAACGCTGCCGTCGTCATAGCGGACGATGCCGTCCTCGGTCAGCGCAATATCCTCCACGACCACCGGCTCATAGGTGTTCAGCGCACCGTCGGCGAAAGCCAATGTGCCGTCCGTCCCGACTGCCGCGCCGGTGTAGAGATACGTCGCAGTCTCCGTCGTGTCGGAGGTGGCGGTGAAACCGTTGTAATCATAGTCGAGATATTTCGCGTATTCGTCGACGGTCTCATCGTTCACTGCCGCATTGCCGACCAGCCCCAGCTTTACGGACAGAGAATTGGGTGAAACGAAAGTATTCGTATAATAGATTGCGGTGATCCTCCCGTTTTCATCCCGCTCTGTCGCGGCGAGGGAATACGGCGCTTCCAGCACGGATGCCAGAGCCGAGGAGGGAAGCAGTGCGTTCGCCGGCGAGTCAAGGACGCTCAGACCGTCGTCCGATACGGCGTAATACGCGCAGTCGTCCGAGACGTCGGCAATATACCCGTCCACATACAGGCCGTACCCGTGGTCAAAAGTATACAGTGCGTCCACACCGTAGCTCGTTCCGAAGGAGAACAGGCCCTTGACCGTCTCCTCCACCAGCGCGGCGGTTGCTTCGTCCGGGATGTATACGATGTTGTCGTTCGGCCCGATCACGTCGTAAAGTTTTACGGTTTCGCCGTCAAAATCATTGTATTCGATCACGCCGGTGAGAACGACGGACTTCTTTCCGTTCAGACCGCTGGCGTCCTTTATGGCAAGCAGCTCGCCATAGTTCATCACAGTTACATTTTTATATAGAACGCCGCCAATGAAAATATCCACGGATGCGGTGCCTTCTGCTATATACGCCGCAAGCACAAAGGCCAGCTTTGCTCCCTTCGGAGCCTGATAGCTCGAAGCAGGCGAAGCGTCTTCCGTGCTCCAGCGCTGCGTTTCGGTTTCCAGCTCCTCAGAGGAAGCGAACGCGCTCCCACATAGGGCCGCGGCAATGCAAAGGCTTAGGACAAGAGAAAGTATCCTTGAAAAAACAGTATGCTTCATAACGATCAGCCCTCCCATCCGGCGGCAGGGAATACGCTGAACGTCCCGTCACCGTTATCACGCACGACGCCGTTAATCGTTCCGTTCCCGCTGAGGGAGGTGACAAGGCTTTCACCCGTAACATTCCAGACGGAGCCATCTTCCACGACCACGTCCAAGGTGGACTCGCCGTTATACCAAAGATGGTTGAGGACCTGTCCCAGGCAGAAATAATCCTGCGTGTAGAATTTGGTGAAGTGGATATAGGCGGCGTCCGCCTCGTTTTCCGTGATCTGGAAATTCTCGTCCATGAGCTCGTATTCGATTTCCGGGTATTTATTGTTTAGTGCGTCCATTGCCTCGGATGTGTACTCCGTGCCGTGGATCGTCTCGGTCAGCGCGATGGACATGCCTCCGTCCTGGAGCGTCACACCGTCGCTCCAGTTGGACTCGGACCCGTTCAGCACGCCGTCCTCAACGGCATAGCCGATCCGGATGAAACCGGTGTCATCCCTGTGATCGCGCACTTCATCGCTTTTCCAGTAAGTGAGCGTCCCATAGGAAGAGGGGGTCAACTCCGCTTCGCCGCTTGCGCCCGGATCCGGGGAAGCGTAAGCGATAACCCCCGGAAGACATGAAATGACCAAAAATGCGGCCATTATACGGGGTTTGTGCTTCATAGCATGATCCTCCTGTTCAATGTTATAAATATATTATAGGTTTGCACAGCACATAGCCGCAAGTGACAGTAAAGGCCGAAAAAAGGAACGATCGAAAAGGGATGAAAACAACTATAGTGAGAATATTCCAACATAATATATAGCTAAAATTGGATATAAGTCTGATCCGTTTTGAAGATTTGTGAAACTAGTTAAAGGGATAATATGTCAAAAATAACAATATAATTATAAAATCATCCTGAATAATGCAGGGGGGACCAGTCAAAAAGTGGCGCTTTGATACCGTATTCGTGGCTTGTTTCGGCATGGACGAAAAGCTATAATGAAAACTGGAAAGGGTGCCTGTACTGTTTGTATATGGAAAATAAGACTGCATTAAGGAAAGGGGAATTTGCCATGAAACGGATTTTTTCATTTTTGCTTGTGTGCTGCATGACTGTCTGCCTGATGGGGGTCTGTGCCTTGGCTTCGGGTGAAAGCTCGTCCGGTGAGCCGGACACCGAGATGCCCGATTCTATTGAGAGCAGGATCACGGCTTGCCTGTATCTTGACGGACAATCGGGAGAGCAGGAGGCGGAGGGCTGCACCTATACGGCCACCGCAATGGATCAGTCGTGTGTGTATGCGAAGAACGGGGCTGTGTATACCTTGATGGGCGCTGTGCTGGATAAGCCGGAAGGCATCCTTTCGACGGCCACAAGCTTTACTGTCCCGACGGGAGAAGTGCTCTGGAGCACGACAGAGGCCGGAAGCAGCGGCGTAAACTCAGTGGCGCTGGCGTGGGGCGAGGGGACGGTTCTGACGCTGAAGGATTGCCGGCTTTTAAGCTATTACACAGATGATAACGGCGAAGTCATCGGAGATGATGAGCGTCTGATCGGCGTAAACGGCGCAATGGCGACCTACGGCGGGAAGCTCGTATTTGAAAATGTGGAAATCATCGCGGCGGGCGAGGGCGGCCACGGGATCGACACGACCGGCCTTGGCGAAGTGGAGATCTCGGATTCCACAATCGTTACCTATGGCAAAAAGGCGTCCGGCCTTACAACGGATCAGCCCGGCGGCACGATCATAGCTAAAAATGTGGACGTTACGACCCACAAGAGCGGATCGGCGGCGGTGTATTGTGACGGCAACAGCTATGTCTCGGTGGAGGGCGGAAGACTGGAGTCCTATGTGGAGCCTGCGGCGGTCGTTTGCACGGACGGCGTGCTGGAACTGACCGGCGTAGAACTTGTAGGCCATGAGGATGCGGCGCTGAATGCACATTTCCCGAGTACACCGTCCACGGTCACCTGTACCGATTGCAGCTTTACCTCTGCGTCCTCGTCGGCCGTCACAAGCTATGCGGCTACGAACATGGTATTTGACAACTGCACGTTCGCTCCGGCGGATGGCTGCTACATTTTCATGTCGGTTCCGGGAACCAACAGCTCCGGCGGGATCTCTGCGGACAAGGCGACTGTCACGATGAAGAACTGTCGGCTCGAAGGTGGGATCTGGGCCGATGAGGAAAACGGAGCCTCAGTGGATCTCCTTCTGGAAAATTCCGCGTGGACGGTCACGATGGAGAGCGTGCTGACCACCTTCACGGTGGACGACAACTCCTACGTCCAGGGCGTTATGTATGTTAATGGCGTACAGACGCCGATCACGGTGGGAACATATACCAATGTGGTGCTTCTCCCTGAATAAACAAATTTGCTCGATTCTTTGTTCCCGGAACTGGTATGGCAGAGGTCACCTCATGTTCTGAGAGAACGATTTCTTTGCGATAGACGTTTCTCATGCGACGTCGGTTTATGCCTCCTTTTTCATGTTTGTTTCTTCCGTTGGATGTTGCCTGCCGCCATACCGTAGGCGATGTCCAATCCACTGCGCGCACTTGTTGTGGAGGAATCGGCGAGCGGAGAAGGCGGTATGAGCTTTTTCGCCGGCGCGGAACATTAAGAGCATGAAGCATCGACATTGCCGTCACGGAATAAATTTTGCAGTCAAACTAAGCACAGCATATTTTGTTTTTTAGGAGGAACAGACAATGAGACGTATTCTTGCTGCGCTTCTCGCGCTGGTCATGGTTTTTGCCTTGGTCGGCTGCGGGAGCACCACATCGGAAACAGCCGCGGAGCCGACGGCGCAGAGCGGCGAGCCGGGCGAACCGGTTTACGGCGGCAGCGCCACGATCTATTATCAGAACTTCAACGAGGTGTTCGATCCGGCGATGGCTGAGTCGTATACCTACAGCCTGTGGCTCGAGTCCCTCTGGGGCCCGGACTGGGGCCTGAACGATCCGGATGTCTATAACTTCGACGCGAACGTCCTGCCTCTTGACTACATCGACGGGCAGATCGCTGAAAGCTGGGATTGGGTCAAGAATGGCGACGGCACGTCCGACCTGTATGTGACCATTCGAGACGACATTTACTTCCAGGAGAAGGATGCGGCATACGACGTGTTCGGCGCGAGGAACCTCAAGGCGGAGGACGTGAAGTTCAGCTACGACCGTATCTGGGGCACCGGCTCCATCGGCAAGGAAAACATGGCCTCTTATGAGGTAAGCTGGACGAGCGTTTTCGACGGCATCATCGACTTTACCTACGGCAATCCGGTGGAGGTTGTGGACGACTACACGGTCGTGTTCCATCTGATGACGGAGTCCGAGGTTCTTCTGGAGACCTTCATGTACACGGCGGTCAACATCACCGGCGTGGAGTGGAACGAGCTCACCGAGGAGCAACGAAACGACTGGCATTATGCCTGCGGCACCGGCCCGTTCGTCCTCGTCGGCTACGAGCCCGATTCCTATTACAAGTATGTCCGCAACGATAACTACTACGACTATGATGAGCGCCATCCCGAAAACAGGCTCCCGTATCTTGATTCGCTGACCCTAACGGCGGTGAACGACGCGGCCGGCATCATGTCCTCGTTCATCGCGGGCAATCTCGACTATGTCTCTATGGACGCGAACCTGACGCCCGATCAGAACAGCCAGATCATCGATGCGCTGGATGGCGATGTGAACGTCCTGTATTACGACTCCAACGCAGCCGGCATCGCGCTGAAGGTCAATCAGCCGCCGTTCGACGATATTCGCGTGCGTATTGCGCTGCAGAAGGCCGTCAACCTCGAGCAGGTCAACTCTCTGTATTATGAGTACGATACGCCGCTGAATCTGGCCGGTCTATGGATCGCCGCACGGGATGAGTGGTCCTCTCAGGACGAGTGGGACGACGAGCTTGTCAGTGAGTATACCTATGATCCCGAGGGGGCAAAGGCCCTGCTCGCCGAGGCCGGCTATCCCGACGGCTTCACCTTTACGGTGGCGCTCGACACGAACGCCGATCAGGATCTGTATCTTCTTATCAAGACCTACTTCGCCGCCATCGGCGTGACGATGGAGCTTGACCCGGTGTCCGATATGCAGACGGCGCACCAGATCAGCGGCGACGCCAGCAATCCCGAGGACATCAACCAGAACATCGCGGATCTGGAGGCCATCGACAGCGCGATCTTCATGTACTCCACGACCGGCATGGCGAACCCCATCTACCACACAGATACGGAGTTTGACGCGATTCTGGAGAGCGCCCGTGGTGCGGAAACGCTGGATGACCTTGTTGCCTATGCCAGGACGGCTGACCTGCGTTTTATGGAGAGCCACTGGATCATAGCGTGCTCTGGCACGACGCTTAAGACCGAGCTTCTTTCGAGCCGGATCGGTGGTATTGAAAACGGCGAGCGCATCAGCTATTCCCGCTTCACGAAGCCGTTCCTTGCCCGCATCTGGGCAATCGACGGTCAGTAAGAGCGTTTTGCACAAAAGCTCCCTGCCATCGTAGGTGGGGAGCTTTTCTCAGTACACAGGGGGTAGAAACGATATGGAAGGGAACATTCTGGAGGTAAGGCACCTCCGCACGCATTTTATCGGAAAGGGCGGAAAACAGGTGCGCGCCGTGGATGATCTGTCGTACGCCGTGAAACGGGGCGAATTCACCGCGATCATCGGCGAATCGGGCTCGGGAAAGACGGTGGAGGCGCTGTCCATTCTGCGGCTGATCCCGTATCCGCCGGGGCTTGTGCTTGGAGGCGAGGTGATCTTTGAAGGGCGCGATCTCATGCAGCTGTCCGATGAGGAGATGGAGCACGTCCGCGGCAAGGAGATCAGTATGATCTTTCAGGAACCCGCCGCAGCGCTGAATCCCGTGCTGACCATCGGTGAGCAGATCACCGAAGCGATTACGACGCACATCAAAATGGGAAAGCAGGAGGCGTGGGAGAAAGCCGTTGAGCTATTGCGGATGGTGGACATCCCAAACCCGGAGGAGCGGGTCAAGCAGTATCCGTTCGAGTTCTCCGGCGGTATGCAGCAGCGTGCCATGATCGCTATGGCCATGAGCTGTTCGCCGAAGCTCCTCATCTGCGACGAGCCGACCACGGCGCTTGACGTGACCGTGCAGGCACAGGTCCTCGAACAGATCAACCATCTGCGTAAGCAGACGGGCACGACGATTATCCTCATTACGCACAACCTGGGCGTGGTGGCACGTCACGCGGATTCTGTCAAGATCATGTATGGCGGCAGGATTGTGGAGGAGGGGGCGACGGAGGCGATTTTTGGCGATCCGCACCATCCTTACACGGTGGGACTCATCCGCGCCGTGCCACGGCTCGACCGGGACGGAGGGAAATTATATGCCATCGAAGGGGAACCTCCCGATATGTCCGCCGTGCCGGTGAAAAGCTGTGCATTTTCTGCGCGCTGCCCTTACGCGGACGAGCGATGCCGGACAGAGAGGCCGGAGCTTTCCGACGTGGATGGCGTTGAGCACCGCTGCGCGTGCTTCCATCAGGAGCTTGTACAGAAAGGAGGAGAAGGCGCATGATCGAGGAAGGCTATACCATGAACGATGGCCTGCCCCGGTTCGAGGACCTTGTCGTTGTGCGCGACCTCAAAATGCACTTTCCCGTCACGGCGGGGCTGTTAAAGCGCACGATCGGCCATGTCAAGGCGGTGGATGGCGTGTCCTTCACCATCAAGCGCGGTCAGATTTTGGGCGTGGTGGGTGAATCTGGCTCCGGCAAATCGACACTTGGAAACTGTGTTCTCGGACTTCTCGACTATACCTCCGGCGAGATCTATTACGAGGGACAGGAACTGAAAAGCATTCCGAAAAAGGCCATGAAGCGCCTGCGGAACAAGGTGCAGGCAATTTCGCAGGATCCGTTCTCCTCCATGGATCCGCGTATGGACATCGCAGCTATCGTCACGGAGGGTCTCGCCATTCATGATATGGTACAGGGGAAGAAACAGAAGGAGGAGATCGCTGCGCGGATGCTCGAAATGGTGGGTATCAACCCCTCGTTCATGCACCGCTTCCCGCACGAGTTTTCGGGCGGCCAGCGCCAGCGCATCTGCATCGCCCGGACGCTCGCGCTCCAGCCGAATTTCATTGTCTGCGACGAGATCGTATCGGCCCTTGACGTGTCCATCCAGGCTCAGATTGTGAACCTCATGGAACGGCTGCAGAAGGAGCTGAACCTGACATACATATTCATCGGTCATGACCTGTCCGTCGTGCGGCATATCTCCGATAACATCGCGGTCATGTACCTCGGCAAGATCGTGGAACTGTCCGCCTCGAAGGAACTGTATGCGAATCCACTCCACCCGTACACGCAGTCGCTCATCTCCGCTGCGCCGATCCCCGACCCGAAGGTGGATCGGGAGCGGAAGCGTATCCTGCTTGCGGGGGAGATACCCTCCCCCATGAACCCGCCGTCCGGCTGTCGGTTCTGTACCCGCTGCCCGTACGCGACGGAGCTGTGTCACCGGGAAGAGCCGGAATTTGCGGAGGTCGAGACGGGACACTTTGTTTCCTGCCATTATGTGGACACATCCGGCTTCCATCCGAGGAAGGGAGAGTAATCAATCAATGGGAAAATATATTGTAAAGCGTATCATACTGCTCATTCCGACGGTGCTGATTGTGTGCCTGCTCGTGTTTATCATGATGCGCTGTCTGCCGGGCAGCGCCGTGGATGCGCTGCTGTATAAGCTGCAGGCCGCCGGTGATACCTCCGCGACACGCGAGTCGGTGGAGGCTATGCTCGGCCTCGATCAATCGGCCTTTACGCAGTTCTTCTCGTGGCTCGGCGGCGTTTTGAAGGGGGATCTTGGCGACTGCTTTTTCCAGAAAGAAACCGTCGCGGGCGTCATTTCGCGTCAGCTCGTTCCATCGCTGGAGCTGGGCTTTCTCATCCTTATCATCTCAAACCTTATTTCCATTCCGCTCGGCGTTTACTGCGCCGCAAATCAGGACAGCATCCCGGACCACACGATACGCATTATTTCCCTGTTGCTGATGTCGATCCCCATCTTCTGGATTGCGACGGTGATTCTGATCTACCCCGCGATATGGTGGCGCTGGTCCCCGCCGACGGAGTATGTGCATTTCTTCGAGCACCCTATACAGAACCTCAAAATGTTCATCGTGCCGGCGCTGCTCGGTGCGCTGACAAACTGCGGGATGCAGCTCCGCTATGTGCGAACGGTGACACTTGAAACCATGCGTGCGGACTATGTTCGCACGGCGCGGGCCAAGGGCGTACCCCAGCGGAAGGTGCTGTTCCACCACGCGCTGAGAAACTCGCTGCTGCCGGTCATCACGCTTGTGGGTGGTTCCGTGGCCGCACTCGTGGGCGGCTCGATCATCCTCGAGAGCCTGTATTCCATCCCCGGCATCGGCGCGCTCGTCGTCACGGCGCTCGGAAACCGCGACTATCCGCTCGTGCAGGGCTGTGTGCTGGTGTTTTCCATCATCGTCATGCTCGTGAATCTGATTGTGGACGTGCTGTATAAGGTTTTCGATCCTCGTATCACGCTGGAATAAGCAGGGAGGTGTCGATATGAGAAAGATTCAAGATTTCTGCCAAAAGAAACCTTCGGCGGCCGTAGGTGCGGCAATCCTTATCATCATGATTTTCGTCGCACTGTTTGCCGATGTACTTGCGCCGTTCAAAATGGAGCTGGGCACGCTCCCGAGCGACATTTTATTTAAACTCAAAAAGCCGTTTTGGGCGCTGTCGGAGCTTGACAAAGAGATGCAGCGTCAGGCGGGTACGATCCACTGGCTCGGCACGGACAACCTCGGCCGAGACGTGCTGTCGTATCTCATCTACGGTGCGCGCACGTCTGTCATCCTCTGCCTTGGCGTATCGGTGCTGACGACCATGATCGCCGTAATCATTGGCACGCTGTCCGCCGTTCTCGGCGGATGGTTCGACCTCATCGTCCAGCGCGTCGTGGACGCGTTCTCCTGCATCCCGAGTATGCTGCTTTCGATGATCCTCATGAGCATGGTCGGAAACGGCATATGGCAGCTCATTTTCGTCATGTCTCTGCCGGGCGGCATCGGCCAGTCGCGGCTCATCCGCTCCTCGGTCATCGCCGTGAAAGACGCGGGCTACTGCCGCACGTCGGATGTGCTCGGCGGTGGGAACGGCTGGAAGATGCTGCGCCACGTCATCCCGAATATCATGCCCATCATCATCGTGACGATGGCCGGCGGACTCGGCGGCACGGTCATGATGGAGGCGAGCATGAACTTCCTTGGTTATGGCGTCAAGGTCGGCACGCCCTCGTGGGGTTATATGATTACGAATCAGGGCCGTGCGAATATGTATTCCGCGCCGTACCTATGCCTGTATCCGGGGATCTGCATCGCGGTCATGGTGCTCGCGGCGAACCTGTTTGGCGACGGACTGCGGGATTATCTCGACCCCAAGCTGCAGGGCGGCGTCGGAACATACGATACAAAGAAAATTCAAAAAATCGCGGAGAAGTACCGTAAGGACTTTGAGACGCAAATTGCATGATATGTCATTCGGAGGAACAATATGGATCATCGTTATAAGCATATTTTGACCCCACTGCGCGTGGGTAATAAGGTCCTGAAAAACCGTCTTCTCGCGACGAAGAGCGTTTCCCGTCAGCTGCAGGGACCTGAGAAGTGGCCCGCCGAGCCGACGATCGAATTCTACGAGCAGAGTGCCCGCAACGGCGCGGCGCTTGTCTGCGTCGCGATGGGCGCATACCCGGACAAGGACGGCAAGCTCCCGTTCATGAGCTGGTACGATATGTCCGATTGGGACGTGCTGAGTTACTTCCGGCAGACCACAGATCGCATTCACGCCTTCGGCTCGCTGGCCTCGGCCTCCATGCAGGACGTGGAGCCGCACGACGTGGGCATTTGTCAGCTATCCGAGGCGGAATGGAATGCAATCCCAAAGACCGGCGACTATTCTCGGAATTTTGAAAACAAGCCGTCCATTTCCGTCGAGCGCATCCACGAGCTCGTTGCAGCGTTCGCACGGCAGGCAAAAACGGCAAAGCACCTCGGCTTCGACGCGGTGACGGTGTATATGTCCTATCGCGGCGGTATTCTGGCAAACGCACTTTCCCCGGTGCTGAACCGGCGGAAGGACGAGTACGGCGGCTGTTTTGAAAATCGCGTACGTCTGCCTCTGGAGGTGTTCAGGGCTATCAAGGAAGCGTGCGGGGAGGACTTTATCGTTGAGTGCCAGGTCTCTGCCACGGAGGAGACGCCCGGATATGATTTCGAGGAATTTCTGCGCTTTGCAGAGCTCGCGCAGGAGTATGTGGATATTTTCCAGCTCCGTGCGTGGGAGGGTGCGCTGAACCACGGCAACGGTTATAACCAGAAGGAACACGAGCCGTATATGTTGCAGTACGCCGAGGGTATGAAAAAGCGAGGCATAAAAGCCGTGATCTCGCCTGTGGGGACGTTCCAGAATCTTGACGATATCGAGAGGTTTATCGCCGAGGGCAAATGCGATACCGTGTCTATGGCGCGGGCGTTCATCTGCGACCCGGAGTATGGCCTGAAGCTCATGGAAGGGCGAGGGGAGGATGTTGTGCCCTGCCTGCGGTGCAACACCTGCCACGGTGGTCGCTGCCGTGTCAATCCCCGGCACGGCTTGGAACAGGTCATGGGCAGGATGTTCCCGGAGACATCGGCGGGAAGAAAAAAAGTTGCCGTCGTGGGCGGCGGCCCGGCCGGTATGTACGCGGCGCTCACCGCCGCAGGGCGCGGCCATGACGTTACGCTGTTTGAAAAGAAGGCCGCCCTGGGCGGGCAGCTGAACCATGTGGACGTTATGCCGTTCAAATGGCCGCTGCGGAGTTACCGTGACTGGCTCATCGCGCAGCTTGAAAAATCGAACGTGACGGTTCGTCTGAATACATCGGCGGACGCGGCGATGCTGGAAGCCGAAGGGTTCCAAGCCGTCATCGCTGCCTGCGGCGCGTACGGTACAAAGCCCGCGTCTGTGAAGGGCGCGGAGCACGCACTTCTGCCTATGGACGCGCTGGCGGATATCGACGGCCTGGGACAAACCATCGTCGTTGTCGGAGGAGGAGAGATTGGCCTGGAGACCGGCTTTGCCGTTGCCGCAACGGGACGGAAGGTCATGGTACTCAGCCGGAAACGGGAGATTCTTGTCGATATGCACACCCACAAGGCGTACATTGATTTTATGAACGACCTGCCCGATTTCCAATATCTCACCGAGTGTCAGACGCTTGAGATCGGCAAAAACCATGTGGTCTATGCCGACAGGGAAGGAACAGAACAGCGCATCGACTGCGACGCGGTCGTGTTTTCCGGCGGCCGCGCGCCGGAACTCACGCAGAGTATGGCGCTGGCCGAAGTGTTCCCTGAGACGTACATCATCGGCGACGGTCTCAGTCCAGCGACGGTACAGCAAGCGGTCTATTCTGCGTATTGCGCGGCGATGAGGCTGTGATATGTCCGGGCTGTTCATTGGTTTCTTTGGGCTCGTCGCATTGTGTGCAATTGGTTATGCCGTGATGCAGGTAAAAGACCTGTTTGCGGAGAAGATCGAATGCGAGGCGACAGTGACGAAGCGGTATACCGAAAACTTTCCGATGACCGTTGGCTTTGTAAAACGCGACCGGCTCGAGCATCACCTGACGTTTCGGCTTTCAGAGGATCATGCGATGGATTTTGCGGTAGGAGAGGAACTGTATAAACAGTGCCCTGCTGGTACGAGCGGCAGCTTGGTATTTCAAGGGCATCGCCTCTTGAGCTTCCACATTGTGAAAATAGGACAAGAGTAGATTGTTTGGAATTTTAGATCAAGGGGTATATCAGGCCATTCGTTCTGATGTGCTGTGATGGGTGGAAAACGATTCGGGATAGGAATGCCGATCGGTTTTATATGTGGCTATCCCCGGTCTTCTGATGGATGAAGACCGGGGATGCTTCTGTTGGTGCTTTAGCGCCGATAAAACCTCCGGTTCAATGCCTCTGTTGAAAGTAGACAATAAAAAGCATAAAAATACCATAGACTCAGAAGCCCGGTTCGGTTCAGTACTGAACGGGGCTTTTATAGCCCAAAGCGGCTGCCGGACGCTTATTATGCGACGTCGGAAAAAGCCATAGGCAAGGAACAATTCTTCCTTGATCCAGCCATTTACTGCCCTAATGATTGCATTATCCGTTGGAATTGTCCTCGCGACATGGATCGCAGTTTGTTATACTACGCATGAGCCTGTCGGAAGGCTTATGAGGAGTAGACGGAATCATGGTCGGTGTGCAAGACTACCTGGGGTGTCTGCTCCTCGTTTTTTGCCCGCAAGCAGCTTGAGCAGTTCTATACATACCAGGAGCAGACTTTTGATTCATATTGCGTGACAGTCATTCGCAATACTGCTGTCAGCATTCACCGGGAGATATCTGCTCGTTCAGCACGGGAAATTTCTCTATCAGATCTGTCCGACAAGGAATTAGGAGCGCTGGCAGCAGAGGGGAACTACCTGCTCAGTTCTGCCGACTTTTCTGTGAAGGGGGAAATCGTTACAATACACGATCCAGACCTTGCGCGGGTCCTGCGCTCCCTTTCTCCTAAAATGAGGGATGTGATCTTGATGTTTTACTTTCTCGATCACAGCGACCCGCAAATCAGCAATATTCTGCATCTCAGCCGCTCGGCAGTTAATTATCGACGGCTGCAGGCACTGGGACGCCTACGGACAATTTTGGAGAGCGGAGATGGTGAATAATAAGATTCCATATCAAACGATCGTAGACGCAAAGAAGGGAAGCGCAGAGGCTATGGATATGATCTTAAAACACTATCAGCCTTTTATTATCAGTATGTCTAGGCGTTCGATTATCAATGAATACGGCAATACCTACACCATCGTTGATGAGGATATAAGACAGTGAATTATAGAAAGTCTTATGCTGGCAATCATCTTCGACTTTGACCCGTCGAAGCTCCCGGAGAGCGAAACGCTGGAGTAATACCTGCCAGCCAAAGCGCATTCACTGAATGCGTTTTCACGGGCTGATATTGCCCTGTTAATACAACTGAATAGGGCAGCCAGATACGTTCCGCAGGCGTTGAGCCAAGCGGCGGGCGCGCGAGGAAACCCCACCACAGGAAAGGAGGATCATGACCGGGGGCGAGCGAAGCACCGCCAACGC
>JBJDYS010000067.1:0-10459 GCA_051867595.1 Oscillospiraceae bacterium
ACAATCCCTCCGTCACGGCTTGCGCCGTGCCACCTCCCTTTACACAAGGGAGGCTTTGGTGCGGCGCAAAATCAAAAATTGCACAGTTTTAGCGGCAACGCCGCATTCAGATGACATAGTTGTTGCCCGGATCGTCGACCTGCATCAGGTCGGCGATGGTGTATTGATCGAGGTATTCGTTGATTACCTTGTTCAGGCCGTGCCACATGGGCAGCGTGCGGCATTCGGCGAGCCGGCCGCAGGAGGGGCTGTTCGGCTCGAGACAGGTCACCGGGGCAAGAGAACCCTCGGTCAGGCGCAAAACGTGACCCACGGTGCATTGTTCGGGCGTGACGGTCAGGCGATACCCACCGCCCTTGCCGCGGAGGCCGGTGAGGATGCCGCCCTGCACCAGGGTTTTGACAATGCTTTCCAGATATTTTTCGCTGATCTCCTGCCGTGCGGCGATCTCCTTGAGGGGAACATATTCGGCGGTCTGGTGTTCCGCCATGTCGATCAGAACGCGGAGCGCATAGCGGCCCTTGGTGGAAATCATCATAGGAATATCACCTCGTGTATGATTATATTCCTATTATAGAGCATGGTTTATAGGATTTCAACGGAAAATTTCGCAAAAGTACTTGACAAAAACGGAGAAAGGGAATATACTTACCCTACATTCCTACCAGAAAGGTTGGTTTATGAAGTGAAGCAGAACGGTTTTCGATGTTGAGAAGAACGGGCGGTTCGGACAGTCAACTTGTTATATCTTATTATAAATGGAGGATTTTACCATGAGCCATATTTATACATCCGCCGATCAGCTGATCGGAAAAACGCCCCTTTTGGAGCTGACGCAGATCGAGAAGGCAGAGAAGCTCGAAGCGCGGCTTCTCGCGAAGCTGGAGTATTTTAACCCCGCCGGTTCGGTGAAGGACCGCGTGGCCCGCGCGATGATCGACGACGCGGAGGAGCGGGGCGTTCTGAAGCCCGATTCGGTCATCATCGAGCCGACCTCCGGCAACACCGGCATCGGTCTGGCGTCCGTGGCGGCGGCCCGCGGCTATCGGGTCATCATCGTCATGCCGGAAACCATGAGCGTGGAGCGCCGCCAGCTGATGAAGGCCTATGGCGCAGAGCTTGTCCTGACCGAGGGCGCGAAGGGCATGAACGGCGCGATCGCGAAAGCCAAAGAGCTGGCCGCGGAGATCGAGGGCAGCTTTATTGCCGGTCAGTTTGTCAATCCGGCAAACCCGGCGATCCATAAGGCGACGACCGGCCCGGAGATCTGGGAGGACACGGACGGGCAGGTGGATATCTTCGTCGCGGGCGTCGGCACGGGCGGCACGATCACCGGCGTCGGCGAGTATCTGAAGGAGAAAAACCCCGCTGTGAAGGTCGTGGCGGTGGAGCCGGCCGGTTCGCCGGTCCTGTCGAAGGGTACGGCCGGCGCGCATAAGATCCAGGGCATCGGCGCGGGCTTTGTTCCCGATGTGCTGAATACAGCGGTCTATGACGAGATCATCGCGGTGGAGAACGAGGACGCCTTCGCGACCGGCCGCATGATCGGCCGGACGGAAGGCGTGCTGGTGGGCATCTCCTCCGGCGCGGCGATCTGGGCGGCGATCGAGCTGGCCAAGCGCCCGGAGAATAAGGGTAAGACCATTGTGGCCCTGCTGCCCGATACCGGCGACCGCTATCTCTCGACGCCGATGTTCGCGGACTGAGACAAGAACAGAAAAGCTCCGATGTCGAAAGGCATCGGAGCTTTTTTGTGTGTGCGGGTTACTGAGCCATAAAGGCGGCGAAGCTGAGCGCGCCAAACTGGGTGACGAACATCTCAAACGGGAAGGCGTTGACATCTGCGCCAAAGCCCACGCCGTCCAGCTCGCCGATCGCCATGGAACGGGCGCCGTCATCGAAGCCGTTGCCGTCGCCGACGCCGGTGTAGCTCTCCATGTACTCGCGCAGGTACGCCTCATAAGCGTCGTACTCCTCCGCGGTGGCGGGCTGTGCGGTGGCGTCGAGGGTGTTGGACTGGTTCTCGGTGCCGTCCGTAGCCGGGACAGCGTCAGCCGCTGCGTCGGCCGCGGCGGGCTCGACCTTGATGATGCCGTTGTCGAGGACGGTGACGACGCCGTTCACGACGGAGGTCTCGTCCACGTTCAGGACGGAGACATAGCTGGTCTCGGTGACGTTCCAGACCGCGCCGTTCGTCAGGGTGACAATGACGCCGTTGTTGACAGTCTCGGAGGGCGTGCAGGTGACCTTGCCGAGGTTCTCGCGGTTGCCGTGGACAAGGCCGTCCGCATCGACATAGTTTTCCTCGGTGGAGGCGATCTCACGGTTGATGATATCGACCTCATGCTCGCACCAGCCGGAGGAGATGATACCGGTCAGCTCGGAGTTGTCAAGGGTCAGAACGAGGTTCTTGGAGACGAACTGGTGGCAGTTGAAGATATCGCCGTTCAGCGCGGTCTCGCCGTTGCAGTCCTCGAAGTAGGCCTGCACCGCCTCGTTGTAGTTGTAGCTGCCGTCGGCCCACATCGTGCTGGCGGGGCCCCAGTTATCAGCGGCGGTGACGTCGAAGCCCTCATCCTTCGGGGCGATGGAGTCGTCAACGACGATCTCCGTGGTGCCGAGGGAGCCGGGGTCATCGGAGTCGAACGCCAGAACCAGGACGGGTGCGGTGATCTTGGAGTTGCGGACATAGAGGTTGGAGCCGGTTGCGCCCATAATCATCTCGGCGGAGGCGGCGTTTTCATCGAGGTTATCCTGCGTGTAGCCGTCGCCGGTTCCCTTGTAGATGAAGGCGATCTCGCCCGCAGTCAGGTCGGCGTCGGAGACGAAGGTGATGCCGCCGGCGTTGGAGTGGCACATGACGATGCTCTTGCGGGCATTGACGACGGTGCCGTTGACATAGGCGGAGGAGGCGTACTCGTTGGCCTCGACATTGCCGTAGTCGGCGTTGACAGTGCAGCCGGAGTAGACGTTGATGTTCGCGCCGATGGAGTAGCTGGAGTAGCCGGTGCGGCCCTGATCCATATCGGTGATGTTGAGCTCGGTGTCGATCAGGGTGTTCTTACCGGCGAAGTAATAGAGGCTCGTGTCGTTGGTCTGGGGCAGGGCGACCATGTCCTCCTCGGAGGCCACGGCGTCGAGCTGCGCCAGATACTCGTCGGTCAGGCCGGTCGCGGCGACCGCGAACTCAGCGACCGTCATGATGGAGCCGTCGGCATTGGCATAGCCTTTGCCGTCCACATAGGCGGCGTTCAGCTCGGCGAGGTCCTCACCGGTGGGGTTCTCGGTTCCGTCAACGGACAGGGAGGCCCAGCCGAAGGAGTTGATGACGGTGTTGTAATAGTAGTTGTCGTAGTAGTCGCAGTACTGGCAGGTGCGGACGACGCCGTGCAGACCCAGAACCCAAACCGCGCAGTCCTCGCCCTCGAGGTCACCGGTGGAGGTGAGCGTGGAGTTGGAGACGTAGATGGTGGGATAGGCGTCATGCGTGCTCAGACCGCCGTAGAGCGCCGTACGGGTGACGCCGTCGCCGGTGATGGTGACGTTGTTCAGGAATACGGTGCTGTCGCCGGTCACGGCCACGGCGCAGCCGTCGCCGGTGAAGTCGTCGCCGCCGGACTCATGGTTGCCGGTCTGCAGGATGTGGAAGGTGGAGTCTTCGATGCGGTACTCACCGTTCGTGACGGTGACGATGCTCATGTTGGGCTGGTCGGCGGTGATCTCCGCGCTGGAAAGGCCCTTCTCGTCGATGACGCCGTTCACAGCGGATTCGGCGACGATGAGCTCATCTCCGGCCTTGGTGATGATGGACTGGGTGTTGTACTCGGAGGAGCTGTCGGCGCTGGAGGTCATCGGAACGACTTCCAGAACGACGGAGCCGGTGTAGGTGCCGGCCTTCTGAGCCATGACCTGACCGTCCACGGTCATGATGACGCAGTAGCCGTCGGGAGCGCCGTATTCATTGTCGGCCTTGAGGGTAAGACCGTCGGGGAATACGGTTTTCTCGGTGATGACGGTGGCGGCCGAGGGAGCGGCTGCGTCACCGGAGGGGTCGCCGGACGCCATGGCCGTAACGCCGAAGCTGGCGATCATGGCGAGCGCGATGAGAATACTGAGCAGTTTCTTCATGTTTTTCCTCCTTTTGATTTGTGCGTTTTCTGCAGCGCACCGATTAACAACAGTTTATTCTTTCACAAGCGAACTGTCAAGCAAAACAGCGCCCTTTTTGGGCGCTGTTTCAGAGTCTTTATGAGCGGACGGCGGTGGGCGGCTTGTGGTTCTTCCACTTGCCGGAGAGAAAATAGGGGAACATGACGAGAAAGAAGGCGTAACCGGCGGCGGCGCTGCCGATCCAGTAGCCGCGGATGCCCATGCCGAAGGTTTCGCCGAGCAGCAGGCACAGGCCGATACGCATGACTACGCCGTCAAAAAGGCCGAGCGCAAAATTCAGCGACGGGAAGCCCATGCCGTTGCACAGGGCGATGCTGGGGCCGCGGCTGGCCCAGCCGAAATAGTTCATCACGGCGATGAGGACATAGGAGTGGCTCATCGCGAGCACGGCGGGGTCGTTGTTGAAAATCGAGAAGATCGGCTCGGGCCACAGGATGATGGCGAGCGACAGAATGGCCGCGAACACGCCGCCGATCAGGAACGAGTCGGTGAGCGTTTTCCGCACGCGGTCGAATTTCTGCGCGGCGAAGTTCTGTCCGATCATGGTTGCGCTGGCGAGGCTCATCGCCTGCGTGACGACGCTCGCGACCATGGAGAGCTTGGAACCGACGCCGGTGACGGCGGAGGCGGTGACGCCGAAGGTGTTGATGCGGCTCGAGACGAAGAGCGAGGAGATGCTGATGGCGCAGGTCTGGATGGTCATGGGGATGCCCATTTTGAGGAGCAGCCAGAGCATGGGCCTGTCCGGGATCAGGTTCCGCGGCGTGAAGTCGAAGCCGAGCTCGTGCCGGTGCCGCCACAGATAGACGACGGCGATGACGAAGCTCACGCCCTGCGCGATGACGGTCGCGAGCGCCGCGCCGAAGGCGCCCATGCCGGCGCCGACCAGGAGGAGGTCAAGCGCCACATTCAGCACGGAGGCGATGGCGATGAACACCATCGGACGCTTGGAGTCGCCCATGCCGCGCAGGATCGCGGAGATCATGGTATAGCCGAAGATGAAAAACAGGCCCGCCGTGCAGCAGACGGTATAGGAACGGCAGTGCGCCAGCGCTTCGGCGGGGACGTTCAGCCATTGCATCCAGAGGTTGGTTCCCGCCAGGCCCAGAGCGGTGGTCAAAAGGCTCAGCGCCAGGACAAAGGAAAACATCGTGCCCACGATTTTCGACACGGACGAGCGGTCGTTCAGGCCGACATACTGGCTGATGATGACCTGTCCGGCGTTGCAGAAGCCCATGGCGATAAAGGTGTACAGGTGCAGAAGATCCGCGCCGATGCCGACGGCGGAAAGGCCGGCCGCGCCGATGAACTGGCCGACGACGACCATATCGACGATATTATAGGCGTTTTGCAGCAGATTGGACAGCATGAACGGGCCGGAAAACGCCAGCAGCTGCCGTGTGATCGGGCCGGTGGTGTAGTCGCGGATCATGCTCGTTGACTGGCTCATAATCTTATCATTCCCACATTTTTGTATATATGGTATTGTATACCGACGTCCGCCGAAGTGCAAGAGACGATCAGCGTTTAATGCGGATGGTGACGAGCATTTCCTCATCGACCTGCCGGTGGTCGAGCGTCACATCCACGCCGCCCCGGCGCATGATGTCCACGCTGTGCCGCAGCGAATTCAAAAACACGCGCACATCCTTGAGGACGAAGCGCGCCCGGGGATCGGCTGCGGGCTTTGCGGTCAGAAGCCCGTCGATATAGGCCTCGGAGGCGGCGACGGTGAGGCCATGCGTGATGATGTGGTTCAGCGCCGCGCGGCGGACGCTGTCGTCCGGCAGGCGCAGAAGCGCCCGTCCGTGGCGTTCGGACAGCCCGGCGGCCCGCAGTCCGTCCAGAATATCCGTCGGCAGCTTCAGAAGCCGCAGCTTGTTGGCGAGCGTGGACTGGCTTATGCCGAGCCGGCGGGCGCACTCCTCCTGACTGAGGCCGAACAGGCCGATCAGACGGTCGATGCCCTGGGCCTGCTCGATGAAATCGAGATCCTGCCGCTGTAAATTTTCCACGAGCGCGATCGCGCCGGATTCCGCGCCGTCCACATCCAGAACGATGCACGGCACCTCGTCGAGGCCGGCGCGCACCGCCGCCCGCAGCCGCCGTTCCCCGGCGACAAGCTCATAGCCGTTTGCCCGGCGGCGCACGGAGAGCGGGCTGAGAACCCCGTAACGCCGGATGCTGTCCGCGAGCGCGGCGATGCCGTCGCTGTCGAAAACCTGCCGCGGCTGGAGCGGGTTTGGCGCGATCTCATCGGTTCGGAGTTGGACGATGGTCTCTTCCGTCCGGCGCGGACGCGATCGAAGTATCTGCAAGTCAGCCGCCTCCCTGTCTTTTGTGTCGATGCCATTGTAGCGCGTCGGCCACGCAAAAACGGGAGATATATGTAGGCCGGCGAAAGCCGGCTTGGTTTTACGGTTCTTCGTCCGCTTCGTCCCGGGTGCGGAACAGCAGGGAGATGCACCACAGCGCCGCAAGGCCCACGAGCGTGTATATGACGCGGGAGACGATGGCGGTCTGGCCGCCGAAGATCCACGCGACGATGTCAAAGCGGAACAGACCGATACTGCCCCAGTTCAGGCCGCCGATGATGGCGAGCAGCAGGGCGATTCTGTCTATGACCATTTTTCCAAAACTCCTTTTTTGTTTCGTCGCGGCTAGTATGTCGTAAAAGGGCGAAAAATATGCGCGGAGCATTTGCCCCGCGCAGCCGGAAAATTTTTTAATTTTTTATGGTTTCGCCGGACGGCGCCAGCTCGACAACGACCACGGCGATCAGCACCAGTATGCAGCCGAAGATTTCCCAGCCGGAGAGGGACGAGCCCGGCATGAGGACATAGCCCGCCAGGACGGAGAACACGCTCTCGAGGCTCAGAAGCAGAGCCGCCACGGCGGGATGCACACCCTTCTGGCCGATGATCTGCAGCGTATAGGCGACGCCGCTGCTCATGACGCCGGCATACAGGATGGGCAGCCAGCAGGCCAGAATGCCGGACCAGGTCGGCGTCTCAAAGAGAAACATACAGGGCAGGCACAGGATGCCGACGACAAAAAACTGGATGCAGCTTAAACGCACGCCGTCCACGAGCGGGGAAAAGCGGTCGATGATGAGGATGTGTCCCGTGAAGGCAAAGGCGCAGAGCAGAAGCAGCAGATCGCTCAGGCCGAGGCCGAGGCCCTGTCCGGCGGCGAGACCGTCCATCAGGGACAGGAAGAAGAAGCCCGCGATGGCGACCACGACGCCGAGCCATACGAGCTTCGGCGGCTTTTTGCCGAAGAGGAGGCTGAAAATGGGGACGAGGACGGTGTAGCAGGCGGTGATGAAGCCGGCTTTGCCGACATTCGTGGAGGGATCCTGCAGCGCGATGCCGAACTGCTGCAGGTTCGAGGCCACAAAGAGCGCAAGGCCGCAGGCGATGCCGCCGAGGAGGAGATCCTTCCGGCTGCCTTTTTGCACCTGGTTTTTCCGGGCCTTGTCGAGAAACGGCAGCAGGATGAGCAGGACGGCGCCGCCGATCAGACTGCGTGCGCCGTTATAGGTGAACGGCTCCACATAGTTCATGCCGTCCTTCTGGGCGACGAAGGCGATGCCCCAGATGATGGCGGCCAGAAGGAGAAGCGCGGAGCTTTTTGCGGACTGATTTTTCAAGGGAAGTACCTCGCATGGACGGAAATAAAATGTCATTAAGCGCGATTATAGCACAGAAAAAGGGGAGAAGCTATATTTTTTTTGGAAATTGTCGGATGGTATGTTTGACATTCCCGGGATGAATCATTATAATAAAAGAGTTAGTACATTAAGAAAGGAATGATTCCCATGGCCCAGAATAAAGTTATGACCGTGCAGGAAGCGATCGGCAAGTATTGCTTCAGCGGCATGACCGTCCTGCTGCCCGGTTTCGTCAACGTCGGTGTTTCCGAAGTCCTCATCGAGGGACTGATCGAAGCGGGTATCAAGGACCTCAGCGTTATCTCCAACAACACCAGTGTTCCCGGCCGCGGCATCGGCAAGCTCGTCCGCGCCAACACCATCAAGAAGATCACCTGCTCTCACATCGGCAACAACTCCGAAACCGTTCAGAAGGTGATCGACGGTGAGATCGACCTGACCTTCGTTCCCCAGGGCTCTCTCTGCGAGAAGGTCCGCGCCGGCGGCGCCGGCATCGGCGGCATCCTGACCCCGACCGGCCTGTATACCCCCATGATGGACGGCAAGCAGGTCGTCGAGTGGGACGAGGAGAAGGGTGCATACAAGTTCCTCGAGGGTGAGATCGTTCCCGATCCCACCAAGAAGCGCTTCATTCTTGAGCTGCCCCTCCATGGCGACGTGTGCTTCGTGCACGCCTGGAAGGCCGACAAGATGGGCAACGTCGTGTATCGCCGCACCTCCCGCAACTTCAACGAGGCCTTTGCCACCGCGGCGGATCATGTCATCGTTGAGGCGGAGCAGATCGTTGAGATCGGCGAGCTCGATCCCGACGAGATCATGACCCCGGGCTTTGTGGTCGATGCCGTTGTGCAGGGCCGCGCCCTGACTGAAGCGTAAGGAGGTATTTGAAGATGAATCCTATGGAACTCAAGGGTAAGGACCTGATCGCTTATCGTACCGCTCGCTTCTTCGAGGACGGCAACGTCGTGAACCTGGGCATCGGTATGCCCACCAAGTGCCTTGACTACCTTCCCGAAGGCGTTGACGTCTGGGTCGATTCCGAGAACGGTGTTGTCGGTCTGACCGGCGCTCCCAAGGAAGGCGAACACGCCGACCCCAACGTCGTTGACGCCGGCGGCAAGGCCTCCATGCTCCGCGTGGGCGGCTCCTGCTTCGACAGCTTCCGCTCCTTCGGCTTCATCCGCGGCGGCCATATCGACGCGACCGTGCTCGGCGCTTATGAGGTCGATGCGGAGGGCAACCTCGCCAACTGGATGATCCCCGGCAAGACCGCTGCGGGTATGGGCGGCGCGATGGATCTCGTGACCGGCTCCAAGATCACCATCGTCATGACCACTCACTGCGACAAGGCCGGCAACCCCAAGATCGTTGAGAAGACCGCGATGCCGCTGACCGGCTATCACTGCATCAACTATGTCGTGTCCGAGCTCGCCGTCATTGAGATCACGCCCGAGGGCGCAAAGCTGCTCGAGGTCGCTCCCGGCGTCACCGTCGAGGAGGTTCAGGCCAAGACCGGCGCGAAGCTCATCATTCCCGAGACCGTCGGCTGCATGGTCAAGGAGTAATTTCTCCGCAGACATTGTGTTTTCAGGACGGCAGAACGCATCCGCGTTCTGCCGTCCTTTTTATCGGGAATTTTCATTTCGGACAAACGCCTGTCAGGGGCTTGCTTTTTCCCCATACAGGCGGTAAAATGCCCTTGGTGATATTCTATGAAAAAAATGCTTATGATCGTAAACCCGAATGCCGGCCGAAACGGCTACCGTGACTGCCTGAGCGAGGTGCTCCATACGCTGCATAAGTGCGGCTGGCGGGTCACGGTCACGTTTACCGACGGCCATGGCGATGCGCCCCGTCTGGCGGAGGAGCTGGCTCCCGGCTTTGAGCGCGTGGTGTGCATGGGCGGAGATGGAACGCTGGGCGAGACCGTTTCCGGCCTTATGCGCCTCCCGGTCGGGAAACGCCCGGAGCTTGCCTATATCCCGATGGGAACCTCGAACGACAGCGCGACGACGCTCGGTCTGAGCCGTGATCCCGTGCAGGCCGCGTATACGGCCGCCTGCGGCCGGTCGATCCCGCTGGATGTCGGCCATTTTAACAGCGATCAGTATTTTACTTACGTTTCGGCGTTCGGCGCGTTCACGGAGGTCAGCTATGAGACGCCGCAGGAGCAGAAAAACGCCTTCGGCTGGCTGGCCTATGCCGCGGGGGCGATGAGCAGTCTGACCCGCCTGACCCATCGCTGGTGCCGCATCGAATATGACGGCGGCGTGGTGGAGGGCGACTTCATTTTCTGCGCGGTGACGAATACCCGGCGCTTTGCGGGCTTCATCCGCCTGGATGACAACGCGGGCGTGTCGCTGAGCGACGGTCTGTTTGAGGTGGTGCTGATCCGGATGCCGGAGTCCATTCTGCAGGTCGGGCCGATCATGACGGATGTGCTGGCGAACACCTTCACGAGCGAATATGCGATGCTGCTTCACAGCAAGCGCGTCAAGGTCACGTTTCAGGAGCCGACGGCGTGGACGCTGGACGGCGAGAGCGGCGGCTCGTACACGGAGGCCGTGTGCGAGAACATCCCGCAGGCCATCCGAATCATCGTAAGCGACGATTGAA
>JBJDYS010000068.1:0-2325 GCA_051867595.1 Oscillospiraceae bacterium
CCGCGCCGGGGATGGAGCCGATGCCGCCGAACACCGCCGCCACGAAGGCCTTCAGCCCCGGCATGGAGCCGGAGGTCGGGATGACGGAGGGGTAGTTCGTGAAGTACAGCAGCGAGCCGATCGCGGCGAGGAAGCAGCCGATGACAAAGGTCATCGAGATGACCGCGTTGATGCGGATGCCCATGAGCTGGCTCGTCTCAAAGTCCTTCGAGACGGCGCGCATGGCCATGCCGACCTTGGTCTTTTTGATGAAGAGGACAAGCGCGAACACGAGGATGATCGTCAGCACCGGCGTCACGAGGGTGACGACCTTGGTGGTGGCAGTGCCGATGGTCACCGAGTTCGACAGCCAGGGGATCGTGGGGTAGATCTGCGCGAGGCCGCCCGTGAAATACAGGGCGCAGTTCTGCAGCAGATAGCTCACGCCGATGGCGGAGATCATGACCGACATACGCGGGGCGCTTCGCAGCGGCTTATAGGCCACGCGCTCGATCAGGAAGCCCAGAACCACCGTGATGATGAGAACGAGCGGGATGGATATGTACATGGGCAGGGACGCGGTGGCATAGACCATGACGAGGCCTGCGACCATGAACACGTCGCCGTGGGCGAAGTTGATGAGGCGCAGAATGCCGTAGACCATGGTATAGCCGATGGCGATCAGCGCATACTGTCCGCCGACGGAGATACCGGCCAGGATATACGGCAGGTTCGCCTGAAAGAAATTTGCCATTTCAAACCTCCTTGTGAGAGCGCATAGCTCCGTCTCCTTCCGTGGGAAACGCAGCTATGCGCTCGCATAGAAAAGGGAATCAGCGGAGGCGCAAAAGCGCCTCCGCCAGAATGCTGCAGGAAGTGCGGATCAGCCGACGGTCTGCTGGGCCACAAAGTCCCAAAGACCGGTCTCGGTGTTGGCCTGCTTGATGAAGGCCGCGTCACGGATCGCGTCGCCGTTGACGTCGTCGAAGGCGATGGCGCCGGTGACGCCGGTGTAGGTGGTGGTGGGCAGAGCCGCCTTGACGGCCTCAGAGTCGGGGGAACCGGCGTTCTTGATGGCCTCAAGAGCGGTGAAGTAAGCGTCGTAACCCATGACGGAAACCGCCGCGATCATGTCGTTGCCGCCGTTGTTGGCGAGCGCGGTGGAGTCGGAGTTCAGCCAGGCCTTGAAGCCTTCCTCGAACTCGGGATCGCCGCCCTCGGCGTAGAAGGTCGTGCAGTAGATGTCAAGATCGGTGCCCTCCGCGGCAGCGAGGATGACGTTGGAGTCCCAGGTGTCGGGAGCGGTCAGGGGGATGTCGATGCCCTGGGAAGCGGCCTGCTCAATGATGAGCTGGGCATAGCTGATGGAGGTGGGGGCAAAGATGACCTCCGCGCCGGCGTTCTTGGCGTTCGTCAGGTAAGAGGTGAAGTCCGCGTTGCCCTCGGGGAAGGACTCGGTGATGACCTCGATGCCGAGCGCCTCAGCGGCTTCGGTGAAGTAGTTGATGAGGCCCTGGTCATAGTCGTTGCCGAGCTGGCCGAGGCAGTAAGCGGTGGTGGTCACGCCAAGCTCATCGTGAGCGAAGTTGGCCTGAACGGTGCCCTGGAACGGATCGAGGAAGCAGATGCGGAAATAGTGGTCGTTGCCCGCGGTGACCTGGGGGTTCGTGCAGGTGACGCCGATGGCGGGGATGTTCGCATCGGCAAAGGTGTCGGAACCGGCAATGGCGACGGCGGAGCCGTAGGTGCCGAGAACGACGGAAGAACCGGCGGCCACGAGCTGCGTGGCAGCGGAGACGGCCTTATCGGTCGAGGACTCGTTGTCCACGATCTCGAGCTTCACGTTGTAGGTCTTGCCGCCGACCTCAACCGTGGGAACCATGGCGTTGGCGTACTGGATGCCGAGGGCCTCCTGCTTGCCGCCGGCGCCGTTGTCGCCGGACAGAGGCTCATAGACACCGATGACAATGGTGTCGGCGCCGTCAGCGGCGGGAGCGGCCTCTTCAGCGGGAGCGGCTTCCTCGGCGGGAGCGGCGGCTTCCTCAGCGGGAGCGGCTTCCTCGGCCGGGGCGGAGCTGCCGCAGGCGGCCAGCGCAAAGACCATGGCGAGGGCGAGAAGAAGTGCAAGAAGTTTCTTCATTTTGTTTTTCCTCCTGTTTGATGTTTTTGTCTGTCCACCTTTGGCGGACAGATGTTTTTAACAAGGGGCATTTTACCACGAAAACCTTTGTATTTCAAGGGTTTCTCGTCGCTTTTTGGACGTTTTCGCGGAACAAAATTCAAATTTGTGCAGAAAAGCGAAAAATTAAGAAGGATTAGAGGCGGTATTAGCGTTTTTTATGGCAA
>JBJDYS010000069.1:0-40227 GCA_051867595.1 Oscillospiraceae bacterium
TCTCGTCCTTCCACGATGCAAGCTTTGCCGTAAAGCTGCCGAGCGTTTTCTGCGACGCGGGAATATCATCCTTCACGCCGCCGAGGGTCACGGTGAACGGGTTCTCGTCGCCGAAGAGCAGCTTTGACCAGAACGGATGGTCGCGGAACCACTGCTTGGTATCCTCGGAGAGAAGTCCGTTCAGAATCTCCGTCAGCACCGCGTGCCAGTCAATGTCCATATCCTGCAGGGCGGTGTTCACAAACTCCCGCAGGCCGAGAATACCATTCCGGAGGGTCGCGCCGACGGCTTCCCAGTCCATGTTCTCGAACCACGCGTTCACGTTTTCCGCCACATAGGCGCCCGCTCCGGCCCAGTCGAGATCTTCCAGCAGGCCGTCGAGCGTGCCGATCTTGGCATTCAGCCAGTCGGACAGCACCGTACCAAGGTTTACTTCCTTTTCCCTGAGCGATGCCACCGCACCGTTTACAAACGCCGCGATGGACGAACCGAGGCCGTTCCAGTCAAGCCCGGCCAGGAAGGTATGGGCACTTTCCAGCGCAAGACCGATGCCGTCGCCGAGCAGGTCGCCGATACGGCCCGCGACCGACAGTGTGTCCTCCTCGCTGAACCGAAGCCCCGTCAGAAAGCCGTTCAAAAGCTCCGTGATCGCGGTGAGCTTATCCTCCACGCGGCGGCGAAGCTCGCCGTTTTCCAACGCCTCGTCGAGGCCGTCCACGATCTCGCCGAGTTTTTTTGCCAGCGTCTGACCCGCCTCGTAAAAACGGCTGTCGTTCAGGAGCTTATGGAGCAGCTCGCCGAACGCATTGGCCCCGATGATCTCGCCCCAGTCCGCCGCGATAAAGCCGCTGCTTCCGGTGCTTCCGGTGCTGGCAGAGCCGGAGGATGCCCCCTCCCAGTCAAGCCGGTTGATCTGGTCGAAGGCCATCAGGCTTCGGCGGATCTCGTTGGCGGCAGAGGAGGCCTTCTTGCCTGCGCCGGAGGCGCTGTCACCGAGCTGATCCCATGCCTCCGCACCGTCCGACAGCGTCTCGCTGTACTTTTTGCCGAAAAGCGACCAGACGAAGCTGCGAAAAGTGCGGGCCGCGCGGACGACCGCCGCCATAAAGCGATTCAGCGCCTGTACCGCCGGCTCCAGCGCCATGGCAAAGGTGCTTCCCAGGACATTTCCCAGCTCCTGAAACCGTGCCTTCAGCGTTCCGGCCGCGGCGTTCCACTCCGCCATGATGCGCGATACCCGCGCACCGCGTATCTCAAACCGGGATGCCGCCGCATCCGCCGCCTCGAACGCCCCGACAAGCTCCGCCCGCAGCTCGCGCCCGTCGATGTTCAATTCCTGCATATTCTCACCTCCTGTATCCATGCCTTCCCCCTTTCGGAGGAAGGCCCATTTTTTATCAGAGCGCCAGAAACGCCCGCTCCATATCCGCGAGGAACGAATCCACATCCTGCGCTGGCCGCTGAACGGCCCGCCGTGTGCGCCATTCGGTGCGGATACGCCGCATCGCGGGGGTAAAGTCCTTCAGGCGTTCCGGGTCATTCTCCGCCCGGATCGCCGCCACGCGTCCGAGGGGCGTGTCCTGCCCGAGTCCCGCCAGAAGCGCCGCAAATTCCCGCCAGGTCATCCCCGGCAGTTCCTTGGCGAGGCGAATCCCGTACATGGCCTGAAAGCTCGCGGCGATCAGCTCCCAGTCCCCCGCGATGTCATAATACGGGTCGCTCATTCCCCCGGGGTATTGTCCTCCGGATCGGTGCCCATGGCGAGCTGGATAGCGGCCTTCAGAACCTCCAGCCAGTCGTCGAGCTTGAGATTCAGCGCGGCGAGCTTGTTCTGGTCGGCCTTGGAGAGCAGAAGCGCCATAGCCTCCCTGGCTCCCGCGACCTCGCCCTTCTCGCCCAGAACGTCCATGAGCTTCAAAACCGCCTCCGCATCGGAGCGGATCGTCAGCTCCGTGCCGCGGATGACGAGCTTCGGATCGGCGCCGAAATGCAGCTTCTCCGTCAGATCATATTTCATGCCCGACGTCCTCCTCAGGCGGCGGAAGCGGGCGTGACGACAGGCTTGCCGTTCGACTGCACTTCAAACTCCAGCGGCGCAACATTTGTGGAATCGGCGGAGCCGATGTTCGTGACGTTGATGACCGCGTCCTTGAATTCGACGGTGGTGCCGTCGGGGAAATTCCAGACAAAATCCTTCTCCGCGTCACGGCCGTTCACCCACGCGAGCGCGGCGACGGCGTCGTTGCCCTCGTCGCCGACATTGCGCTTGCCGGAGACGGAAATGGTGATGCCCTTTGCGGTCAGCAGGCGGCGCACCCAGCCCTCCTGCTCGAAGGGACGCCACTCCTCGATGCCGTTGTCAAAGCTGACGGAAAAGCTCTCGCAGTCGGCAATGGTCTTGCCGTCCAGTGTGAACTGATTCTCATAGCAGGGATATACTCCGCTCGTAGTTGCCATAGTGTTTTACCTCCCAAATCATTTCGTGTAGTAGATGTCAAAATCCATGATGTACTCGTATATGCCGCCCTTATCCCGGTCGGCGGCGGCAGGGCCGTTCATCACCGGGCGGGCGAACAGGATGCCGTTTACCTGCCGCAGCGCGCTCACCGCGTCCCAGATACCCCGCGCCGCAAGCTCGGTTTCGGCGGCGTTTTCCGTCCCGTGGTAGAGAAGCCGCACGGGCCGGATGCCATAGCTTCCCGCGCCGCCGAGCGCCGTCACGGGTTCCCCCCGTCCGGCGCGGTCATACACGCCGAGCGAACGCATCCGGGCGTTTTCGATGCGGCCGATGCTGTGATAGTCCGCAAGGCCCATGGGTGCGATCACGTCGCGGATTTCCGCCAGCGTCATACGAACCTCACCTCCGTGTAATTCACCGTGCCGTCAGGATTGCGGGCCTTGATGCCGCGCACGATGCGGCGGCGCACACCGGACACCTCGGCAAATCCCGATGTGATCTCGGGCCGCTCCGGGCATATATCGCCAGGGAAAAACGCCCGTCCGCTCACGCGGACATACTGCTGTTCGGCAGTGCGCTCGACACCGCCCCCGTCCTGCCAGTTGCAGGAAAGCGCTGCCTCAAACGCGGTCTCCGGCGCGCCGTCCTCGTCAAGATGCCCGGTGTAGACGACGAGCCGAATGGGCGTCCGGCACAGCCTTCCCGGAACAAGCTCCGGCCAGCTCATACCGCGCCTCCCGCAAGACGGGTCGTAAGGCCCGTCGCGTCGAGGAGCATCGTGACCTCCCCCGGCACGGCGACGCCGCCGTAATACCGTACGCCCTCGCCGTGCCCAGCCTTCACCGACACGCCGTTGATGCTGTACGCGGCGACCGACCAGCTCCAATCCGGCGCGTTCTCGGATGCGAATTTCGCCTGACGGCAGACCGCCTCCACGATCAGCTCACGCTGATGCTCCGTCAGCGCGTCGAGGCCGCCTGCCGCCGCAATACGCCCGAAGGTCAGCCGGTCAGCGACCCGGGACGCCTCGGCAAGCGCCGTGCCGCCGATCTCCCCGTCCCCGGGAAAGAGAGCGGCATAATCCGTTTGATTCGCATAGCTCTCCATGGGCTTACGCCTCCTTCCCGCGCCGCGCCTTCAGTCGTTCGTACTTCTCCTCCAGAGCGGCGTATTCGTCCCAGGGGACGGTCTTGAGCTTTGACCAGGCGATGAGATTTCCCTTGTCGTCGTAGATGTCGAAGCCCTCTGCCCGGCGCTGTTCCCGCTCGTTCTCTGCGATGCGGTCATGCCGGTTGCCTTTCACGGCGATCATGCTCAGGCCTCCACGTTGATCTTCACGCCGTCCAGCTTGCGGGTCAGCAGGAACAGATCCATGTAGCGGCGGTTCTGATAGACATACATATCCGCCGTGCGGCTGTCGGAGCCGGGGGTGAAGAGCTTGATGTAGCCGTACTTCTGGCGGGCGACCACGGCGGAGGGATGCACGAGGATGTGGTTGATCTGCTTCGCGGTGGCAGCGGGAGCAAAGCCGGTGGTGAAGTCGTAGGCCGTTTTGAGGCGGCTGTAGGGCACGGAGACGAGCGCCACGTCGTCGAGCGTATGCACCTTGCGGTTCACGACGCCGGCCGGGCCGGAGATGAGAATGCTGCGGTCGATGCCCTCGGCCTCCTTGATGAGCTTCATGTGCGCGGCGGTGCAGTAGAACACGCGGCCCTCCTCGGGCACACCGGCGTCATCCATGGCGGCCATATCCTCGTCGAACTTTTCGAGAATGGTGGCCGTGGTCAGCTCGGTGGTATCGGCGACACCACCGGCGTCGGTGAACTCGGCGTACAGCTTGGAGAAGGCGTAGGCATCGCGCTCGGGGATGGCCTGCTCGTCCTCGAAGGTATTCTGGATGTTCGCGATGGCGAGCGTAAGGTTCGTCTCGTCGATGTCCATGGGGTCGATTGCGAACTCGATATCGCGGTCGAACTCGAGCTTTTTGGGTTCCCAGTCATTGGAGATGGTACCGACGTTGAAGCCGATGGACGCGCGGTTATGATCCTTGTAGCCGGAGAGCGTCAGACGGGGCAGCTTGATGGTCTGCGCCGAGAGAAAGCTTGCCGCAGGGTTTGAGTTGAACAGCGCGTCGGATTTGGATGCGGCGGCGTATTTCTGCGCCAGCATGGATTCAAAGCGGGTTGCATAGTTGTAAACAGACATAATGATTCCTCCTTAAAAAATGTGTTGTCACAGCCCGAACGCGGCACGAAGCAGATCGTTGTCGCTGCGGGCCGGTGCGGCTCCCGCGCCGATGCGGAAGCCGGGCTTTGGGGCAGACTCCGGGGCGGCCCTCAGACCGGGCAGATCCTCCAGAACCTTTTCGAGCGCGTCCCGAACCGCGTCGTCATCCGCCTCGGCAGTCGGGCAGAGCTTCGCGAGATACGGCACAGCCGCCGGGCTTACGCCCATGCCCGGTGCGATGCGGTAGAGCCGGTTTTCGGTCTCCGCCGCCGCGAGCCTTGCGTTCAGCGCCGCCAGATCGGCCTCCTGCCGCATTTCCTCGTCCTCCATAATTCTCACCTCCTTTCGCCAAAGGCTCGGAGCATCAGCCGCGCAGACGGCGTGCCTCCCCGGCGATCCAGTCGCCGGAGCGCGTATCGCCGTAAAGCTCCCCGAGCGCGGTCTCGATGCTCATGACGCCCTTTTCCACCGCGAGAGCCACGGTCTCCACCCGGCTGTCGAAGTCCGGGCTGGCATAGTCCCCAAAGACCGCCTCGGCGCAGACCTCCGGCACCTCTTCACTGCGGGCCTCAAACGCCGCCCGCACCGCCGCTGAAGCCAGCGCCGCAAGGCATTCCGCCAGCGGCTCGATCATCCGCGAACGGGTGTAGAGAGTAATTTTCTCCTTCTCCCGCTGGGCCTCGGCGTTGTCGGTCTTTTTGAGATCGACGCCGAGCGTCGCCGGGCTGATAACACCCTGCAGACAGGCCTCCAGCGCGGCGGTATAGGTCGCGGCGAACGCCTCGTGCGGAATATCCGCCTGCTCGACCGTGACGCGGTTTTCCGCCCCCTGCGACATATCCGCCTCGGTGCGGATGAAGCGGTCGTCAAAAGCGTTGGGCCGTTTGAGCGCGCCGGTGCGTGCATCGCGGGGAATGAGGTTTTCGGGGATATAGATTCGGGCGCGTCCGGCCCGAAGGGCGTCCATCCATTGGCTCCACGCCTCGTCGAAGGCGTCGAAGCACTCGCATTTGCGGTCAAAGATCGACCGGCCGCGTCCCTCCCATCGGTCGGAGGGGAAAAACCGCAGCGGCACGGCGAGCATATATTCCTGCCCCGGAGTGCCGAACTCCACATCCTGCAAATCGCCGAGACCCTCGGCGGCGTCCATATCGAGCGGCTCGCCGTCGCGCACCAGGCGGTAGCGGATATAGCCCGGGCCGTAGATCTCGCGCAGCTCGCAGGGCCGTCTGTCCCGGGCGCAGAGCGGCGTGCGGAAAACGACCTCCGTGATGCGTCCGCGCTTCACCGTGTAGTCCACGCGGTCACCCGGCCAGAATTCCACGATCGGAAGCTCCGATACCGCCCGGTCGAGGCTCAGCTTGAATGCGCCGTCGCCGATATACAGCGTCTCGGTCACCGCCCGCAGCAGCAGGTCACGGAAGCCGTTTTCCCGCTCGATCCGCGCCCAGACCGCGCCGTGCTCTGCGTCGGCAAAGGTCAGCCCGTCAAAATTTTCCGCGGCGATGCCCGCGAGCGTGTCCGCGATCATGGCGGGCAGTCCTGTGTGGATTTTCCGCAGCTCCATACCGGGCGAGCATTTCGACGCCCAGAAGAGAAAGCGGGCGTTGCCGTCGCCGATGCTCTCATAGAGCTGGATGAGCTCCTTTGAGTCACCCCGGTACCAGACGCGGTTTTTGATCGCGTTTGCCGAATAGTCGAGGCTCTCGCGCAGACTGAGCTGCATCGGCTGCGCCTCCTCGATACGCAGAAAGCTTCTCATTTTTTCCCGTACCTGTTCCATCATGTTCATTCGCTTTTCTAAATCCTCCCGATTCGTTCAAGATAGGGTATCCACCCATACTGACAGGCGTTGATCGTGTGATCGTGTCCGTCCTCCGGCCGGTCATCGTCGCCGTAGCTGTAGGTTTCCAGCTCCCGGATATGCGCTTCGCAGTGGTCGAGGACGAGATAGTCCCCGGCGTGCAGCCAGCCGAGCTGCAGATTGATGCGGTCGATGATCGGAATTTTATGCGACGGATGGAAGATATACGGGCAGGGCTTTGCCCGCCGATACTTCCAAAGCTCCGTCAGCGTTGCCTGATCGGCGCTGTCCACGAATACATTCCGCACCATGCCCCAGCGCCGCGCCCCCTCGTCGAGAAAGGCCACAAATGCCGCCGCGATGTCTGACGGCGCGAACGGCTCGCTGCGCCCGGCGTTATTCATGACGCGCTCTTCGAGCACGATCAGCCTTCCGTCGCCCGTGATGCCCTCCAGCACCATCGCCACGGTGTCCGGGCTTTTCGCGCTGTATGACGTGTCGAGCCCGGCGGTCAGCCGTTCAAGGCGCACCTCTCCGAGATTCATCTCGCCCCGCAGCCACCGGGCCGTTTTGACGTGTTCGGACCGGCGGAAATTTTCAAACACCAGCCCCGTAGCCCGCCCGCGCTGGCCCTCGATCTTGTTTTTCCAGAGCTTGGTCCCCGGCGGCACGCTGCTGCGGATGGCTTCGATCTTTTCGTCCGTCAGCGTGATGTTGTCGCGGAAGCCGAAGAACCAGTGCGTCCAGCCGGGCTTTTCCTCCGCGCACAGCTCCGCGAGGATCGCGTGCGGCGTATCCCGTGCCCATTTTTCCAGCGGCCGGGCGTGGTTTATGTACTCCTCGTAAACCGGCAGCGCCGGGTCATCCGGGTTCAGCGTACCGAGCAGGTAATCACAGCGCATGGACGCCTCGCGCACAAAGTCGATGTCCGCGATGTTCATCTCGTCGATGTACACGCAGCCGTACTGTCCGCCGAGGGCTTTTTTCCAGCGTCGGCGGTTGTCGTAGCCGAGAATGTAGATGATCTTGTCGCCCGCGCCCGTGTGAAAGCGGATGTGCGTCGTGCGTTCATCCCCGGCGCCGCGTCCGTGATATTCGACGAGCCTTCCCCATTCGTCCAGGATCCCGTGTTCCCGGTTTACGATGTTCTTCTCGATCGTACCGACATCAAGACCCGCGAGGATGTGCTGCACCTTCGGGCTTTCCGCGACCTCCAGCATGAATTTGTAGACGCCCACCGTGGTTTTTCCCGCAGCCGTGACGCCCTCCAGAAACTCCGCCGGAGCGCGGTGATCGAGAAAGGCGTCAAACTTCGGCCCGACGATCATACGCCGTCCCGCTGCTGACGCCGCTGTTCCAGAAGCTCGCTGAGCTTCGACAGCTCGCCGCCGAGCCCGTCCCCGCTTTCGGCGTCCTTCCACAGCCCCAGATTCTTGCCGAGAAGCTCCAGCGCCTTCATCCGCTCCGAGGTTTTGACCTCATCCTCCTCAAACGCGATCTGCTCCAGCGCCCGCAGAACGCGTTCCTGCCGACTTTCCTCCATAGCCGTCCCCCTTCACACAAAACATTCTTCGGTTTCCCATGCGTCGTGCGCCGTCACACATTCGTCACAGCCGACGATCTCGAAAAACTCATTCCGATAGACCTCGCCGCACGCCGCGCCGCAGACCGGACAGAGCGGCTCCCGCTCCCCGCATCCGTGCGGCTCCGGGTAGTCGTATACCATCCAGGCCATCGTTTGCCCCACCTCCGTTTCCGTTTGCGGTAACATATGTATGCAATATATTCCCGTAAATGGAAATTGTCAAGAGTTTTTATATCCGTTTACGGAAATTTTTTATTGCATCCGGGCATACTTTATGGTATAGTCTGGATAGAGGTGAGCGACATGACATGGTTGGAAAAACTGAGCGAGCTGCGAAAGGCCCGCGGCATGAGTCTGGATGATCTCAGCCGGGCCTCCGGCGTCCCGAAGGGAACGCTGGCCAAGATCACATCCGGCGCGACCCGCGATCCGAAGCTGGAAACCGTGCGCCAGCTGGCGGCGGCACTGGGCGTGACCGTCGGCGTTTTGCTCGACGAGCCCGAGCCAAAACAAAAAACCCCCGCCGTATCGGCGGAGGCACAGAAGCTCGCGAAGGATTACGATACGCTCGACCTCTGGGGGCGCACGCAGGTGCGTACCGTGGCGGACAACGAACTGAACCGCCTTGCATCCCTCAGCGGGGAGATCGTCGAGTTCAGGCCCGCCACGCGGATCATCCCCCTGCTCGGCAGCTCCTTTGCCGCCGGCGTGGGCGAGCCGGACTTCGGGAACGCGCTGGAGGATTACGAGATCCCCGCCGATGTCCGCGCGGATTTCGCGGTGCGCGTAAACGGCGACAGCATGGAGCCGTATCTTCCGAACGGCTCGATCGCGCTCGGCGTCAAGGGTACGCCGCGTGACGGCGATGTGGCGGCGGTCATGGTGGACGGCGCGTTCTATGTGAAGCAGGTCTGCATCGACGCACTGGGAAACCTCTATCTTTTCTCGCTGAACCGCGCCCGTGCCGACCTCGATCTGACCGTGGCGGCCAGCGCCGGCGCGAATGTCGCCTGCTTCGGCACGATCGTCCTCGATAAACGCATCCCGCTTCCGCTCGGCTGAAGGCTCGGAAAGCATAAAATAATCCCTCCGGGGCAAACTGCCCTTGGAGGGATGTTTCATCATGTCGAAAAAGAAGAAGAAACCGGTCGCCGGCGCCAATCCCCGGCTCGATCCGGAAACGCGCCTGACGCCGAAATATGACAGCACGGGCATCCGCACCTTCCCGGTCGCGGACAAGAAGCAGATGGGCTGGCAGGTGCTCGACGATTTTGTGGAGGAGCACATCGAATAGGCTTTGACAAACGGGCCGCCCGGGGGTATAGTAAGGAAAAACCAACACCCCGGGAGGCATAACAATGGATAATCAGTATTGGTGTGATGTGTGCAATTACATCTATTCCGTGGTACGCGGCGACCCGAGTCAGGGCATCGAGCCGGGAACGGAATTTGAGGATCTGCCCGACGACTGGCACTGCCCGGTCTGCTTCAACGAGAAGGAAAACTTCCTCCGCGGTGTCTACTGAAAAACGCATACGGATGATTTACGGGGATCCTGTATGCCCGAAAACGGTAAGCATATATGAAAAAGAACACCATCCTCCGTCTTATATTTGCGCTCTATTGCCTGCTGATGCTGTGGCTTCTGTTCTTTCAGCGAATGGGCGCAGACCTTTCCGGCCCCTATCTTGATCGGCTAAAGGAGAACCTCAATCTCGTGCCGCTGCGAACCATCCGCCAGTATGTCCACATACTGCAAAGCAGCACCGATGCCGCTCTGCGGTGGCACGCCGTCAAGAACCTCGGCGGCAACGTGATCCTATTTGTCCCGTTCGGGTTTTTTCTTCCCGGCATTTGGACAAATCTGCGCCGATTCGGCCGCTGTATGTTATGCATCGCCCTGGGCGTCATCGCCGTCGAATGCATCCAGCTCTTCACACTTTTGGGATACGGTGATATTGATGATTTGATCTTGAATATGCTCGGCGCCGCAATCGGATATTGGATATACCGTTCCGGTGAAAAACAGAGATCGGCTTTGCACAATGACACAGCCCCATGACCAAACAAAACGAGGACGGGCATCCGTCCTCGTTTTTCTGTCAATCGGTCAGCAGCTTCCGGCTCTTCCATTTGCCGGAGAAGTAATACGCCCATGCCCAGATCACAGACACAAAGCCCGCGAGCGCATTGGCCCACCAGTAGGCATACGGGCCGATGGTCAGCACGGACGCAAGCAGGAGGCACAGTCCGATGCGGGCGACGATGCCATCCGCCAGCGCGATGATGAGATTCAGGTTCACGTGTCCGACGCCGTTGATGAAGCCGAGCGGTGTGCTCATGGCCGCGAAGCTCAGATACATAACGATCTGCACGCGCATATAGCCCGGCGCCATATCCAGCACCGCCGCATCCGAGGTAAACAGCCCGAAGATCGCCCGCGGCAGGAAGAGGCAGCACAGCACCAGCAGCAGCCAGAACGCAAGGCAGCACAGCACCGAAACGCTCATCACCCGGCCCACGCGCTCATGCTTCCGCGCCGCCACGTTCTGCCCCGTAAAGGTCGCGACCGCCGACTGCATGGCGTTTGTAATGACCGTCGCGATCGAGTGGAGCTTCGACCCGATGCCGTTGGCCGCCGAGACCACCACGCCGTAAGCGTTTATCCATGCGTTCACAAAGAGCATCGAGGTATTGATGGCGATGGTCTGCACCGCGATGGGCGCGGCCAGACGCAGGATCGTCAGCAATGTGCGGCGTTCCATGCGGAAGCTCTCGCGCTTGAAATCGAAGCCAAGCTCCTCCCGATGGATATACAGATACCCGATGCAAGCCACCGCGCCGATGACCTGCGCGATCGAGGTCGCCATCGCTGCGCCCTTGGCGCGCATATCAAATACCGCCACAAAGAGCAGGTCGAGCACGACGTTCGCCCCGGCCGACGCCGCGACAAAATACGTCGGGTGCTTCGAGTCGCCCATACCGCGGAGCAGGGCACTCAAGCCACCGTTCAGATAAGTAAAGGGGATGCCGAGGCAGCACCAGAACATATATTCGACTGCATCCGTCCACGCCTCCTCCGGGGTATTCAGAAGATGCAGCAGCGTCTTGTTGAAAACAAGTCCCAGCGTCGTCACCACGACCGCGAGCAGGATGGTAAAGGTGAACGACGTGCCGATGGTCGTGCGGACGCCGTCGCGATCCTTTGCGCCCACCTGCTGGGCAATCAGGATCTGACCGCCGCTGCCGAGGCCGATGCCGAGGCAGTAGAGCAGCATCGTGATCTGTCCTGCGGTCGCGACCGCCGAAAGTCCCTCGCTGCCGACAAACTGACCGACGATCGCCATATCGACGAGGTTATACAGCGTATGCAGCAGATTTCCCAGTACGAGCGGCAAGGAAAACATCAAAAGCTGCTTGGTCAGCGGCCCTTCGGTCAGGTCGTTAATCAGGGTTTTGTTGTTTGTCATATTGTTTCCCTTTCATTTGTATCGGGACAATTATAACAAAGGATTTTACGAAATACTATTCTTTATTAGAGAGTCAGACATAAAAATCCACCGGTCAAAAGGCCGGTGGATTTGTGCATTGTGCGTTGTCGGATTACGAGCCGCTGCCGGAGGAGGCGGAAACGTATTCCTCCGGGCCGAACCAATCATCGGCCACCTTGCCGCCGAGGTAATCCTCAACGATGACGCGGGCCGCCTTGGAGCCGCCCCACATACCGGAGGTCTGGCAGGTGCCGCCGCCGTAAACCTCGCCGTCCCAGCCGGAGCAGCAGACGCCCGCCGCGAACAGGCCCTTGATGGGCTTGAAGTACGGGTCGCAGACATTGGCGTTGTAGTCGATGCGGATGCCGCCGTTGGTGTTCAGAACGCCGGAGGACAGGCGCAGCGCGTAGTACGGGCCCTCGCCGAGGCTTATCATGTAGGAAGCGTCCTTGCCGAAGTAGGTGTCGCCCTCACCTGCGGCGCAGTCGGCCTCATACTGCTCCACGGTGGCGACGAAGTTGTCAACATCGACGCCGATCTTCTCCGCCAGCTCCGCAATGGTGTCCGCCTTGACCACGTTCTCGTTGTCGGCATACTTCACGAACTCGCTCTGCAGGTCGCAGGGAGTGCCGACGAGCGCGTCGGAGAACTGGGAATAGTGACGTGTGCAGCCGCCCTCCTCGAAGTGGCGGATGAGGCCCTGACCCATGATGGACCAGACCTTGCCCGCGAGCTCGACCATCTTGCCGGAAGCGGCGGTGTCGTTGATGGCCTCGCTGGTGAAGCGCTGACCATACTGGTTGACATAGAGGTTCTTGGGCTGCATGGTCGCGGCAACGCCCAGCGTGGAGTCATACTCGAAGCCCTTGACGTTGTTGAACAGGCTCGAAACCGTGATGCCCTTGCACTGACCGTGCGCGGTCTGCTCGACGAGCAGATGTCCGTCGCCGTCCTGACCGGCGCCCCAGCCGTGGCACTTTTCCTGAACGTCCTGGCCGGTGTAGTAGCTCAGGAGCGCGAAGTTCGTGGAAAGGCCGCCGGTGGCGAGTACGACCGCCTTGCAGTTGATGGTGGTGTAGGAACCGTCGGCGTTCTTGACCTGAATGCCGGTGACCTCATAGCCGTCGTCGGACACGACGAGCGCGCTGGCGCGGGAGGACAGGCGCAGGTCGATGTTCGCATAGGTCGGATCGGTGACGATCTCGGTGCGGAGCTTCTCGATGGGGATCTTGCCGTTGCCGCCTTCATAGAACATACCGCTCCAGCCGATGTTATGCTTTGTGAAGAGCCAGGCGGAGTTCTTGCCGCGGTCAAGCGCCATCTCGGCAATCAGGATGGGGTCTTTGATGAAGCTGCTGGCCGCAGCCTGCGAATAGCCGGACTTATAAGCCGCCACGCGGTCGCTCGTGCCGCCGGAGGGCGTGTTGCACTCCGCCATATTGGTGGAACCACCGCAGTAGTCGTTTTTCTCCAGAAGGACGATCTTCGCATCGGGCTTCTGCTCGGCGAGGATCATCGCCGCCATCATGCCGCCGATGCCCGTGCCGACGATGACCGCATCCGCGGTGGCGGTGTAGGCGGCCTCATGCATAATACCGATCTCATCGGTGTTTGCGTAGGTGGTGTACTTGGTGCCGCCGGCGACCATAACGGCTTCGCCCTGCTCCGCCGCAACAGTGGAAGCCCCGGTGACGGCATCGGGTTCTTCGGCAAAGGCTGCGCCGCCGAGGACGGTGACGGCCGCCGCGCCAACGGCTGCTGCGCCAGCGCCCTTCAGGAAGTCACGCCGTGCGATCTTCTTATTGACATTGCTCATGTCGATCTTTCCTTTCCCATGTAAAATATTGCCCCGGCAAGGCGGGACGCCTGTTTTCGCCATACGAACTCATTGTACGATATTGATAAACATTTTGCAATCGAAATTTTGTATTTTTCCGCTCTTTTCTTTCGGATATAAAGAGTTTATAATAAAAATATATTGGGAACACAAATCGACAGGGAGGTATATTCCGTGAGAATCCTGGTTGCCGAGGATAACCGCTCCTACTGCCGGGCCCTTTCCGCCATTCTGGAGCATGACAACTACACCGTGGACGCCGTTTTCAACGGCGCAGACGCTCTGGAATACGGCATTGCAAACCTGTACGACGGCATTATCATGGACCTCATGATGCCGGATATCGACGGCATGGAGGTCATCCGCCGCCTGCGGGCGGCCAATGTCACGACGCCCGTGATGATCCTGACGGCCAAAACCCAGATCGGCGACCGCATCGAGGGCTATGACGCCGGCGCGGACGATTATATGTCGAAGCCCTTCCACTCCGAGGAGCTTCTGGCCCGCGTGCGCGCACTTCTGCGGCGCCGTCCCTCCTATCGGCCCAATACGCTCTCCTTTGCGGGGCTTACGCTCGACGGCGGAGACCACAGCGTCTCCGGTCCGAACGGCCAGCTCAAGCTCACAAGCAAGGAGTTTCAGATCCTCGAGCTTCTCATGCGCGACCCCGGCCGTGCGGTTTCGACGGAGGAGTTCTGCAAGCGCGTCTGGTGCTGGGAGGATATGCCCGATATGAGCGTCGTGCGCGTTCATATCTCCTCTCTGCGAAAAAAGGTCGATCAGGTCTGTCCCTCGGTCACCATCCGCGGTGAACGCGGCGTAGGCTACTCCCTGCGAAAATCGAGCCTATGATTAAAAATCTCCGTTCCCGCTTCATCCTCATCGTGATGGAGTCGTTTCTCGTGGTGCTGGTTCTCATTCTGCTCGGCACGAACCTCATAAACCGCCGCAACGTCTATAACGGCATTGATGCGCGCCTGACCTACCTGGCGGAGAGCGACATGGGCCCGCCCATGGGCATGGTCATGAGCACGCCGCAGATCGTCCGCGGCTGGGTCGATCTCAACAGCGCCGGCATCATGAACGAGACGAGCTACTTCATTTTCACGGAATACACGACGGGTTCCATCCTCACCCGTCAGCTTGAGCTGCTCTCTCTTATGACCGGGACGGACGCGGAGCAGCTCATCGCCGAGCTTCTCGCCGGCAAACAAACGCACGGAAACGTCGGATCCTATCGCTATTTCGTTGCGACCCGCGACAGGCCGTATAAAATTGTCTTTATGAACTGCGAGAGCGAGTTTTCCTCCCTTCAATCCCTCTGGCGCACCTCCCTGCTCGTGGGATTTGTGAGCTTTTCCCTCGTGCTTCTGCTCGTGGCGCTGCTCTCCCGTCATGCCATACGTCCCTTTGAACAGAACATTGAAAATCAGAAACGCTTCATCTCGAACGCCAGCCATGAGCTCAAGACCCCGCTCGGCATCATTATGTCCGATATTGATATGCAGGTTCTCGAATCCGGCCCGAGTGAATGGCTGCAAAACGCGCAGCTGCAGGCCGATCATCTCGCGCTGCTCATTGAGCAGCTCACAACCTACTCCCTGCTGAGCGAAAAATCGCGTGAGAATGCCGATCTTCCGGTCGATTTCAGCGCGCTGACCGAGATGATTGCGGAGGAGATCCGCCCGCGGGCGATTGCGAACGGACAGAGCTTCTCCACCGAGATCGAGCCCGATATCCCCGTCTACGGCAACGAGGACGCGCTGCGGACGATGCTGTCCGTACTGCTTGACAACGCCGTCAAATACACGCCCGTGGGCGGCGAGATCTCGCTTACGCTCCGCCGGGACAAAAAGACGGTTGTCCAGCTCAAAAACACCTGCGCTCACGTGGACAAGGCGGAGCTGTCCCATCTCTTTGAACGCTTCTACCGCGGTGCGGAGCACCGCGCCGATCAGAACGGGCACGGTCTCGGGCTGTCCATTGCAAGCGAGATCGCCGCGCTCTATGACGGTACGATCCGGGCCGAAGCGCCGGATGAGCGGCACATTCTGTTCACTCTTGAACTTCCGTGAGGTTTTTTCCATGAAGCGAAGCATCGCCATTGTCCTGTCGAGCCTGCTCCTTTTGTCCGGCTGCAGCGGCCGAAATGCCGCCAGCTTCCAGACGGAGGAAGGCATCGACCTTGACCTGACCCACCTGAGCGGCACGATGGTCTACGCCGAGGTGTTCAATATGCGCTACGAGCCGGACGATTATTACGGCAAGGTCGTGCGTATCGAGGGGTATTTTTCCGCCTACCCGAACCCGGAAACCGGGGACTACTATTATAATTGTATCATCCCCGATGCCACGGCCTGCTGCGCGCAGGGCATCCGCTTTGAGCTGTCGGACGCACTGAGCTATCCGGAGGATTTTCCGGAAAACGGTGTCACCGTCACTGTCACCGGCATCTACTCCATCGACAGCGGCGGCTACATGGGCTACCTGGCCGACTCCGACATGACCCTCACCGAAGAATAAATACAGACAGACAGCGCCGGCCCGATGACGGGCCGGCGTTTTTCTTTCCGGCAGGAAAAACACGCAGTACCCGAAGGCACTGCGTGTTTTATAGAGGGGGGTATGAATTATTTGTTGCCGTAAACGGCGTACCAGTCGTTCACATCCAGGCCATAGCGGGCCAGCTGCTCGGGAGCGGGGCCGTAGTTGGGAACGGAGAAGTCCCAGGACTCATACGGCATGGGGATGGGAACAACTTCCATCTCCTGGCGCAGACGGGAGCGGCTGAACTGGGTGTACTGCGTGAGATAGAGATAATCGCCCTTCTCAAGCGCGCTCAGCGCGAGCTCTGCGGCGCCCTCTTCACCCTGATAGTCGATCTGGCCGCCGGAAGCACCGCCGGAAGCGCCGCCGGAGCTGCTGGTGGTGAAGGTATCACCGAACTGGCACATGAAGTCGGTGTACATATGCAGATGCCACATCTTCCACTCGCCGTTCTCCTTGACGAAGTCGCAGCCGTAGGCCTCCCAGATGGAGTTGGCGTTCTGGCCGGACTCAGCGATCATGCCGGGGGAGTACCAGTAGCCCTTCGCGGTCTGGCCGTCCTCGGCGATCTCGATGATGGCGGTGGTGGTGACGTGCAGCAGGAGCTGGCCGACGCCGCCGTAGGCGTCGATGATCTCGTCATCGGTCATGCCCGTGGTGTCGATGCCGTTCTGCTCGCAGAAGCGCTTGGCAGAGCTCAGCCAGTTATTCCAGTGGCCGACCGCATAGGCTTCCCAGATGGCGTCATAGCCGACATAGTAGCCCTGGTTCTGGCCGAAGGAAGCGGTAGCCTGGTTCACGGGATCCTGCACCCAGATCTCTTCCATCTCCTCGATGTGCTCGCCGTAGCAGTGGTAAATGACGTGACGGTTCATGATGTTCTCGACAGCCTGAATATCGAGCGCACGCTGTGCGTCGGAGGCGATCTTGGCGATCTCCTCGTCGGTGTAAGCAAAGGCGCCGATGCCGAGGGACGCGCAGAGCGCGAACACGCACACCAGGCTGAGGATCACTTTCAGGGATTTCTTCATGGTTGCTCCTCCATTCAAATTTCAGCCTTTCCGGCCGTTTTCTGTTTTCATTATACAACTTCAATATAAATTTAACGTAAAGCATTTTTTCATTTGTCATCAACGACAAGAACCATGCTAATTTTTTGGCAAAAATGTCCCAACCTGCGCGGAAGCATTTGACGCGGCGAACGAGCTGTTATATATTGTTGCACAGAGGTGTTTCCATGAAAAAGAAAACCATTATCACCATAATCATCATCGCCGTCGCCGTGATCGCACTGCTTCTCATTGGCCTGCCGGTGATTTCGCAGCTCATCTACCATCGTTCCTGGAACGCGACCATGTTTGCGTGGCAGTTCAACAAGGATGTCTATACCACGGAGGAGGCCTTCGCGGACTTTTTGGCGGAAAAGAGCGCCGAGCACGCGGAGCCGTATGACGCTCCGGATGCCACGCAGTTCAGCGTCAGCTTCATCCCCCGGCGAACCGACGGGATGGACTATTACGTTCTGAACCGGCAGGATGACCCCGAGCGGCTCCTCGTTTACTTTGCCGGCGGCTCTTATACCGATGATCCCCATTCGGTTCACTGGGATTTGCTGGATACGCTGGCGCATGAGACGGGGCTTATGATTCTCGTCCCCCTCTATCCGAAGCTGCCGGAGGCCGACGCCGAAGCCTCTTATGAAGCGCTCTGGGCGTTTTATGACGAAGCGATCGCGCCGAAACAGCCGACGGAGCTTCTGTTCATGGGCGATTCCGCCGGCGGCGGCATGGCGCTCAGCTTCGCGATGCAGCTGCGGGATGCGGGTCTGGACGGCCCGGACGAGCTGGTTCTTCTCTCCCCGTGGCTCGACGTGACGCTCAGCGACCCGGACATCCCGTCGTATGAGAAGAACGATCCCTCGCTCGACGCCGAACAGCTCCGTCATCTCGGCGCGCTCTGGGCCGGCGATCTCTCCGTGACCGACCCCATCGTCAGCCCGCTCTACGGAAGCTTTGAAGACCTGGGCCATATCACGCTCTTCACCGGCACGGCGGAGCTTCTCTATCCCGACATCATGACCCTCGATGCCGCGCTGACGGAAGCGGGCCTTGACCACGACACCGTCGTGCAGGAGGGTATGTTCCATATCTGGCCGCTGTTTTTCCGCTATCACATCTCCGAATCCGTCCAAACCGTCAATGAGCTGATCGCCCTTTTAAAGGGCTGACGGTTTTCTCCCGTCCACACCGCCCCGAAACCCGGAATGCTCCGGGCTTCGGGGTTTTTCCATGCTGTCGGCGGCCGGTCTCCGGCCGTCTTTTTTACGCGATTCTACGTTTTGTAGAAAAATTCTCCGCCCCGGGGAGAATTTCCCGGATGGGTGGTTTGCCTATTTCTCCCGTCCTGGTGTAAACTGCCCTATGGGTATATTTTACAAAAGGAAGTACATTTGCATGAATATGTTCAAAGCGGCCTGGTGCCGCCTGTATCAAGCCTGTTTCCGGGCAGCCTATCCCTTTCTGCCCTACCGCGAGCCGGAGGCGCTCGATTCCCTGCTCGCGATCCCGGCCAAGCTCAAGGAGCTTGGCATTGATTCCGCGCTGATCGTCACGGATGCGAGCCTGCGCCGGCTCGGCATGACCGCCCCGCTCGAGACGGCCATGGAGGAGGCCGGACTTGCCTGCCATGTCTACGACGGAACCGTCCCGAACCCGACCGTCGCCACCGTCGAAGAGGCCCTCGCCATATACAAGGCCGGAAACTGCGGCGCGATCATCGGCATCGGCGGCGGCGCCTCGATGGACTGCGCCAAGGTTGTCGGCGCCCGAGCCGTCTGGCCCCGGCGCAGCGTTCAGAGCCTCGGCGGAAACCTTCGCATTCTGCGGCGCCTGCCTCCCATCATCGCCGTTCCCACCACCGCGGGAACCGGCAGCGAGGCGACGCTCGCGGCGGTCATCGTTGACGAGACGACCCATCACAAATTCACCCTGAACGACTTCAGCCTCATCCCGCGCTATGCGGTGCTCGACCCGCACATGACCGTCGGACTGCCCCCGTTTTTTACCGCCACGACGGGCATGGACGCCCTCGTCCACGCGGTGGAGGCGTACATTGGCCGCAACAACACGAAGCAGACCCGCAGCTGGTCGGTCGAGGCGGTGCAGATCATCACGACCTACCTCGAGCGTGCCTACCGCGACGGCCACGACATGGAGGCCCGCCGGCAGATGTCCCGCGCTGCCTATCTCGCGGGCATGGCGTTTGCCCGCTCCTATGTCGGCTACTGCCATGCGGTGTCGCACTCGCTCAGCGGTATGTATAACACGCCCCACGGCCTCGCAAACGCCGTTCTTCTCCCCTATATCCTGCGCGCCTACGGCAAGAGTGTGTATAAGCCTCTCAAAAACCTCGCGATCGCGATCGGCATCGCCGACGAGGACACCCCGCCCGCAGCTGCGTCGGAGCGGTTTATCCGCAAGGTGGAGAGCATGAACCGTGCGATGGACATCCCCGACAAGCTCAGTGGCATCCGCGCCGAAGACATCGAGCTTCTCTCCCGCCGCGCCGACGGCGAGGGCAATCCCCTCTACCCCGTTCCGCGCCTCATGGACGCCGCCGAGCTTCAGAAATTCTATGTCATGGTCGCCGACAACCTCGGCGAAAACGAGGAGGAACCCTGATGCAGGAATCGGAAATCCGCGCCGTTGTCGAACGGCAGCGCGCCTACTTCCGGAGCGGTGCAACGCTGCCCGTGGAAGCGCGGCGTCAAACGCTCGCAAAGCTCCGCGCCGCGATGGAAGCGTATAGCGGCAAGGCCGAGGAAGCACTCGCCGCGGACCTCAAAAAGTGCGGCCTTGAGAGCTTTATGTGCGAGACGGGTCTCGCCATAAGCGAGATGAGCCATGTGCAGAAGCACTTTGCCCGCTGGGCCAGGGACAAGACCGTTCCCACGCCGCTGTCGAACTTTGCGGCCCGCAGCTTTGTCCGCCCGATGCCCTACGGCGTGACGCTCATCATGAGTCCGTGGAACTATCCGTACCTCCTCGCGGTCGAGCCGATGATCGACGCACTCGCCGCGGGCAACACCGTCATCGTGAAGCCGAGCGCCTATGCGCCCGCCACAAGCGCGGTGCTGAAGGAAATGCTCGAAAGCGCGCTGCCGCCCGAGCTGTGTGCGGTCGTCACCGGCGGACGCGCCGAGAACCAGAGCCTGCTCGCGCAGAAATTCGACTACATCTTCTTCACCGGCTCGCAGGCCGTGGGCCGCGAGGTTCTGCGCTGCGCGTCGGAGCATCTGACCCCCGCGACACTCGAGCTCGGCGGCAAAAGCCCGGTCATCGTCGATCACACGGCCAGGCTTCCGCTCGCCGCCCGACGCATTGTGTTCGGAAAATTCCTGAATGCCGGACAGACCTGCATCGCGCCGGACTACATCCTCTGCGAGAAAAGCGTCAAGGACGAACTCGTCCGCCATCTGATCGCCGAAACCCGGCGTCAGCTGGGCGACGCTCCGCTCGATAATCCCGCGTACAGCCGCCTGATAAATGAGAAGCATTTCCACCGCGTCCTTTCCCTCATCGACCCCGCGAAGGTCGTCCTCGGCGGCGGTTCAAACCTGGATACCCTGCAGATCGAGCCGACCATCCTCGACAACGTGACCTTTGACGACGCGGTCATGGGGCAGGAGATATTCGGCCCACTCCTGCCCGTCATCGCCATCGACGACGCGGCGGAGGCCATAGAGCTTGTAAACGGCGGCCAGCGTCCCCTTGCGCTGTACGCGTTCACCTCCGACAAGGCCATGGCCCGCCGGCTCACGACGGAGATCGCCTTCGGCGGCGGCTGCATAAACGACACAATCATGCACATCGCCACAAGCTCGATGGGCTTCGGCGGCATGGGCGAGAGCGGCATGGGCTCCTACCACGGCCGGACCGGTTTTGACACCTTCTCGCATTACAAGAGCATCGTGGACAAAAAGACCTGGATCGACCTCGCCATGCGCTACCGCCCGTATACCAAATCCGGTGAAAAGCTCATCCGCCGGTTCCTGAAATAGCCGCAGAAAACCAACCGTCGGAAGGCGGTCGGTTTTGCTATTGGAAAATACACAGGATCACCCCGTACACCACGCTCGCGGCGAGGCCGTAGGTAATGACCGGCCCGGCGATGGTGAACATCTTCGCGGCTGTACCGAGGATGAAGCCCTCGGACTTGAACTCCAGTGCGGGCGACACGACGGAGTTGGCAAAGCCCGTGATCGGCACGAGCGTCCCCGCTCCGGCGAAGCGTGCGATCTGGTCGTAGATGTTGAGTCCCGTCAGAAGCGCCGACAGCCCGACCAGCGTGATGCTCACGGCCGTCCCCGCGGCTTCCTTGTCAAGCCCCGCGTACCGCTCATATACCATGCTGAGAGCCTGTCCGATGCAGCAGATGAGCCCGCCGATGACAAACGCCCGCAAAAGATCCATGCCGAGCGGCGACTTCGGCTCACGCTGCTTGACAAAATCGCTGTATTCCTTCTTCGACATACGCATAAAAAAGACCACCTCTGTACCAGTATGCGGCAGAGGTGGTTAAATTATTCAGTTATCCACTGTCAGATTGTCGATGCCGTGCTGTTCAAATTCCTCGTAATACTCCTCCATACGGCCGACCAGCTCCGTCTCATCGTTCATGTCAACGCCGTCGCCCTCCATATCCCGGCGGGCCAGTTCCTCCGCCAGGATATCAAAGAACACCGCGTCCTCATAATCCGCGATGGCCTCATGGATACCGCCCTCACGATACGCCTTGGAGGGAAACGCGTGTCCGCGCCAGTAATCGACGAGCGCATCCATCCCCACCTTCTGGCATTGGTCAAAGAGCTTCTCGAGCACAAGGTCATAGTCTTCAAAGCGATCCTCTCCTCTGGCGGAGTTCAGGATCCAGTCGCCGATGTATACGAGATCCAGCAGCCGCCGGAATTCCTTTTCACTCAGTTCAATATTCAAGGCCGCCACCTCCCATATCATTATAGCGCGGGAACGATGTCCCCGTGATTATGTCATCGTAAAGCGTCCATGCTATTATTATAGCACGATTCATGCACATTGCCTATCAATTTTTCCTTGTTTTACCGGGGAAATTATTATATGATAGGGAATATGAATATGAGAGATGTTATTATTTCCATCACCGGCGTCCAGAACGACCCGAACGGCGACAAGGACTCGGTGGAGCTGGTCACAACCGGAAAATACGGCATGGAGAACGATGAGATTCGCTTTACCTATGAGGAAAGCGAGCTCACCGGCCTCGACGGCACGCGCACGACCTTTACCATCAGCCCGATGGGCGTGGTGCTGCGCCGTGAGGGCAGCCTCAATTCCGAGATGGTGTTCCAGCAGGGACGGAAGAATTTCTTCCTGTATGAGACCCCTTATGGCAGCGCGACCATGGGTGTGGACACCCGACGCATCGACACGCAGCTCGATGAGCACGGCGGGAATCTGGAACTCGATTACGACATCGACTTCAATCACACTCTGATGGGACGAAACAAATTCAAAATCAACGTAAGAGAGAACGAGCATGGCTGATCTGATTGAACAGGCAAAACGCAGCATTGACGAGCTCATCAAAGCCGCCGTCCCCGCGCTGGCGGAGGCCTCCGGCTCTGTGAGCATCCCCAAGAACACCCAGAACGGCGATTTCGCCGCGAACCATGCCATGGCGGGCGCCAAAGCCCTCCATGCCGCGCCGCGGAAGATCGCCGACGACATTCTGGCCGGCATCGACCTGAACGGCACGTGGTTCACCGCCGCGGAAGCCGCCGGCCCCGGCTTTCTGAACTTCCGCCTCGGCGACGGCTGGTACACCGACGTACTGGAGACTGTCCGCCGTGAGGGCGAGGATTACGGCCGTGCCGATGAGCGCAACGGCAAGAAAGTCATGGTCGAATTCGTGTCCGCGAACCCCACCGGCCCCATGACCATCGGCAACGCCCGCGGCGGCGTCCTCGGCGACACCATGGCGTCCGTGCTGGACTGGTCCGGCTGGGACGTATGGCGCGAATTCTATGTGAACAACGCCGGGCATCAGGTGGAGCTGTTCGGCCTCTCGGTCGAGGCGCGCTACCTCCAGCTCCTTCAGGGCGAGGACGCGGTCGAGTTCCCCGAAAACGGCTACCACGGCGACGATATCCGTGCGCTCGCGCAGGAAATCTACGACACCGACGGCGAGAAATACCTCGCCATGTCCTCCGAAGACCGCCGGAAGGCCTTCATTCAGTACGGCATCCCCCGCAACATCCAGCGGATGCAGGAAGACCTCGGCCGCTACCGCATCCAGTTCGACCGCTGGTTCCTCGAGACCGATCTGCACGAGTCCGGCTATGTCGCCGAAACCATCGACATCCTCGACAAGGCCGGTCACATCTACGAAAAGGACGGCCAGCTCTGGCTTCGCAACACCGACTTCGGCGCCGACAAGGACGAATGTATGCGCCGCGCCGACGGCACTTGGACCTATTATGCCGTCGATATCGCCTATCATCGCAACAAATTCGTTGAGCGCGGGTTTGACCGCGTCATCGACGTCTGGGGCGCTGACCACCACGGCCACGCCATCCGCTTCGGCGCGACGATGGCCTGCCCCGAGCTCGGTCTGGAGGGCCGTGCGCTGGAATTTCTTATCATGCAGATGGTGCGCCTGACCCGCAACGGTGAAACGATCAAGGTCTCCAAGCGCACCGGCAAGGCCCTGACGCTCGCCGACCTCATGGACGAGATCGGCCCCGATCCCTGCCGCTACTTCTTCAACGCCAAGCCGGACAATCACCTCGAGTTCGACCTCGACCTTGCCGTCCGTCAGGACAGCGAGAACCCGGTCTATTATGTCCAGTATGCCCATGCGCGCATCTGCTCGCTGCTGGCCGCGCTGGCACAGGATGGTCTGACCGTTCCCGAAAAGGCGGATGCGTCCCTTCTGATCGCTGATCAGGAGCGGGAGCTCATCAAGTCCATCGCCTCCTTCCCCGGTGAGATCCGCATGGCCGCCGATGACCTTGATCCTTCCCGCATCAACCGCTACGCAACCGAGCTTGCCTCCCGCTTCCACAAGTTCTATAATGCCTGCCGGATCCGCGGTGAGGAACAGAATCTCGCGGAGGCTCGCCTCGCTTTGGCAGCCGCAACCCGTCAGGTTCTGCGCAACGCCCTTCGCATTCTCGGCGTAACGGCCCCTGAATCCATGTGAACGATTTCATCCCCGCAAATAAATGCGGGGATGTTCTATATCCAAATTTTTCCATTTATTATTTATTTTCTTTTTCTTAAATATTTGGCATATTTCGTTCTTTTCATAAATAATAACGTCAAACAACCCCATATTTGGACAAAGTTTATCAAAATAAAACTTTCATTCTTGACACTAACTTATATATATGATAATTTAAGTATATTATCAGTTATTTGGAGGAGCAAAATGAAAGCAACCGGTATCGTGCGAAAAGTGGATGAACTTGGTCGCATTGTTCTCCCGATCGAGCTTCGCCGAACTCTGGATATCGCCGAGCGCGATTCTCTGGAGATTTTTGCCGCCGACGACACAATTGTCCTTAAGAAATACCAGCCCTCCTGTGTTTTCTGCGACAACACCAAAAACATTATTTCCTTTAAAGGCAAAAATGTCTGTACCAACTGCATCACCTCTCTTGCATCCAAAAAATGAAGAATTACCGGCGCGTATGTACTGCGCCGGTTTTTCTTATCCGATAATAAAAACCCCCGAAGCTCTGCTTCGGGGGTTTTCATGATCCTTGGATTACACCAGTTCGATGACCGCCATCTCTGCGGCGTCGCCGCGACGGGTGCCGGTGCGGGTGATACGGGTATAGCCGCCATTGCGGTCGGCATACTTCTCAGCCAGCTCATCGAAAACCTTCTTGGCCACATCCTCGCGGGTCAGGAAGCGCAGGGCCAGACGATAGTTGGCAAGGCCCTTCTTCTTACCCAGCGTGATCATCTTCTCCGCCAGAGGACGGATCTCCTTGGCGCGGGTGACCGTGGTTTCCATGCGGCCGGTATCGAGCAGATCGGTAACCTGCTGGCGAAGCATGGCCATGCGAGCCGCTGTCGGCTTGCCGAGCTTGCGTGTTCCGGGCATTTTCGTTTACCTCCAAAAGTGAGTGTCGGTGGATTACTTGGCGTCTTCCTCGCTGGCGAGGGACAGGCCCATCATAGCCAGCTTCTGGATGACCTCTTCCAGGGACTTGCGACCGAGGTTACGCACCTTGATCATCTCGTCCTGGGTCTTGGAGACAAGATCCTCCACCGTGTTGATGTTCGCACGTTTCAGGCAGTTGAAGCTGCGGACGGAAAGATCCAGCTCTTCGATCGTCATTTCCATGATCTTATCCTTGACGGCCTCGGTCTTTTCCACAACGGTGGAACCCATGCTCATGTCCTGACTCAGATCCATGAACAGAGTGAAGTGATCGCAGAGGATCTTCGCGCCGAGCGACACGGCGTCACGCGGAGCGATGGTCTTGTCCGTCCAGACCTCCACGGTCAGCTTGTCGTAGTCGGTCTGGTTGCCCACGCGGGTATTCTCGACCGCGTAGTTGACCTTCAGGACCGGGGTGTAGATGGAATCAATGGGGATGACGCCTGCCACTGCCTGAGCAGGCTTATTCTTGTCCGCGGGGACATAGCCGCGCCCGTGGGCGATGGTCAGCTCCATGGAGAGCGTCGCATCGGGCCCCAGGGTGGCAATGTGCAATTCAGGGTTGAGTATCTCGACCTCCGCGTCAGCCTTGACGTCGCCGGCCGTGACTTCGCACTCGCCGGAGGCCTCAATATACACCGTCTTCACGCCTTCGCAGTGGAGACGGGCGATCAGGCTCTTGAGATTCAGAATGATCTCGGGAACATCTTCCTTGACGCCGGGGATGGTAGAGAACTCATGCTGCACGCCTGCGATTTTGACAGTCGTGACAGCCGTACCGGGCAGGGAGCTGAGCAGCACCCGACGAAGGGCGTTGCCAAGGGTCGTGCCGTAACCGCGTTCCAGCGGCTCAACAACGAACTTGCCGTAGCTTTCATCCGCCGGGCTTTCGACGCACTCGATGCGCGGCTTCTCAATCTCTATCATGTGTTCATACCCTCCTTACAAAATGTACGCTATGATGCGCTGCGCGTTATACAGCTTACCAACTGTGAGGGTCTTACTTGGAGTAGAGCTCGACGATCAGATGGTCCTCAACCTCAAAGTCAATATCATCCCGTGCGGGCAGAGCGATGACCTTACCCTGAAGGATATTCTTGTCGCGCTCAAGCCACTTGGGCGTGGTCACGAAGGAATCCTCTTCCTTCATGGTCTTGAAGCGGGTGGTGCTGTTGCTCTTCTCGCTGACAGCGATCACATCGCCGACCTTCATCTGATAGGAGGGGATGTCAACGCGCTTGCCGTTCACGGTGAAGTGACCGTGGTTCACGAGCTGACGGGCCTCGCGGCGGGTGGAAGAGAAGCCCAGACGGAACACCACGTTATCAAGGCGGCGCTCCACGAGGGACATCAGGTTGTCGCCGGTCTTGCCAGGCATTTTCGCGGCCTTCTCGTAGTAGGCGCGGAACTGCTTCTCCAGCACACCGTAGACGAACTTAACCTTCTGCTTCTCATTGAGCTGCAGAGCATACTCGGACTTCTTGGTGCGCTTCTGAGCACCGGGGTTGCGGTTGGACTCCTTGTTGTAGCCCATGACCGCAGGGGAAATGCCGAGGGCGCGGCAGCGCTTGAGAACAGGCTGCGTATTTCTAGCCATAATTTGTTTCCTCCCTTACATCAGACACGGCGACGTTTGGGCGGACGGCATCCGTTGTGGGGGATGGGCGTCACGTCCTTGATCATCGTGACCTCGAGGCCAGCCGTCTGCAGGGCGCGGATAGCAGCCTCACGGCCGCTGCCGGGACCCTTCACGAACACCTCGACGGTCTTCAGGCCATGCTCCATCGCGGCACGGGCCGCGGTCTCGGCAGCGGTAGCAGCCGCGAACGGAGTGGACTTACGGCTTCCGCGGAAGCCCATGCCGCCGGCGGAGGCCCAGCTGAGGGCGTTGCCGTTGGTGTCGGTCACGGTGACCATGGTGTTGTTGAAGGAAGAGCTGATATGAACCTGGCCCTTCTCAATGTTCTTGCGTTCTCTGCGGCGAGTGCGGACTTTCTTGCCCTTCTGAGCAGTTGCCATTTATCTCTTCCCTCCCTTACTTCTTCTTGTTGGCGATGGTGCGCTTCGGGCCCTTACGGGTACGAGCGTTGGTCTTGGTGCGCTGACCGCGGACGGGCAGGCCCTTGCGGTGACGGTTGCCGCGATAGCAGCCGATCTCCATCAGGCGCTTCAGATCCATACCGTTCTGGCGGCGCAGGTCGCCTTCGACGATATAGTTGTCTCCGATGTAGTCACGCAGCTTGGACTCTTCTTCCTCGGTGAGGTCTTTCACGCGGGTGTCAGGGTTGACGCCCGTCGCTTCGAGTATCTTCTTTGCGGATGTCCTGCCGATACCGTAGACATAGGTCAGGCCTATCTCGATACGCTTGTCCTTGGGCAGGTCAATGCCGGCGATTCTTGCCATCTTTCGCAATCAATCCTTTCTTGAAGATCGGCTATCAGCCTTGTCTCTGCTTATGCTTCGGGTTCGGGCAAATGACCATAACCCGGCCATGGCGCTTAATGACCTTGCATTTCTCGCACATGGGCTTAACACTGGGCCTAACTTTCATGGTTGTAAGCCTCCTTATTATCTATGCATGAGTGAATAATTACTTCGTACGCCAGGTAATGCGGCCTCTTGTGAGGTCATAGGGTGACATCTGCACCGTGACCTTATCACCCGGAAGGATTCGGATAAAGTTCATACGAAGCTTGCCGGAGATATGCGCCAGGATCGTGTGTCCGTTGCCGATGTCCACCTGGAACATCGTGTTGGGCAGGGATTCGACCACAGTACCCTCCAGCTCGATAACATCATCTTTAGCCAAGAAGCATTTCCTCCTTCGCAGCGGCGCCGGACGCCGCCAGTGCTATTGTCTTCCTGATGTCCTTGTCGCTCGCCGGGATTTCCGAACCCGTTCGGACGACGCGTACGTGTTTGGGGCTTTTGCCTTTGGGATTTGCCAGTCTTCGATTCTTCCCGTCGCAGAGGAGGAGTTTTCCGTCCTTTGTTCCGGTGATGACGAAGAGCTTTCCCTTGTCATGTCCGGCCTTGGAAACGACCAGATCGTAAGGGGCGGGATCTCTCATCACAGGTCCTCCGCATAGGTGAGGATTTCGGCCTCCCCGTCGGTGATGGCGATCGTGTTCTCATAATGGGCCGCGAGCTTCCGATCCTTTGTGACGACCGTCCAGCCGTCCTTCAGAACACGGACTTCCCACGTTCCCTGGGTCACCATCGGCTCCACCGCGATGGTCATGCCCTTCAGAAGCCGAGGCCCTCTTCCGGGTTCGCCATAGTTCGGAACCTCCGGTGCCTCGTGCATTACGGAACCTACGCCGTGACCTACATACTCACGCACGATGCCGAATCCGTTTCTTTCAACGTATTCCTGAACGGCGTGGGATATGTCACCGATGCGATAGCCCGCACGGGCAAACTTGATCCCCTCGAAAAAGCTCTGTCTCGTGACCTCGATGAGGCGTTTGGCCTCATCCGAGCCTTCGCCGGCCACGTAGGTTCCGGCGCAGTCGCCCACAAAGCCCTTGTAGGTCGCGCCCACATCGACGGAGACGATGTCTCCTTCCTTCAGGACGCGCTTTCCGGGGATGCCGTGGATCACTTCCTCGTTGACCGAAAGGCAGACGCTGGCAGGATATCCGCCGTACCCCAGAAAGGTGGGGACAGCGCCGCTTTTCTCGATGAAGTGGCGCACTTCGCGATCGATCTGAGCAGTCGTGATGCCGGGGGTTACCATTTCCCGTGCCAATGAACGGGCAGCCGCGGTAATTCTTCCCGCCTGTCGCATGATCTCGATCTCACGCTGGGATTTGATCGTAATCGAACTCATATCCCGAGTGCTTTTTCTATCTCAGCCGTGGTCGCCTCAATGGTGGGCTGGTTATCCACGGTCTTGAGCTTGCCGCGTTCGTTATAGAACGCGATGAGGGGTTCGGTCTGCTTGTGATAGGTGTCGAGACGTGCCTTGACGGTCTCGGGAGCGTCGTCCTTGCGGATGGTCAGCTCCTTGCCGCACACATCGCAGATGCCCTCTTTCTTCGGGGGATTGTTCACGACGTGGAAGCTGGCGCCGCAGGCCTCGCAGGTGCGGCGGCCGGCCATGCGTTCCACGATGGTGTTGTCATCCACCTCGATGTCGAGAGCCCAGTCGATCTCCACGCCCTGCTGCTCCATGGCCTCGGCCTGGGGGATCGTGCGGGGCACGCCGTCCAGGATGTAGCCATTGGCGCATTCGGGGCCCTGCAGGGCCTCCGCGATGATGCCGATAATGACATCATCGGGAACCAGCGCGCCCGCGTCCATGAAGGACTTGGCCTTGAGGCCGATGGGCGTACCGGCCTTGACGGCCGCACGCAGGATGTTTCCTGTGGAGATGGTGGGCACACCCAGCTTCTTGGAGAGGATCTCCGCCTGGGTACCCTTACCGGCGCCGGGAGCGCCGAGCATAATAAGCTTCAAATCAGCGCCTTCTTTCTCAGTCAAGGAAGCCCTTGTAGTGACGCATCAGCATCTGGGACTCCAGAGCCTGGACGGTCTCCAGCGCGACGCCGACCACGATGATGATCGAGGTTCCGCCGAGCGAGATGCCCACCTGCTGAGCCACATTGGAGTAAATGCTCACGATGTAGGGCGCAGCAGCGATGATGCACAGGTAAATGCTTCCGAAGAGAGTGACCTTGTTCAGAACCTTCTGGATATACTGGCTGGTCGGCTTACCGGGACGATAGCCGGGAATGAAGCCGCCGTTCTTGCGAAGGTTGTTGCTGATCTCGATGGGGTTGAACTGGATCGTCGAATAGAAGTAACCGAAGAAGACGATCAGCAGTGCGTAGAAGATGACGTACAGCCAGGTGTTGGTCTTGGAGATATACTGAGCAAACGAACCGGTTGCACCGACCAGCTGTGCGATGGTCGCAGGCAGGCTGACGATGGACTGCGCGAAGATGACGGGCATAACGCCGGACATATTCACCTTCATGGGCAGGTGGGTGCTCTGACCGCCGTACATCTTACGGCCGACGACACGCTTGGAATACTGTACGGGAATCCGGCGCTCCGCGTCGTTCACGAATACGATCAGGACGATCATGACGATCGCACCGATCAGCTCCAGAACCGCAGCCCACCAGGAGAGGGTGCCGCCGCGGATGTTGGAGACGGAGGTGATGACCGCGCTCGGGAAGCGGCTGACGATGCTCGCGAAAAGGATAATCGAAATGCCGTTGCCGATGCCGAACTCCGTGATCTGCTCGCCCAGCCACATGATGAGCGCAGAGCCGGCGGTGAAGGTCATAACGATGACGATACCGGCCCAGATGCTGCTGCCGTCAGCGGTCAGGAGGCTGTTGTTGCGGATCAGGATATAGTAGGCAAAGCCCTGAAGAAGAGCGATGCCGACCGTGGTGTAGCGGGTGATGGACGCGATCTTTTTACGTCCCTCTTCGCCCTCATCCTTGGACATACGCTCCAGAGCGGGGATCGCCACGCAGAGGAGCTGGATGATGATCGAAGCGTTGATGTACGGCTGGATGGACAGCGCGAAGATCGTAGCGGACGAGAAAGCACCGCCGGACATGACGTTGTACAGACCCAGCACCGTGTTCTCCAGGGAGCGGAAATACTCCTGCAGATAGGCCACGTTGACGTACGGGACGGGGATCGCGTTGCCCACGCGGTACATCAGGATGATGAACAGCGTGAAGAGGATCTTTTTGCGAAGATCCTCGATCCGCCAGGCGTTTGCAAATGTTTTGAACACTTACACCACCTCAGCCTTTCCGCCTGCGGCCTCTATCTTTTCTTTGGCAGAAGCGGAGAAGGCCTTGGCACGCACCGTGAGTTTCTTGGTGAGTTCGCCGTTGCCCAGGATCTTGACGCCGTACTCGCACTTGGAGAGAACGCCGGTGTCCAGCAGAACCTGAGCGTCGATCTCAGCGCCATCCTCGAAACGGTCATTGAGAACGGAGACGTTCACAGACTCGAGGGGTTTGGCGAAAATGTTGTTGAAGCCGCGCTTCGGGATGCGGCGGGCCAGAGGCATCTGACCGCCTTCAAAGCCGACGCGGACACCGCCGCCGGAACGGGCCTTCTGACCCTTGTGACCGCGGCCGCCGGTCTTGCCGTTGCCCGTGGCATAACCACGGCCCTTGCGCCAGGCTGCCTTGCGGCTGCCGGGAGCGGGGGAAAGTTCATGAAGTTCCATTGTTGCCCCTCCTTATTCTTCCGTGACCTTGACAAGGTAGCCGATCTGGGCGATCTTGCCGCGGGTCTGGGGGTTGTCGGGCTGCACGGTCTTGTTGCCGATCTTGCGCAGACCCAGAGAAGCGGCGGTAGCGATGTGCTTGTCGTTACGACCGTTCAGGCTCTTAACGAGCTCGATGGTGATCTTCTTTTCCATTGCCGCGCCTCCTTAACCCAGAATATCGCTGGGGGTCTTGCCGCGGACGGCAGCGATCTGCTGCACATCGCGCAGAGACTGCAGGCCCTGCATGGTGGCGGCAACGACGTTGCCGGGGTTGTTGCTGCGGAGGCACTTGGCGCGGATATCGGAGATACCGGCGGCCTCCATGACTGCACGCACGGCGCTGCCGGCGATGATGCCGGTACCGGGGGCAGCGGGCTTCAGCAGCACGCGGCCGGCGCCGAACTCGCCGATGACCTCATGGGGAATGGTGCTTCCGGACAGGGTCACGGTGGTGAGATTCTTCTTAGCGTCCTCGAGGCCCTTGCGGATCGCCTCGGAGACTTCGTTTGCCTTACCGGTGCCAAAGCCGACGCGGCCCTTGCCGTCGCCGACAACGCACAGAGCGGCGAAACGCATGATGCGGCCGCCCTTGACGGTCTTAGCAACACGGTTGAGGGAAACTACTTTCTCCACGAACTCGGGAGCTTCCTGCTCCTCTCTGCGGCGGGGACGCCGATCATTCTGATAAGCCATTTTCGTTTCCTCCTCCCGTTAGAATTTCAGGCCGCCCTCGCGGGCGCCGTCAGCCAGTTCCTGAACGCGGCCGTGATACACATAGCCGCCGCGGTCGAACACGACCGTATCGATGCCCTTGGCGAGCGCGCGCTCTGCGATGAGCTGACCGATCTTGCGGGCGCCTTCCTTGTTGGAACCGGAGCCCTCGAAGCCCTTCTCATTGCTGGAAGCGGCGGCAAGGGTCTTGCCAGCGACATCGTCGATGACCTGGGCATAAATGTGTTTTTCACTGCGGAAGACGCACAGACGGGGACGCTCAGGAGTGCCTTTGATCTTGAAGCGCAGTCTGGAGTGACGTCTGTCACGCTTAGCTTTCGTATTGGGTCTTGAAACCATTCAGCACACCTCCTCTTACTTCGCGCCGGTCTTGCCTTCCTTGCGGATGATGACCTCGTCAGCGTACTTGATGCCCTTGCCCTTGTAGGGTTCGGGAGGACGCTTGCCACGGATCTCAGCCGCAAACTGGCCGACCTTCTGCTTGTCAATACCCTTGACGATAACCTGGTTGGGGTTCGGAACCTCGGTCGTGATGTCGTCCGTATCGGGAACGGTCACGTTGTGGCTGTAACCAATGTTCAGCACGAGGTTCTTGCCCTCTTTCGCCGCACGGTAACCGACGCCGTTGATCTCCAGGGTCTTGGAGTAGCCATCGGTAACGCCGACGATCATGTTGTTGAGGAGAGTGCGGGTCAGGCCGTGCAGCGCACGGTTCTGAGCCTCGTCGTTGGGGCGGGACACCGTGACGACCGTGCCGTCAACCTTGATCTCCATGGCGGAGGCCAGGGTCTTGGTCAGTTCGCCCTTGGGGCCCTTGACGGTAACGACATTGCCGTCGGCGACCTTGACTTCCACGCCGGCGGGCAGGGTGATGGGAGCTCTACCAATTCTAGACATACCGCGACCTCCTTACCAGACAAACGCAAGGACTTCGCCGCCGACGTGAAGCTTGCGGGCTTCCTTGTCGGTCATGACGCCCTTGGAGGTGGAGATGATGGCGATGCCCAGACCGCGGAGAACGCGGGGGAGCTCGTCAGCCCCGGCATAGACGCGCAGGCCGGGCTTCGACACGCGGCGCAGGCCGGTGATGGCCTTTTCCTTGCCGGGAAGGTACTTCAGGGTGATGCGAATGATGCCCTGGGTGCCGTCGTCGACGATCTGATAGCTCTTGATGTAGCCTTCGTTCAGCAGGATCTCGGCGATGGACTTCTTCATCTTGGACGCGGGCACGTCCACGGTTTCATGCTTGGCCGTACCGGCGTTGCGGATGCGGGTCAGCATATCTGCGATGGGATCGGTGATTTGCATGGGGTTGCCTCCTTCATTCAGAGTTACCGCTGATTGCGGTTTTACCCATGAGGTTCCGGGTCAATAGTTATTAAACGATTGAACTCGGCCTTTCATGGGGATTTTACATATTGGGTTCATCCCCGGGCCGCACGCGCGGCCCATGGGACGAAGGCTGCCTCCGGATTCCGGGCCGACGGGCTTACCAGGAAGCCTTGCGGACGCCGGGGATCTGGCCCTTGTAAGCCAGGTTGCGGAAGCAGATGCGGCAGATGCCGTAGTCACGCAGATACGCGTGGGGGCGGCCGCAGATCTTGCAGCGGTTGTACTTCCGGGTGGAGTACTTGGCAGGAGCCTGCTGCTTGAGCTTCATAGAAAGTTTAGCCATGTTTCGTCTCCTCCTTAGCCAGCGAACGGAGCGCCCATGAGACGCAGGAACTCGCGAGCCTCTTCGTCGGTCTTCGCGGTGGTGCAGATGGCGATGTTCATGCCGCGCAGCTTCTCGATCTTATCGTAGTCGATTTCCGGGAAGATGATCTGCTCCTTCAGACCGAGGGAGTAGTTGCCGCGGCCGTCGAACGCGTCGGCGGAGATGCCGCGGAAGTCGCGGACACGGGGCAGAGCCACGTTGAACAGACGATCGAGGAACTCCCACATACGATCCTGACGAAGGGTGACCTTCACGCCGACCTTCTGGCCCTCACGCAGCTTGAAGTTCGCGATGGACTTCTTCGCGGTGGTGGCAACGGCCTTCTGGCCGGTCAGAGCGGTGATTTCCTTGATGACGTTGTCCAGAGCCTTGGCATTGTCCTTGCAGTCGCCGCAGCCGACGGACACAACGATCTTGTCGAGGCGGGGAATCTGCATGGTGGACTTGTACTGGAACTTCTGCATGAGGGCAGGAGCGACCTCGTTCTGATACATTTCTTTCAATCTGGTCATAGCTTCCTACCTCCTTACACTTCCGCGCCGCACTTCTTGCAGACGCGGACGTTGCCGTCGGCCTTGGCGAGCTTGCCCACGCGAGTGGCCTTGCCGCACTTCGGGCAGACGAGCTGCACTTTGCTGACATAGATCGGGGTTTCCATCTTGATGATGCCGCCCTCATCCTGCTGATTGCGGGGCTTGCGGTGCTTGGAAGCGACGTTGACGCCGGCGACCGTGACCTTCATGCCCTTGGGATCGGCGGAGAGAACCTTCCCCTGCTTGCCCTTGTCCTTGCCGGACAGGACGACAACCGTATCGTCTTTACGAATCTTCATGTATCCGGCCTCCTTAAATTACTTCGGGAGCCAGAGACAGGATCTTCATATAATCCTTGTCGCGGAGCTCACGAGCGACCGGTCCAAAAATACGGGTGCCGGCGGGGTTGCCATCCTCGCGGATGAGCACGGCGGCGTTCTCGTCAAAACGAACGTAGGTGCCGTCAGCGCGGCGAACACCGCGGGCGGAACGAACGATGACAGCCTTGACGACGTCGCCCTTCTTGACGGAACCGCCGGGAGCCGCCTTACGCACGGAGGCCACAACGACATCGCCGATGTTGCCGTACTTGCGCTTGGAGCCGCCCAGAACGCGGATCGCCTTGATTTCCTTGGCGCCGGTGTTGTCGGCGACCTTCAGATAGGATTCAGCCTGAATCATTACGACGCCTCCTTACTTAGCTTTCTCGATGATCTCGACCACGCGCCAGCGCTTATCCTTGGACAGGGGGCGGGTCTCCATCACGCGCACGCGATCGCCGATGCCGCACTCGTTGTTCTCGTCGTGAGCCTTCAGGCGATAGGTACGTCCGATAATCTTCTTATAGGTCTTGTGAGCAACGCGGTCCTCCACGATGACAACGACGGTCTTATCCATCTTGTCGGAGACGACCTTGCCCACACGGGTCTTGCGGGAGGTAGTTCTAACTTCGCTCATCTCTTAAGCCTCCTTCTTCTCGCGGATGATGGTTTTCACCCGGGCAATATCCCGACGGACTGCGGGGATCTTGAGGGGGTTGTCGAGATGATTGGTGGCATGCTGCATACGGAGCATGAACAGATCCTTCTTCAGCTCAGCGAGCTTGGTCTCCAGATCCTCCACGGACAGGGAGCGTATCTCTTCAGCCTTCATCTGCTTCGCCTCCAGTCTCCTCAACCGCTTCATTCTCGCGGGCGATGAATTTTGTTTTGCAGGGCAGCTTGTGGCTGGCAAGACGGATGGCCTCGCGAGCCGTAGCCTCGTCAACACCGGCGATCTCGAAGAGAACGCGGCCGGGCTTGACGACGGCGACCCAGTACTCGGGGGAACCCTTACCGGAACCCATGCGGGTCTCGGCGGGCTTCTTGGTGACGGGCTTGTCGGGGAAGATCTTGATCCAGACCTTACCGCCACGCTTCATGTAACGGTTCATGGCGACACGGGCGGCCTCGATCTGGTTCGCGGTGATCCAGCAGGGCTCGGTGGCCACGATGCCGTAATCGCCGTAAGCCAGGAAATTGCCGCGGGTGGCCTTGCCACGCATACGGCCGCGCTGGACGCGGCGATATTTAACACGTTTGGGCATCAGCATTATGCGTTGCCTCCTTCCTTGGGAGCGGGAGCTGCGGGACGTGCCGCCGGACGAGCGCCCTGACGGTTGTCACGGTTGTAGCCGCCCTGACGGTTATCGCGGTTGTAACCGCCGCGGTTGTTGTCACGACGATCACCGCCCTGACGATTGTCGCGGTTGTATCCGCCGCGGTTGCCGCCCCGGCGATTGTCGCGGCGGTCGCGGCGATCGTTGCGGCGGTTCATATCCATTACGCGGGGGGTGGTACGCAAAGAGGTGGTGAGGATCTCACCCTTGTAGATCCAAACCTTGACGCCAACGCGGCCATAGGTGGTCGCGGCTTCGGCAAAGCCGTAGTCGATGTCGGCGCGGATGGTCTGCAGGGGGATGGTACCCTCGTGATAGCTCTCGGAGCGGGCGATCTCCGCACCGCCCAGACGGCCGGCGCACATGACCTTGATGCCCTTGGCGCCCATACGCATGGCGCGGCCAATCGCGTTCTTCATGGCGCGGCGGAAGCCGATGCGCTTCTCGAGCTGCGCGGCGATGTTCTCGGCGACGAGCTGGGCGTTGGTATCCGGGGTGCGAACCTCCACGATGGAGAGAGCGACGGGCTTGCCGATCATCTTCTCGACCTCGAGGCGGATGCGCTCGATCTCCGCGCCGCCCTTGCCGATCACGACGCCGGGACGGGAGCAGTGGATGAAGATGCGAACCTTCGCGCTGTCGCGCTCGATCTCGATGGTGGGAACGCCGGCGGAATAAAGGGTCTTCTTGAGGTAATTGCGGATCTTGTAATCCTCGACGATCAGATCGCCGACCTTGTCAGGACGGGCATACCAGCGGGAATCCCAATCCTTGATGACGCCCACGCGCATTCCGTGGGGATGAACTTTCTGTCCCATATTCTGCCTCCTCCCTTATTCTTTCTCAGCCACGGTCAGCGTGATGTGGCTGGTGCGCTTGTTGATGCGATACATACGGCCGTGAGCACGGGGCTGGCCGCGCTTCAGGATCGGGCCGGCGGTAGCGAGGCACTCGGTGACCACCAGGTTGTCCGGATCCATCTCGTAGTTGTTCTCCGCGTTGGCGCAGGCGCTCTTGAGGAGCTTCAGAAGGGGCTCGCTGGCCGCCTTCGGGGTGTTCTTCAGGATCGCTTCCGCGTACTTGGTGTCCTTGCCCTTGATGAGCTCGCAGACGATCTGAACCTTGCGGGGAGAAATACGAATATACTTTGCTTTCGCTGTTGCTTCCATTGTCGGTCCCCCTTACTTGGTCTTGCTGCCCGCGTGACCACGGAAGGTACGCGTCGGCGCAAACTCGCCCAGCTTATGGCCGACCATATCCTCGGTGATATACACGGGAACATGACGGCGTCCGTCGTGGACGGCGATGGTGTGACCTACGAAGGACGGGAAAATAGTCGTGGCGCGGCTCCAGGTCTTGAGAACCTTCTTCTCGCCGGCCTTGTTCATCTCGTCCACGCGCTTCAGGAGCTCCGGAGCGGCGAACGGGCCTTTTTTGATGCTTCTGCTCATTTCTTTCCCTCCTTATTTGGCGTTGCGGCGCTTGACGATGAACTTGTCGGAAGCGTTCTTCGTCTTGCGGGTCTTGTAGCCGAGAGTCGGCTTGCCCCAGGGAGTCACAGGACCGGGACGACCGACAGGAGACTTGCCTTCGCCGCCGCCGTGGGGGTGATCCACCGGGTTCATGACGGAACCGCGGACGGTGGGACGCCAACCCATGTGACGCTTACGGCCAGCCTTACCAAGCGCGATGTTGGCATGATCGGCGTTGCCGACCTGTCCGATCGTGGCCTTGCAGTCAAGGCGGATCTTACGCATCTCGCCGGACGGCAGACGAACGGTGGCCATGGAGCCTTCCTTCGCCATGAGCTGGGCAGCGTTGCCCGCGCCGCGGACAAGCTGAGCGCCCTTGCCGGGATACATCTCAATGTTGTGGATAACGGTACCGACGGGGATGTTTGCGAGGGGCAGGGCGTTGCCGGCCTTGATGTCGGCGGCGGCGCCGGCCTCGACGGTGTCCCCGGCCTTGATGCCGGCGGGAGCTAGGATGTAGGCCTTCTCGCCGTCCTCATACTGGATCAGAGCGATGAACGCGGAGCGGTTGGGGTCGTACTCCAGACGGAGGACGGTCGCGGTGCCTTCCTTGTTGCGCTTCCAGTCGATGATGCGGTACTTCTGCTTGTTGCCGCCGCCGTGATGGCGGACGGTGATGCGGCCGTAGCTGTTGCGGCCGGCGTGCTTCTTCAGGGACTCGGTCAGGCTGCGCTCGGGACGAACGTGCTTCTCGACGCCCTCGAAGCCGGACACCGTCATGTGACGGCGGGACGGCGTTGTAGGTTTATACGTTTTGATAGCCATTTCTTCTTCCTCCCTTACGCCATGCCTTCGAAGATCTCAATGTTCTTCGAGTCGGCGGAGAGCTTGACGATCGCTTTCTTCCAGTCGGCAGCCTTGCCGGCGGGGAAGCGACCCTGCTGGCGCTTCTTGCCGCGCATATGGGTCGTGGTGACCTTGATGACGGTCACGCCGAAAATCTCTTCAACAGCCTTTTTGATCTCGATCTTGTTGGCATCGGAAGCGACCTTGAAGGCATACTTTTTGATGTCGAGGTCTTCCATGGACTGCTCGGTGATGACCGGAGCGATGATAATATCGTAGGCGGATTTCATCAGGCGAACACCTCCTCAATCTTCTGAACCGCTGCCTTGTCCACCACGAGGGTGCCGCCGCAGAGGATCGCATACGGGGAGAGGATGGTGGCGGTGGTGACGGAAACGCCCTCGATGTTGCGGGCGGACTTCAGAACCACTTCGTCCACATTCTCGGTGATGACAAGGGCCTTGCCGGTGACGCCGGCGCCCTCCAGGAACTGCTTGAAGGCCTTGGTCTTGATGGCGTCCATGTGCAGGCCGTCCACGACGATGATCTTCTCATCGGCAGCCTTGCTGGACAGCGCGCTCTTGAGCGCGAGGCGCTTGGTCTTCTTGGTCAGGGAGTAGCTGTAGTCGCGGGGCTTGGGCGCGAAGGCCACGCCGCCGTGACGCCACTCGGGAGCTCCGGCATAACCGGCACGGGCGCGGCCGGTACCTTTCTGACGCCAGGGCTTCTTGGTGGTGTAGGACACCTCGCCCTTGGTCAGCGCACTCTGCGTGCCCTGACGCTGGTTCGCGAGGTAGTTCACGACGCTGGAGTGAAGAACAGCGCCGTTGGGCTCGATACCGAAAACGGCCTCGGAGAGTTCGTACTCGCCGATCTGCTTTCCGGCCATATCGACCAATTTCGCTTTAGGCATATCGATCTCTCCTTTCTATTACTTGTTACGCGCAGAGGCCTTCTGGGGGTTGCGTCCGGAAGCCTTCTGGGGGTTGACGCTGACCGCGGTGGCAGCCTGCTTCTCGACGATCTTCTTCACGGTGGTCTTGATGTAGACGATACCGCCCTTGGGGCCGGGCACCGCGCCGCGGAGAACGATCATGTTCATCTCGGGGTCGACCTTGACCACGTCAAGGTTCTGAACCGTCACCTGCTCAACGCCCATGTGACCGGCGCCGATCTTGCCCTTGAAGATGCGGGAGGGATCGGTGGAAGAGCCCATGGAACCGGCGTGACGGTGAACAGGACCGCCGCCGTGCGTGGTGGGGGTGCGCTGAGCGCCCCAGCGCTTGATGACGCCGGCGTAGCCTTTACCTTTGCTGATGCCGGTGACGTCAACGTGATCGCCTTCGGCGAACACATCCGCCTTGAGCACGTCGCCCACATTGAGGGCCGCGCAGTCATCGAGACGGAACTCGTGGAGATGCTTTTTGGGTTCGACGGAAGCCTTCTCGAAGTGACCCTTCATGGGCTTCGTCAGTTTCTTCTCGGCGATGTTCTCGAAGCCGAGCTGGACGGAATCGTAGCCTTCCTTCTCAACGGTCTTCTTCTGGGTGACCACGCAGGGGCCAGCCTCGATGACCGTTACGGGAACAACTTTGCCCGTCTCGTCGAAGATCTGCGTCATGCCGACCTTCTTGCCGATGATGGCTTTTTTCATTGTTTTCCTCCTTCGGTTATTGGTTGGGCGATCGGTAACGGCGACCGCGCAACATGACCCGTCCGCCCTGAAGCGGACTTATTGGTTTACCGGCAGAGCCGGATGCCAACAAATTAAATAATGTATCCTTTACAGCTTGATCTCGATCTCGACGCCGGCGGGAAGCTCCAGGCTCATCAGGGCCTCGACAGTCTTCTGGGTCGGGCTGATGAT
>JBJDYS010000070.1:0-2296 GCA_051867595.1 Oscillospiraceae bacterium
CAAATGCCTCGCCGGGTTTTCAGGTTATGTTCGGTCAATCAATACACGCCGTTGGCCGCGACGAACTCGTCAAAGGTCATCGCCGCGCCGGTGTTCAGCATACCGGTGAACATCATCTCCACGGGGAAGTCGGTGTAGTTGCCGGCCTCGATCATGGGGATGAATTCGTCGTTGATCTGCTCCGGGGTCATGGTGGTGTTGACCTCGGCCTCGCTGGCGAGCCAGGCCTTCAGATAAGCCTGATAGTCAGCATCGGAGACAGCGCCGGGGGTGCCGCCGTGAGCGGTATTCTCCGCAACCGCGCTTACGGGAGGCTCACCGGAGGGCTCGCCGGAAGCCTCGCCCTCGGCGGCGGGCTCTGCGGAGGACTCGCCGGAAGCGGAAGCGTCAGGGCCGCCCATGACAGCGGGCTCCTTCACAACGCCGGCCTGGAACTCGTCCCAGGTGGACAGGCCGATAGTGGTGAACATCTGATCCCAGGGGGAGACGGTCTGGTCAAGCTCCTCCCAGCTGCCGATGGCCGCGACCTGCGCCTTGAACTCGTCCAGGTCGGGGGCGTTGGCGCCGGCCTTCTCGACCAGGTAAGCCTGATAATCAGCCCAGGTGACCTCGGCGGCAGCGGCAGGAGCCTCCGCAGCGGGGGCCTCGGCGGCGGGAGCCTCCGGAGCAGCGGGCGCAGCCTCTTCCTTGGCGCCGCAGGCGGCGAAGGCAGCGATCATGGCAATCGCGAGAAGCAGAGCAATAATCTTCTTCATTTTATATTCCTCCATTTTTTCTCCCTGTCTAAGACGCAGGGGATTTATACACTATTTATAAACGAAATGCGGGCAGAAGTCAAATGAACTGTGCAAGATTAACAAAAAATAATATTTGCGGCTCCTGAGGGAGAAAAAACCGACGGGGTATCCCCCGTCGGTTTTTTGACTGCGCCGGACAGCTCCTTTGCCGTTTTTCGGAAAAGAATCAGGCGGGCTCGTCGGTGGGCTCACCGGACATCTCGCCGGAAGCACCCTGCTTATCGGCCTCGGAGCCGATACCGGCGGCCTGCGCCGCGGGCTTACCGGCCGCGATCCAGTCGTTGTACTTCAGAACGCCGACGTTCTCAAACAGAACGGTCAGCTGGGAAATCGCCTCGACATCCTCCACCGTAGCGGCCTCGTCGATGAGCGCGGAGACGGCCTGGCCCTCTTCCTCGCTGGGCGCGCCGGCGACGGCGTACTCTTTCAGGTAGTTCTTCCACTCGGTGAGGTCGTCGGTGGGAGCCTCCGCAGCGGGCGCGGCAGGGGCCTCGGCCGCAGGAGCCTCGGCAGCGGGAGCCTCTTCAACGGCAGGGGCAGCCTCTTCCTTGGCGCCGCAGGCAGCCATGGAGGCGATCATCATGATCGCGAGAAGCAGAGCAAGAATCTTCTTCATAGTAGTTCCTCCCAATGATAATTCCCCCTGTGAACATACAGGGCTGTGATACCCTATTTATATACGAAATGAAGCCGATTGTCAATCCGTTATCGAAATTAACAAAATGTTGATTGATTCCGATCGGAGCCTGTCGTATGATAGAAATGGCGGCGGGAAACAAGCCCCCCACGTGACGAAAGGAGAACAGAACATGGATGAACTCAGCCAGAAGCTGCTGCCTACCGGCGTCATGACACGCATGGAGCGGGCGCTGCTCAACCGCATATCCCGTCCGGAAGTGACCGAATGGGTCAAGACCTACTCCTCGCCCTATCTGGAGCTGATGGCCTATTACCGCTGCGCCATCATGGAGGTGGAGACGAAGTTCAATGTTCTGAACGAGGAGCTGTCTCTCCTCTATGACCGCAACCCGATCGAGACGATCAAGACCCGCCTCAAATCGCCGGAGAGCATCATTGAGAAAATGACCCGCAAGGGGTGTCCGCTGACGGTGGAGAGCATCGAGGAAAACCTGAATGACATCGCCGGGGTGCGGGTGATCTGCGCGTTCCCGTCGGATATATACAAGCTCGCGGAGATGTTCCTGCGGCAGGATGACATCACGCTGGTCGAGGAAAAGGACTACTACAAAAACCCGAAGGAAAACGGCTATCGCAGCCTGCACCTCGTGGTGGAGACACCGATCTTCCTGCACGATTCCAAGCGCATGATGAAGGTCGAGGTGCAGTTTCGGACGATCTCCATGGACTGGTGGGCAAGTCTTGAGCATAAGATCCGCTACAAGAAGGGCCTGACCCCGGAAGAGGGGATCGACCGCGAGCTGCTGGAGCTGGCAGAGACCTCCGCGGAGCTCGATCAGCGCATGGAGCACATCATGCGT
>JBJDYS010000071.1:0-9686 GCA_051867595.1 Oscillospiraceae bacterium
GACTTTACCAAAAAATGCCATGCGTGGTTCCGTGACCGCACCGGCGCCGCCGAGGTGCTTCTGACCACCAGCGGAACCCACGCGCTGGAAATGGCCGCGCTTCTGAGCGGCCTCGAACCCGGCGACGAGGTGATTCTGCCCTCCTACACCTTCTCCTCCACGGCGAATGCCTTCGTGCTCGCCGGCGCGAAGCTGGTGTTCGTGGACATCCGCCCCGACACCATGAACATCGACGAGACGCTCATCGAGGACGCCATCACCGACCGCACCCGCGTCATCTGCGTCATGCACTACGCCGGCGTCGCCTGCGAGATGGACGAGATCCTCGCCATCGCGGCGCGGCACAACCTGCTTGTCGTGGAGGACGCCGCGCAGGCCGTGCTGGCGTATTACAAGGGCCGTGCGCTCGGCAGCATCGGCGATTTCGGCTGCTACAGCTTCCACGAGACGAAAAACTACTCCATGGGCGAGGGCGGTGCGCTCCTGCTCCGGGACGACGACGGCGGACGCGCCGAGATTCTGCGCGAAAAGGGCACGAACCGCAGCCAGTTCTTCCGCGGCATGGTCGATAAATACACCTGGGTCGATTACGGCTCCAGCTACCTGCCCAGCGAGCTGAACGCCGCCTATCTCTACGGACAGCTTCAGATCGCGGAGGAGATCAACAACGCCCGTCTCCGGGCCTGGAACCTCTACCACGAGCTTTTGACGCCGCTCGAGCAGGCCGGCAGGGTCGCGCTGCCCCACATTCCCGCCGACTGCACCCATAACGCCCATATGTTCTGGCTCAAGGCGAAGGATCTCACCGAGCGCACGGCGCTCATCGCGCACCTCAAGGAAAACGGCGTCGGCTCCGTATTCCACTACATACCGCTCCACTCCGCTCCGGCCGGCCGGCGTTTCGGCCGCTTCCACGGCGAGGATCGCTATACCACTGCCGAGAGCGAACGCCTCCTGCGCCTGCCGATGTATTACGGCCTCACCGATGCGGACGTGGAAACGGCCGCGAACGCCGTCAAATCCTTCTACGCCCCATGAAAACCATGCTCAAAACGAACCGTTTTCTCCGCCGGCAGGCTGCGGCGCTGCTTCTGACGTTCGGCGTTTTCTTCTTCACCTACGCCGTCGTGCTCCGTCTCTGCTCGGGAAACAGCGATTACCTGCTGCACACGCTATGGGCGATCGGCATGAGCCCCGAACGGATCCTGCAAACCTTCTATGACGGCTCCGAACGGCTTTGGCACATTTTCGTAAAGCTCCTGTATATGCTGCAGGGCAATATGTGGGTCGCTGCCGCCTCCGTGACGGCCGCCGCCAACGCCGCGGCGTATTATCTGCTGTTTCGGATCACCGACCGCCTTCTGCCCGACAAGATTTCCCGCACGCTGACCGCCGGACTTCTTTTCCTGGTGTTCACGGCCAACGCGCTCTGCGTCCCCGGCCAGACGCTCTATGTCTCCTGCGGCGCCATCAACACCTGGCACAACCCCACCAACATCATGGTGCGGCCCTTTGCGCTCGCGGTCTTTTACATGACCGTGTGCATCTATGACCGGCGCCGCATCCCCGGCAGTCCGAACGCGCCTTTTGCGTTCGAGGGTGGCTTCTGGCATCAGTTCCGCGAGCCGGTATATACGCGCGCCGAGCTGATTCTCTATCCGGTCTGCATCCTCTGCTCCGCCTACGCGAAGCCGTCGTTTCTGCAGTTTTTCGCGCCGGCGATCCTGATCTTCCTGCTCATCGACGTGTTCCGCACGAAAGGAATGCTTCTGCCGTTCTGCCTGAAGCTCGCGCTCGCGTATCTGCCTGCGGCGGTCATTATTCTGAGCCAGTTTATCTCGTTCTTCGGCGCCAGCATCGTCACAGCCTCGTCTGCCGCCGCCACGGCCGCCGCAGACGGGGAAACCGCGGCCGCCTCCGGCATCGCCGTGTATTTCCTGCGGGAATCCTTTGCCGGGGTGGGGGAGTTCTTCTCCGCCGTCGGACGCATCCTGCTTCGCATCCTGCGCCTGTCGGCCTTCCCGCTTTTTGTGATCGCCATCGCGCCCCGCGCTTTCTTCCGCGACACCGCCTGCCGCCTCGGCTTCTTCGGCGCGGCTGCCGGCCGGCTCGAATCCATGCTCCTGCATGAGACCGGATCCCGCTCCGGCGACGGCAACTTCCTGTGGGGGCATTACCTCGCCGCGTGGATGCTCTGGGCCGTCGCCATGAACCGCTTTGCCGTTCTGGTGCGGGAGAAATCCACCGCCGGAAAGCTCGCCCGCTGCGTCGGACTGCCGCTTCTCGGCTGGCATACGGCCTCCGGCGTTCTCTACATCGTCCGGCTTCTGCAATCCGGAAACTTCTATATCTGAGAGAGGCTTTTTATGAGAAAGCTCGCCATCATCGGCGCAAACGAATTTCAGGACCCCCTCATCCGCAAGGCGAAGGAAATGGGCTTTGAGACCCATGTGTTTGCATGGGCCGCAGGGGACGTCGGCGAAGCATCCGCCGATGTGTTCCACCCGATCAGCATCGTGGAAAAGGAGGCCATCTGGCAGGTCTGCCGCGACGAGGGTGTCGAGGCGTGCTGTTCCATCGGCTCCGACCTGGCCACCCACACCGTAAACTACATCCAGCGCCGCCTGGGAAAACCCTGCAACCCGGAGATCACCGACCTCATCGCCACCAACAAATACGAGATGCGCCGCGCGCTGTCCGCCGCGGGCATCCCCTGTCCGGGCTTTCTGGAGGTAACCGATATCCCCGCGGAGAACGCGCTGTCCGCCCTCCGCTATCCGCTGATCGTAAAGCCCACCGACCGTTCGGGCAGCCGGGGCATTTTCCGCGTCGAAACCTATGCGGAGCTCTGCGCCGCCGTGACGCCGTCGATCGCACAATCCTTTGAAAAACGCGCCGTCATTGAGGAGTTTATCGAGGGCGACGAATACAGCTGCGAGAGCATTTCCTTCGGCGGCGAGCATCACGTCCTCGCGCTGACCAAAAAGTACACTACCGGCGCGCCGCATTTTATCGAGACCGGGCACGACGAGCCCTCCGATATCCCCGCGGAGCGGCAGGAGGCCGTAAAGAACCACATCCGCCGCGCCCTGGACGCGCTGCAGATCCAATACGGCGCCTCCCACGCCGAGTTTCGCATCACGCCGGACGGCGAGGTGCGGATCATCGAGATCGGCGCACGGATGGGCGGCGACTGCATCGGCTCCGATCTGGTATACCTCTCCACCGGCATGGACTACACCGCCATGGTCATTGATGCCGCCTGCGGCAAGGCGCCCGACCTCACGCCGAAGCGTGAGCCCCGGGCCGCGTCCGTCCGCTTCCTCTTCACGGAGGCCGACCGCGCCGCGCTCGACGAGCTGCGCCGCACCGCTCCGGAGACCATCTGGCGGGAAGCATCCGACGAGGCCGCGCTGCTTTCGCAGGCCGTGACCGACAGCTCCAACCGCCACGGCTACTGGATCACCACAGGAGGCCCTCTTTCATGACCGGAAAACGACTTCTGCTGCTCGGCGGCTCGAACAGCATCGATGATATCCGGCGGTTCGCCGCCGAAAACAACGTGACGCTCATCGCCACGGCGCATCCGCGCTACGGCATCACGCCGCTGAGGCGCATCGCGGACGAAGCCTACGACGTAGACGCCATCGACGACGAGGGCCTCATCCGGCTCATCCGCGAGAAAAAAATTGACGGCATTTTCCCCGGAAACAACGAGGACATTCTCCCCCACGCCATCGCGGCGGCGGAGGCCTGCGGGCTGCCGGTCTACTGCGACCGGGCGATGTGGGATCACTGCGCGAATAAGGCCCTGTTCAAGCAAATGTGCGCGGAAAACGGCATCCCCGTCGCGAAGGTCTATGACCTCGCCGTCACCGACCCGCAGGACATCCCCTACCCCGTCGCGGTAAAGCCCGCCGACAGCAGCGGCAGTCAGGGCTTTTCCATCTGCCGGACGGCGGAGGAGCTTCTGCCCGCCGTGGAACGGGCGCGGCCCTTTTCCCGAACCGCAACGGTGCTGATCGAGGAATACATACCCTATGACTCCTGCATCATCCACTACACGCTTGCAGGCGGTGAGGCCGTATTCTGCGGCACCTCCGACAAGGTCTCCATGCTTCTGGCCGAGGGGAGCGGCTCCGTCATGGCGCTGCAGCGCTTCCCCTCCGCCGACACCGACGCGTACCTGGCCGCGCTCGACGCGAAGGTTCGGGCCATGTTCCGCCGTGCCGGGATGCACGACGGCCCCGTCTGGATCGAGGCGTTCAATAACCGCGGACAATTCATCTTCAACGAGATGGGCTACCGCTTCGGCGGCTCCATGACCTACTACCCCATCCGCTATTTCTACGGCGTCGATCAGCTCGAGTTCATGCTCCGCTATGCGCTGGGCGAAACGCCTGTACTCTCCGAACAGACGCATCTGATCCGCCGGGATGTGCCCGCGGGCAAGCATTTCGCCATCCTGCCCCTGCACGTCCGTCCGGGCGCCATCCGCGCCGTTTCCGGCGAGGAGACCGTCGCCGCCATGCCGGAGGTGTACGCCTACGTTCCCATCCACGGCGCCGGGGACACGATCCGTGCCTCCGCCTCCGTGCAGCAGGTTTTCTGCTATCTGCATCTGTTATACGACGACACGGCGGAGCTTGCGGAGACCGCCGACCGCGTCTTCCACGCGCTCCGCGTGGAGGACGAAAGCGGTGAGAACCTTCTCTTCCGCCTGTTCCGCTTCTGAACCAGAAAGGATGAGCTTCATGCCCCAAACGCTGAATGTCAAATACCTCTCGCAGGAGGCCCTCCTGCAGGCAGGCTGCCTTGATATGCCCACCGCGATCGACGTGGTCGAAAAGGCCCTTGTCGCTTATGAGAACGGGCGCGTCCTGTACCCCGACAAAACCGTTCAGATTTTCGACGAGGAGCTGCAATCCCGCATCAACATCCTCCCCGCGACGCTGCTCGACGAGAAGGTCTGCGGCATGAAATGGGTCTCCGTTTTCCCCGGAAACCCCCATCTGTTCGGCCTGCAGAACCAGTCGGCCATGATCCTGCTGTCCAGCATCGAGACGGGCTTTCCCATCGCGTTCATGGAGGGTGCGCTCTGCTCCAACCTCCGCACCGCCGCCGTCGGCGCCGTCGGCGCGAAATATCTCGCACGGCCCGAATCCCGGGAGATCGGCTTCATCGGCGCGGGCGAGATGGCGCGGATGCACCTTGTCGGCATGAAGACCGTGCTGCCCCATTTGAAGGTCTGCCGGGTCGCCTCCCGCACCGAGGAGCGCGAGCAGGAGTTCATCGCCCAGATGGCCCCGCTCTACCCCGACATGGAGTTCATCGCCTGTCACAGCAGCTATGAACAAGCCGCCGTCGGCGCGGACGTCATCGTCACCGCCATCAGCGGACAGGAGCCGGTTCTTCACGGCGCCTGGTGCAAGAAGGGCGCGTTCTACTGCCACGTTGCCGGCTGGGAGGACGACGAGGACACCGCCCTGCGCGCGGACAAGATCGTCTGCGACAGCTGGAGCGTCGTGAAGCACCGCACCCAGACCATCAGCCGCCTCTATCAGGCCGGCAAGCTCCGCGACGAGGACATTCACGCGGATCTTGTGGACATCATTGTCGGCCGCAAGCCCGGCCGCGAGGCGGAGGATGAGTTCATCTACTTCAACTCCGTCGGCCTCTCCTTCATCGACGTCGCCCTGTCCTACACGCTGTTCCGCCGGGCGGAGCATCTGGCCGTGACGCTCCCCGTGCAGGCCGACAGCATTTTCTCCCACAAGCTGACCTCCGACGGACACGGCGTTTTCCGTCTGAGCGCCGAATAACGAGGTTCTGCCATGCTCATTTCCATCTGCATTCCGTGCTACCGCAGCGCGCAGACGCTGCCCTTCGTGCTGGACGAGATCCGCGAGGTCTTTGCCGCCCGCGAGGAATACGACTATCAGGTCATTCTCGTGAACGACGGCTCGCCCGACAACACCTATGAGGTCATTTCCCGGCTCTGCCGGGAGGATCCCCGCGTGATCGGCGTCGATCTCTCGCGGAACTACGGTCAGCAGTCCGCCAAAATGGCGGCGCTGCCGTATGCCTCCGGCGACGCCATCGTCTACATGGACGACGACGGCCAGCATCCCGCGGCGGGTATTTTCCCGCTGGTCGAGAAGCTCGCCGAGGGCTATGACATCGTATACGCCCGTTTTCCGCAGAAGAAGCACTCGTGGTTCAAGCAGATCACGAGCCGGATGTACCAGAAGGTGTCCGAGTGGGTCGGCAACAAGCCCAAGGGCATTTCGGTCTCCGCCTTCACCGCGTGGAGCCGGACGGCGGCCGATGCCGCGCTCCGCTACCACAGCCCATTCCCCGCGCCGGGACTTTACCTGAACCATGTCACCACCCGCATCGCCAATGTCGATATGGAGCACCGCAGCCGCATCGCCGGTGAGAGCGGCTATTCGCTCCGCAAGCTCATCAGCCTGACCGTAACGGCGCTGACGAATTTCTCCATCCTGCCGCTGCGAATGGCCTCCTTCCTGGGCGGCGTCTGCGCCGGGATCGGCTTTCTCGTAGGCATCATCACCATCATCCGCAAGCTCGTGAATCCCGCCATCTCCGCCGGATACAGCTCCACCTTCGCCGCCATTCTGTTCATCGGCGGCATCATCATGCTGATCCTCGGCGTGATCGGCGAGTACATCGGCCGCATTTACATGACCGTCAGCGATATGCCGCAGTACCAGGTTCGTCAAGTAGATAACGCCCCGGAGGATCCCTCCGCGGCGAATAAGAGGTAATCATTATGAACGATATGCTCAAGGAAGCAAGTCTCAAAGAACTGTTTGTCCGCTCCTTCGGATTTTTCCGCAAGGAGACGCGCCGCCGTTATTCCGGCTTCTGGGCGCGGCTCGTCAACTGGCTCAGTATGTTCTGGTGCGTCCTGCGCCATGGCTCCAGCCCCGCCGAGTACGCCCACCTCAACTTCGACAGGAAAAACGACCGCGAGCGCTCCCGCTATTTCACCATGTTCCGCTTCGAGCGTTTCATCAAAAAGGCCAACACCGGCGACACCATGCTGTTCCGGGACAAGGTGCGCTTCAACCACCGCTTCGCCGAGTATCTCAACCGCGACTGGCTGTATGTCCCCGAGGCGACGGAGGAGGAGTTTGCCGACTTCGTCCGCTCCCACGGCACCGTGATGCTCAAGGCGACCGATCTTGCCTGCGGACGCGGCATCTCCCGCTACACCTATCACGAGGGCGACGACCTGACCGCGCTGTATAACCAAAACCGCGACGTGCTGGTCGAAGAGTTCATCGTCCAGCATCCGGCGCTCGCGGCCTTCAACCCCGCGAGCACCAATGTTCCCCGCCTGAACACCATGCTCGACAAAAACGGGGAGCCGCAGCTCTTCTCCGCGTTCTTCCGCTCCGGCAGCGGCGACACCGTCGTCGATAATATGGGCGCAGGCGGCATGGCGGCGCATATCGACGTTGAGACCGGCATCGTGGATACGCTCGCCATCGACGAGGATGCCAACGAATATCTGGTTCACCCGCTCTCCGGCCAGACCTTCCCCGGCCTGAAGATCCCGCACTGGGAAGAGGCAAAAGCCGCCGTCCTGCGCGCCGCGAAGGAAGTGCCCGATATGCGCTATATCGGCTGGGACGTCGCCGTGACCGAGACCGGTGTCTGCATCGTCGAGGGCAACGGCCGCGCCGATCCCTGCGTGCGCCAGTTCGTCGACCGCCGCGGCTGGTACAAAGAACTCATGGCCATGCTCTGATTCATACAGAAGGAGATATTCCACTTATGAACATGAACGACGAGATCATCTGCGGCTATCCCGTAACCGCAAAGCAGAAAAGGATCAATGCGGTATACATCGATCTCATCCAGGAGTTTGACCGGCTGTGCAAGAAGGCCGGCCTCACCTGGTGGATGTACGGCGGCGGTCTGATTGGCGCCGTGCGGCACAAGGGCTTTATACCCTGGGACGACGACATCGACCTGCTCATGCCGCGGGCGGATTTTGACCGCCTGCGCGCCATGACAAACGAGGAGTTCGGCGCGGAGGAGCCGTATTTCCTCCAGAACTTCAAAACCGAACCCGCCTGCGTGAACGCGCTCATCCGCTTCCGCCGGAGCGACACCGCCGACATCCGCCCGGAGCACCTGAACGATATCCGGCAGCATCCCAGGCAGCCGCGCTATAACCTCGGCATCAGCCTCGCGATCTTTCCGCTCGATACCGTGCCGCAGAGCGAGCTGCTCTGCAAGCTGCAGGAATCCATCGTCTATCTGCTCTGGGGCATCTACTACCGCGCAAACCGTCCCAACGAACAGCGTCCCGTGCAGCATATCCTCTGCCGGGCGGCCTACTCCGTCATCGGCGGCAAAAACATCATGCAGCTCACCCATAAGCTCTACCTCGCCCCCCGCAAGGTGCGTCCGGATGAGGTGCAGAGCTACAACGGCCTGTATTCCGGCTCTCTTCGCTGGCCGAAGAGCGACTTTGACAAGACCATCATGCTCCCCTTTGAGGACATCGAAGTCCCCGTCCCCATCGGCTATGACGATATTCTACGAAAAACCTACGGCGATTATATGCAGTTCCCGCCCGAGGATCAGCGCGTCTCTCCCCACGGCGGCGTGATCGATCCCGACCGTTCCTATAAGGAGGTACTTCCCGAGCTGCTGTAATCCCCTTTGATACGCGCCATGACACCGGGCTCTGTGGCGGGGCTGCGGCGTCATGCCGTCACACAAACATACCATACTGCGGAGAAAGGGGGCATACCCCGTGAACATGAACGACGAGATCATCTGCGGCTATCCCGTAACCGCAAAGCAGAAAAGGATCAATGCGGTATACATCGATCTCATCCAGGAGTTTGACCGGCTGTGCAAGAAGGCCGGCCTCACCTGGTGGATGTACGGCGGCGGTCTGATTGGCGCCGTGCGGCACAAGGGCTTTATACCCTGGGACGACGACATCGACCTGCTCATGCCGCGGGCGGATTTTGACCGCCTGCGCGCCATGACAAACGAGGAGTTCGGCGCGGAGGAGCCGTATTTCCTCCAGAATTTCAAAACCGAACCCACCTGCGTGAACGCGCTCATCCGCTTCCGCCGGAGCAACACCACCGACATCCGGCCGGAACACCTTGCCGACATTCGGCGCCATTCCAATCAGCTTCGCTATAACCTCGGCATCAGCCTCGCGATCTTCCCGCTCGACACCGTGCCGAAAAGCCCGCTTGTGCAAAAGCTCCAGAAGAGCGCCGTGTATCTGCTCTGGGGTGTCTTTTACCGCACCCATCACCCCAACCAGAAGCGTCCTGTGCAGCATATCCTCTGCCGGGCCGTCTGCGGTGTGGTCGGCGAGCGAAACATCATGAATTTCTGTCACTGGCTCTACCGAACGCCCCACAAGGTGCGCCCGGATGCGGTGCAGAGCTACAACGGCCTGTATGCCGGCTGTCTGCTCTGGCCGAAGAGCGACTTTGACGAAACCGTCATGCTCCCCTTTGAGGACATCGAAGTTCCCGCACCCAGCGGCTATGACGATGTCCTGACCAAAACCTACGGCGATTATATGCAGTTCCCGCCCGAGGATCAGCGCGTCTCTCCCCACGGCGGCGTGATCGATCCCGACCGTTCCTATAAGGAGGTATTTCCCGAGCTGCTGTAAT
>JBJDYS010000072.1:0-38164 GCA_051867595.1 Oscillospiraceae bacterium
CTCGTGCAGCGCCGTGCCGCCGTTTGTGCCGCCGGTGGTGAGATACCAGTTGACGACATCCGCATCCGCCGCATCCACGTCGGCAAAATCCGACGCCTCAAACAGCCCGTATGCGCCGCCGAGGCGGATATTGTTCCCGTCCGGCACCATGGCATAGGAGCTCAGGGGCAGGGTGAAGCTGTCCGTGTAGCCGTCGCCGGCGGCGCTTGAACCCAGATCGAAGGTAATGCTGTTGTCCGCATCGACGGCGGCGGCGTTCTCCGCCGTCACGATATAGACCGGCGAGGCCTCGTCCTCTCCGATCGCGATGTAATACACCGTGTTCTCGGTAAGGCCTGCCGCCGGAATGGTCAGCAGAAGGTCGGTCGAGCCGGGAATGGCGGACAGTGCCGCCTGCACGGCGGAGACCTCCTCCGCCTGCCACGCGTCGTATCCGTCGTACACCGTCACGGCATCTGCCGCATCGTATACGCCGATGCCTTCATACTCGCTGTCCGTCCAGAGCTGACGGCCCTTTACCACAAAGGACGCTTCGCTCTGCCCCTCCTCCAGCACGCACACGCCGGACTGGAACACCGGCGCGGGGTCGCGTGAGACGGAGCTGGCGCTGCCGCTCGCCTCGCCGGAGGCAAACGCCGTTCCCAGCGAGCAGAGCATGGCCAGAACCAGGCATACGGTAAACAATCTTTTCATGGGATCTCTTCTCCTTTCCTGTATTGACAATAGTTTATCATTATGGTATGCGATATGCAAGACGAAAAATGAAAGGGCCTGCTGCCTGCATTCAGACAGCAAGCCCTTTCGGACGCCTGCGCGATTTTGGTTGGAAAGGATTCAGGGCTTCTCGTAAGCCTGCGGACGAATCTTGTTCCGGCCGGGGAAGGTGTTGTAGGCGTCGGGGATCCAGCCGGGGGCGACGTCCTTCACGGCCTCGGCGGCGGTGATGACGGCGTCGCCGTTGTCGATGTCGATGAGGGCATAGCGGTCGTTGCCCATGCCGAGCTCCTTCATGTAGCTGAGCTGGCGCAGCCCGTGACGGCTCTCCACGCGCTCGATCAGGGCTTTGCCGCCGCCCTGCGGCAGGTTGTAGATGAGATCGACGCAGGCGTTGTCCAGCGCCAGAATATCGAGCGAGGCAAGAATGCCCACGTCGGGCGTCACGACCGGCTCCGCGCCGACGCCCTCGCAGTCGCAGGAGACGGACATATTCCGCATGACGTTGATGAAGCAGATTCGGCCGTCAAAGAAATCGACGGTGGCCTTGGTGGACTCGGTCATGCGCTCCATGAGCTCCTCCTTGGCGATGTCCCACATATTGTTGGGCGTGGAGTGGATCTCTCCCTTGCCGATGCGGCCGTCGGCGCAGCCGATGCCGATGTTCTTATTGGAGCCGCCGAAGCCGCCCTGCGTGTGGCCCTTGAAATGGGTCAGGGTCAGCATGGAGTCATAGTTCAGGAGGTTTTTGCCAACGTGCATCTGCGTGAACCATTTGCCGCCCTTTACGGGCAGCTCGGCCACGCCGTCCGCGTCGGTGATGTCCACCGGCGCGAAGGTCCAGCCGTTTACCTTCAGCGTCTCGCGGTGCTGCTCGGTGGTATAGCGGGAACCCTCGTAGTAGGTGTTGGTCTCGACGATGGTGGCCTCGGGGAGCTTTTCGCTGATGAGCGCCTTGACCCAAGGACGGGGGATGATGTTCGGGCCTTCGGCCTCGCCGGTGTGGAGCTTGATGCAGACCTTGCCGGACAGCACGCTGCCGACACGGTCAAATATTTTCTGCAGGCCGGCCTCCGAGAGATCGCGGGTGAAAAACACCACGGACTCGCTGCCGGTGCGCTCGTCATAGGGGACGTATTGATTGCCATTCAGGCCGGGAATGGGGGACATGGGAAGTTCCTCCTTTGTCATTTGTCAGTTTCAGGTTATTATAACACAAAACCCTGCAAAAGAAAATGCGTCCGGCATAAAAATAAGCGGACAGGGCGGCACGAGATGTGCCGCCCTGGGTTTTTACATGATTTCGGAGTAGCTTCCGAGGTAGCGGAAGGTCTCGCACAGCGTTTCGAGGTCGTTCATGAGCTGGATGAGCTTGGGGGAATAGATCGGCGTGTCGAGATCGAAATAGAACATGAACTCAAAATCGCGATCCGGCAGAGGACGGCTCTCGAGCTTGGTGAGGTTGATGCCGAGGGCGTTGATGCGGGCGATGATGCGGTAGAGCGAGCCGGGCCGGTGCGGGGTGGTGAGCATGATGCTCGTCCGGTCGGCGCCGGGAAAGATCTCGAGCTCCTTGCCGATGCAGATGAAGCGGGTGTGGTTATTGCCCGCGTCCTGCACGGCGGAGGCGAGAATGCTCAGCCCGTACAGCTCCGCGCAGCTCCGGGAGGAGAGCGCGGCGAGATCGGTGCGGCCGGATTCCGCGACCATCTTGGCGGCCATGGCGGTATTCGCGACCGCGGTCACCTTGATCTCCGGGTGCTTTCGCAGAAAGCCCGCCGACTGGTTGATCGCCTGCTCATGGGATACGATCTCGCGGATGTCCGAGAGCTTCGTGCCGGGCTTTGCCAGCAGGTTGTGGTCGATCTTGATGCGTACGCTGCGGACGATGCTGAAATGATACTTCATCATCAGATCGTAAATGCGGTTGACGGAACCGGCGGTGCTGTTCTCGAGCGGAAGGACGCCATAGCGGCACAGCCCGCTGTCGATGGCAGCAAACACGGCCTCAAAGCTGCTGACATAGGAGATGGACGGCTCGCGGAAGAGCTTTTCCACGGCGATCTGCGAGTAGGCCCCCTCAACGCCCTGGCAGACCACGTTGGCTTTTTCCGGGAACAGGCGGGGCGTTTTCTCGAGGGCCTCGGCGATGCGGACACACTGTTCGCTGTCGCCGTTCGTGAGCACGGCGGCCTGATAGCTGCGGCCGACGTCCACGAGCGTGGCATAGAGCACCCCGGCATAGCCCTCCAGCTCCTCCCCGGCCCGGTCGCGGAAGCGGACGCGGGCAGCGCGCTCGCCGGTTATATCGGGCGTATAGACACCGGCGTCTGCCCGTTCCCGGGCGATCTCGGCGCAGAGCTTCATGCGGCGGGTGAAAAGCTCGCCGATCTCGCCGTCGATCTGCTCAAGCTGTGAATGAAGATTGTCCAGTTCCATGATGAGTTCCCTTTCGACAAAAAAAGACTGTGCAGCGGATTCCCTCTGCACAGCCGTGATTCGTTGGTTCTACGCAGCCGAAATCCGTTTTACCTCTCCTCAAAAAAGGTAAAAAAGCTAAATTCGACCGTAAAGAAACGCATAAATGATCTCCTGAAAATCAGTATATTATTATATTACCCCGATTTGTGCGGGCTGTCAATCCCCATTAAAAAGAAGAGCCGGGGCACAAGGCCCCGGCCCGATATGGTTCTGTGATGCTCAGACGATGTCCGTGATGCAGTGACGCGGGCAGATGTCGGCGCAGTGACCGCAGTGGACGCACTTGCTCTGGTCGATGACGGCCAGGAAGTTCTCCACAGTGATGGCGTCCGCCGGGCATTCGCGCGCACACTTCTGGCAGCCGATGCAGCCGAAGTCGCAGTACTTCGTGACGACGGGGCCCTTGTCGGTGGAGGAGCAGGCCACGATGTCGGTGGACGCGGCGGGAACCTTGACGATCAGGTTCTTCGGGCAGGCCTCCGCGCACTTCATGCAGCCGACGCACAGGGAACGATCCACCTGCGCGATGCCGTCCACGATATGCATGGCGCCGAAGGGGCAGGCCGCCGCACAGTCGCCGCAGCCGAGGCAGCCGGCGGTGCAGACATTCGCGCCGCTGCCGCCGCCGAGGCGGGTGGCCGCGAGGCAGGAGGTCAGGCCCTGATACTCGAATTTCTTCTTGGTGTGGCCGCAGGTACCGGAGCAGCGGACGAAGGCATAAAACTTCTCGCTGTCACCGGCGGCGACGCCCATGATCTCGGAGATCTTGGCGGCCGTTTCCGCGCCGCCGGGGACGCAGGCGTTGGTCGGAGCCTCGCCCTTGGCGACGGCCGCGGCATAGCCGGCGCAGCCGGGATAACCGCAGGCGCCGCAGTTGGCGCCGGCGCAGGCCGCGAGGACGGCCTCTTCCTTGGGATCCACCTCGACGGCAAAGACCTTACCGGCGATCGCCAGCAGGATGCCGAACAGCAGGCCGAGGACGCCCAGGATCAGAATGGCATAAATAACAGTCATTGACACAAGCCCTCCTTACATGATCTTCATGCCGGAGAAGCCCATGAACGCCAGAGCGAACAGAGCCGCGGACACCAGGCAGATGGCAAAGCCCTCGAATGCCTTGGGATAGTCGGCAAACTCGAGACGCTCACGAACGCTGGCGAACAGCACGATGGCGAGGGTAAAGCCGACGCCGCCGGTGAAGCCGTAGACCACACTCTCCAGGAAGTTGTAGCCGTTCTGGGTGTTCAGAAGAACGACGCCGAGAACCGCGCAGTTGGTGGTGATGAGGGGCAGGAAAATGCCCATCGCGGAGTACAGGGCGGGGATCATTTTCTTGAGGAACATCTCGACAAACTGCACGAGAACCGCGATGACCAGAATGTAGGCGACGGTCTGCATGAACTTCAGACCCAGGGGGATCAGAAGATAGGTATTGATGACCCAGCAGATCGCGGAGGCCATGGTCATGACGAAGATGACGGCCACGCTCATGCCGGTGGCGGTGCTCATCTTGTTCGACACGCCCAGGAACGGGCAGAGGCCGAGGAACTGGGAGAAGATAAAGTTGTTTACCAGAATCGCTCCCAGGGAGATCGATACGATCGAAGCAAGCATTATTTGTTCTCCTCCTTTTCTTTCGCAGCCTTCTTCGCAGCGCCCTTGGACAGCAGATGCTGCATGAGCGCGAAGAGAACGCCGAGCGTCAGGAAGCCGCCGAAGGGCAGAACCAGCGCGCCTGCCGCGTACTCATCGGAGAAGATGCGGATACCGGCGCCGGTGCCATCGAGCGTGAAGAAGCTGTTCGCGCCGTTCAGGAGGCCCGCACCGAAGGTACCGCTGCCGAGAAGCTCGCGGATAAGGCACATGGCGACGAGAACGAGCAGATAGCCCAGACCCTGGAACACGCCGTCAAAGAAGGAGTCCTTGACGCTGTTCTTCGCGGAGAACGCCTCCGCACGGCCGATGATGATGCAGTTGACGACAATGAGCGGGATGAACACGCCCAACGCGCTCGACAGGGCGGGGATGAAGGCCTGCAGCAGCAGGTCAACGATCGTGACGAAGCCCGCGATGACGACGACGAAGATCGCCAGACGAACCTGCGAGGGGATGATCTTGCGGATGAGGGAGATAACGACGTTGCAGCAGGTCAGGATGATGAGCACCGAAAGGCCCATGCCGATGCCGTTGAAGAGCGTCGTGGAAATAGCCATCGTGGCACAGAGGCCGATCTGCTGTACGAGGACGGGGTTGTTGGTGAACACGCCCTCAAAAAGCTGTTGTTTTCTGTTCATGGATGTACCTCCTTACCCCAGGGCCTGGCACGCCGCCAGGGCCGCGGTGACGCCGCGGCAGACTGCCTTGGAGGTGATGGTCGCGCCGGAAATGGCGTCGATTGCGCCGCCTTCTTTGGTCACTAAAACCGTGCCCGACTGGCCGACAAACTGGGTGCGGAACGCCTCGCCCTTCTCGCTGGCCTGACCGGCGATCGCGCCGAGACCGGCGGTCTCGCTCGACTCGGTGATGGAAATGCCGCTGCAGGTGTAATCCGCGTTCACGCCGACCATCATGGTGATAAGACCCTGCGAGCCGGACTCAGTGACCTGCACAACCCAGCCGCCGTTATCCGCGGCATAGACGGCCTCGATCTCGCCGTCACTCTCCGCGCCGACGTCGGCATAGGAAGCGGCGGGAAGCACGGCCTGCATGGCGTCGTTCATGGTCTTATCGGCGATGTCCGCGATGCGCGCCGCGGTGCCCGCGTTCACAAGGCCGAGGATCAGCGCCGCGACGGCGGCGATCAGAAGGAGCATCAGGCCGGGCTTGAACATCTGGAGCGTTTTGCTCATTTGGCCGCCTCCTTCTTCTCCTTCTTGGCGAAGAGCTTTTTGGGCTCGGTGCCGAAGCGGCGGGGCGCGGTGTTCTTGTCGATCATCCAGACCGTGAGGTTCATGATGAGGATCGCGTAGGACACGCCCTCGGGATAGGAGCCGAAGTAACGGATGAGGACGGTCAGCAGGCCGCAGCCCACGCCGAAAATGATCTGACCCTTCGGGGTGACGGGGCTCGTGCAGTAGTCGGTCGCCATGAAGATGGCGCCGAGCAGCAGACCGCCGGAGAGGACATTCTGCAGCATCCACTCCACATGGGGGTTGCCGCGGGAGAAGATGAGCGTGACAACGGCGACGGTGCCGATGAAGCTCAGGGGGATACGCAGGGAGATGACCTTGCGGTAGACGAGGTATGCGCCGCCGATAAGCAGCGCGATGGCGCTGATCTCGCCGATGCAGCCGCCGACATTGCCGATCAGCATCGCAAGGAGGGAGTCATTCGCCAGAGAGGCTCCGTGCAGGCTCGTCATCGGGGTGGCGTAGGTGGCAGCGTCCACGCCGGTCTGGAAGTTCGTGGGCATCCAGTTGGTCATCAGCACGGCGTAGGAGGCCAGCATGAAGGCACGGGCCGCGAGCGCCGGGTTCAGGAAGTTCTTGCCGATGCCGCCGAAGAGCTGCTTCACGATCACGATGGCGAAGAACGCGCCGATGATCGGCAGCCACCAGGGCGCCGTGGGCGGCATACAGAACGCCATGAGGACGCCGGTGACGGCGGCGGAAAGGTCGCCGTAGGTGTCGGGCTTCTTCATGAGCTTGCGATAGGCAAACTCAAACAGGACGCAGCTCGCCACGGAGATGGCGGTGATCATGATCGGACGCCAGCCGAAGAAGATGATCGAGGCGATAAACGCCGGAGCCAGCGCGATCAGCACGTCCAGCATGATGACCCGGGTGCTCCGCGGGGTGCGGATATGGGGGGAAGAAGAAACAATCAGTTTTCTCTCGTCCATCTTATTTCTCCTCCTTCTTTGCCTTTTCGGCCTCTTCCTTCGCCTTCAGGGCGGCGTTATAGGCCTGAAGCTTGGCCTTGCCGGTCTTGAAAGCGTGGGTCAGATGCAGACGGCCCGGGCAGATATAGGTGCAGGCGCCGCACTCCACACAGTCGGTGATGTTGAGCTTCTGCATCATCTCAATGTCGCCCTTCTCCTCGTACATATACATATAGATGGGCTGCAGGTTCATCGGGCAGGCGGAAATGCACTGTCCGCAGCGGATGCAGGTGGGATCGGCGACGGTCTTGTCCTCATCCTCGGCAAAGGCCAGCAGCGCCGCGGTACCCTTGCCGCAGGGGACGTTCAGGTCGTACTGGGCCAGACCCATCATCGGGCCGCCCATGATGACCTTCCAGGGCTCCTTGGCGAAGCCGCCGGTCTGCTCGAACACCCACTGCATCGGAGTGCCGACGCGAACCTTGACGTTCTTGGGGTTCTCGATGGCGGAGCCGGAGACGGTGACCACGCGCTCGATCGCGGGCCAGCCCTCGTAGGCAGCGCGGTACACGCTGTAGGAGGTGAAGGTGTTGAACACCGCGCAGCCGACCTGCGCGGGCAGACCGCCGGGAGGCACCTCGCGGCCGGTGATGGTCTGGATGAGGGTCTTCTCAGCGCCCTGCGGGTACTGGCACTTGAGCGGAACGATCTCGATGCCCATTTCCTTTGCGCCCTTGAAGTTGAGCAGGTCGATGGCAAACTTCTTGTTGAGCTCGATGCCGAAATAGGCCTTATCGACCTTGCAGGCGCGCATGATGAGCTGAATGCCCTTCAGAAGCTCCTCCGGATGCTCCAGCATGGTGCGGTGGTCAGAGGTTATGTAGGGCTCGCACTCAGCACCGTTGATGATGACGGTGTCGACCTTGCCCCAGCCGCTCGTGATCTTGAACGCCGTGGGGAAGGTGGCGCCGCCCATACCGACGATGCCGGCCTCGCGGATGATGGAAGCGATCGCTTCGGGATCCTGCAGATCGTCCTCTGCGGCGGGAACCATGGTTTCTGCCGGGGTGTCCTTGAAATCGTTTTCGATGATAACGGTCTGAACCATGTTGCCGAGGTTGTTGAGCCTGGGCTCGATGGCAACGACCTTACCGGAGACCGACGCGTGGATGGGCGCGGACACGGGCGCTTTCGCCTCGCCGATCTTCTGGCCCAGTTTCACCTCGTCGCCGACGGCGACCAGGGGCGTACAGGGCGCGCCGATGTGCTGGGACATGGGAATCGCCACCTGCGCCGGCTGCGGAATGGTGGAGATCGCCGCTTCGTTGGCGGGTGCTTTCTTATCGTTCGGATGCACGCCGCCATGGTGCTTAAATAGCATGAGCATCACCTCTGCCTTAAAATTTATACTAAAGTATAATATCATACCAAAGTATCGCTTGTCTACCGTATATTCGTCGAAATTCTTCTCAAATCAACCGTTTTCCGTATGGCAATTTTTAGTGCGGGCGTTACAGAATATGCGCCTGTCCGCACCGGCGATTCATAGAACCGGGTGATCGGCAAAAAATGCGGCGCGCTCCGGCCGTGCCTTTTTTCAGCCGTTACAGCTTCTTTTCGAGGAGGACGAGCGGCACGTCCGGGATGCCGTTAAAGACGCAGGGGACGACACCGGCCTCCGTATACCCGAGCTTTCGGTACAGCGCACGCGCACGGGTGTTGCGCTCGTTCGTGTCGATGCGAAGGTACGGGCAGCCCTGCCCGCGGGCGTACTGCTCATAAAACCGCACGAACCGCGTGCCGAGACCGCTGCGGGCCAGGGCAGGGGCGATCGTCAGCGTGTGCATGACCATGACCTCGTCGTCCGGAGCGGAATACCGCCACGCGCCGTCCTTGTATGCCGGAACCTGCTCCCGGTTGATCCGGGCACTGCCGACGATGACGCCGTCCCGTTCCGCGACGAACATATCGCCGAGGGAAACGCCCAGCTCCGCCGTCGCGGCGGTGGGATAGATCCGCCGGTTCCAGCCGATAACGGCGCGTCCGGCCTCCTCCTCGGTGTGGAGGGCGTCGTAAACGGCGGCGATCCCCGGAATGTCCGCGGCTTCGGCGCGGCGGAAGGTCACGGGCGGCTTTCGGCACAGCTCGTAGAGGTCGTGCCGTCGGGCGGACAGCAGCGGAAGCTGTGCGCGGATATCGTCCGCATAATCCAGGTCGAGCTCCGTCACAAGACAGCCCGGCTTTTCATCCAGCTGACCGAGAACATGACCCCACGGGGAGACAACAAGGCTGTGACCCCAGGCGTGGTAGGACGCGTTCAGATCCTGCGCGACGGAGGTTCCGGCATAAAAGCACTGGTTATCCAGTGCGCGGCTGCGGAAATTCAGCTCCCAATGCGCCGGGCCGGTGGTGGTGTTAAACGCGGCCGGAACCAGAACGAGGCGCGCCCCCGCATCGGCCATCAGGCGGGCAAGCTCCGGGAAGCGGATGTCAAAGCAGATGCACAGGCCGACGGTTCCGAACTCCGTGTCGAACACGGTGACCCGGTCGCCCGCGGTCAGCGTCTCGGATTCCCGAAAAGACTGTCCGCCCCGGACGTCGATATCGAACAGGTGCATTTTCCGGTGCTTTGCGATTGGCCGTCCGTCCCGGTCAAAGACATAGGCCGTGTTGTATACCCGTCCCGTCTCATCGACCTCCGGCACCGAGCCGGCGGAGAGCCAGACGTGATGCGCGGCGGCGAGCCGGCTGAGGAATCGCCATGTCTCCCCGCCCTCCGGCTCGGCATAGAGTGGGAAGCTGCCGGTCTCATACGGGCAGATAAACATTTCGCCGACGGCGACGAAGTCCGGCGCGGCGGCGTCCAGCCGCGCCATGGCCTCGGCAAGCGCCTCGAGATTCCGGTTTTTGTCGGCGCTGACCGGGAGCTGGAGCTGAGCAAGCTTAACTTTCATAAAAGATCTCCGAAAAACGGGACACGCGGCGGCGTGTCCCGGACGGTTATGCGTTTTCGGCACGGTTTTGCTGAAGGCGGATTTTTTCCGTCCAGCACTTGTGGCACATGGCGGTATAGCGGTCGTTGCCGCCGAGGAGAACCTGCTCGCCCTGCGTGACAATGCGGCCGTTTGCGTCGAGGCGGGCGTTTACGACGGCCTTCCGGCCGCAGGTGCAGATGGTCTTGATCTCCGTGATGGAGTCCGCGACCTCCATGAGCCGTCTCGCACCGGGGAAGAAGTTGGTCTGGAAATCCGTCCGCAGACCGAAGCACATCACGGGCACATCCGCCGTATCGACGATCTCGCGGAGCTCGTCGATCTGCGCGGGCGTGAAAAACTGCGCCTCGTCGGCGATGATGACATCGCACCAGCCGGCGGCCTGGTATTTCTCGCCGATGCTGTCGCCGGGAGCAATGACCTCGCCGCGAGCGGACAGGCCGATGCGGGAGGCGATGATATCCGCGCCGTCGCGGGTATCGGTGGCGGGCTTTATGAGCCAGCAGCGCATCCCCTGCTCTTCGTAGTTGAATTTGGTGATAAGGGCCTGCGCGGACTTCGAGGAGCCCATCGCGCCGTATTTGAAGTAGAGTTTAGCCATTCTGTCCCTCCAGATGCGCCCGCACCCGCTCAATGAGCAGCGCCATGGCGACCTCGTTATGTCCGCCCTCGGGCACGATGATGTCCGCCCGGCGGCGGCTCGGCTCGACATACATCTCATGCATGGGCTTGACGGTCGTGAGGTACTGGTTCACGACGGATTCAAGGCTCCGTCCGCGGTCACGCACGTCCCGGACGATGCGGCGCAGGATGCGGACGTCCGCGTCCGTATCGACGAACACCTTGATGTCCATGATGTCGCAGAGCTCCCGGCTGTCGAGGATGAGAATGCCCTCGACGAGGATGACCGGCGCCGGCTGTATAAGGATTGTCCGCTCCGAGCGGTTGTGGACGGTGTAGTCGTAGACCGGGCAGTAAATGGGATTGCCGGCCTGAAGCTCGCGGAGCTGGTGGATCATCAGCTCCGTATCGAAGGCGTCCGGCTCGTCGTAGTTGAGCCGGGAGCGTTCCTCCATGGAAAGACCGTCGTGGGATTTATAGTAATTGTCGTGATACAGCGTGGCGACGCTGCCGCTGAACTGGCGCTGGATGCGGCGGGTGATCGTGGTTTTGCCGCTGCCGGTGCCGCCGGCGATGCCGATGGTGAGGATGCTGCCCATATCCCGGCCCTCTCTTTCTCTGATACGACAACTATAACACAAACGCCGCCCCGCCGCAACCGCAGCCGCCGCCTTAATTGCGTATGTTTTTACGAAAGCCATCTTGAAGTTGCCGGTGGGGCATGGTATAATCTGAACATTCCAGGCAAAAATGGGTACAACCCAAAAATTTGTAAAAGGAGAACGAATGATGAAAAAGATTCTTGCACTTCTCCTCGCGCTGAGCATGATCTTCGCGCTGGTTGCCTGCGGCAGCAGCACCACCACCGCCGAAGAGCCCGCCGCTGAGGAACCCGCTGCCGCCGAAGAGCCCGCCGCCGCGGAGGAGGAGCCCGCTCCCGCCGCTGAGGAACCCGCTGAGGCTGCGTCCGACATCGCCGTCGCGATGATCACCGACTACGGCGACATCACCGACCAGTCCTTCAACCAGACCACCTATGAGGCCTGCCGTGACTACTGCGAGGCCAACGGCCTTTCCTTCAGCTACTACAAGCCCGCCTCCGACTCCGATGAGGACCGCGTTGCCATGATCGAGTCCGCCATCGACGACGGCTATACCGTCATCGTGATGCCCGGCTTCGCTTTCGCCAACGCCATCAAGGAGACCGCCGAGGTCTATGACGACGTGACCTTCATCGCGCTGGACGTCAGCGCCGGCGATCTGGGCGACGACTACGTCGTTCCCGCAAACCTCTACAGCGCCGTGTATCAGGAAGAGCTCTGCGGCTACATGGCCGGTTATGCGGCTGTGAAGCTCGGCTACACCAAGCTTGGCTTCCTGGGCGGCATGGCGGTTCCCGCTGTCGTCCGCTATGGCTACGGCTTCATCCAGGGCGCGGACGCGGCTGCCGCTGAGATCGGCGCCGAGGACGTCGCCATCAACTACGCTTACGGCAACCAGTTCTACGGCGACGCGGACATCACTGCCGCCATGGACACCTGGTACTCCGACGGCGTCGAGGTCGTCTTTGCCTGCGGCGGCGGTATCTACTCCTCCGCGGCCGAGGCTGCTGCGAAGGTGGACGGCAAGGTCATCGGCGTTGACGTTGACCAGTCCGGCATCATCGACGGCACCTACGGCGAAGGCATGACGGTCACCTCTGCCATGAAGGGCCTTGCCGCTACGGTCAACACCATGCTCACCGAGGTCGTGGCCGGCAACTTCGCCAACTACGGCGGCCAGGTTCAGACGCTGGGTCTTGTCTCCGAGGTTCCCTCCGAGAACTATGTCCAGCTGCCCGCCACCACCCAGTTCGATGACAACTTCACCGAGGCCGATTACGAGGCGCTGGTTGCCGCCATGTTCAACGGCGAGATCACGGTCGATGCCAACACCGACGCTGCCCCCGGCGACTTTGCGACGGTTATCACCGTGACCGATCTCGGCAACATCAAGTAATTTTTCCCCAAAACAGAAAAGAGGCACGGCCTGACCGTGTCTCTTTTTTTGTTAGGAGCGGATTTTAAATGAGCAGCATCCTGCGCGCTTCCGCCCTCAGCTCCTCCCGCTGGTCGGGATGCGCGATGGCGATCAGCTGTCTGGCGCGTTCCGATACCGTGCACCCCTTCAGCCGGGCGATGCCGTATTCGGTGACGATGATGTCCACATAGTTGCGGGGGATCGTGACGATCGCCCCGGGCGTCAGCATACTCTTGATTTTGAAGTCGCCGCGCTTTGTTTTCGACTGGACGGCCAGGATGTTCTTGCCGTGAGCCGCCCGGAACGTGCCGTAGGCGAAGCAGAACGCACCCCCCGCACCGGCGATCTGCTTCCAGCCTACGGACTCCGACGCCACCTGCCCGGTGAGGTCGAGCTCAACGCAGGTGTTGATGGCGGTGATATGATCCTGCTGCGCGACGATGAAGGGATCCACGATCTGCGGCGCCGGACGCAGGACAATGTTCCTGTTTTCGGATACGAACCTGTAAAGCTCTGCCTCGCCCTCCACAAAGGCGCAGGGATGGATGCCCTTGTCGATCGGCTTGCGCTCGCCGTTCACCGCGCCGCATCGGATGAGGTCCATAAACGCGGAGGTGAACATCTCGGTGTGGATGCCCAGGTCATGCTTGTCCTTGAGAAACAGACCGACCGCGTTCGGTATGCCGCCGATGCCGAGCTGAAGCGTGTCCCCGTCCTCGACAAGGCTCGCACAGGCCTCACCAATGGCTTTCTCCACGGCGGTGGATTCCATCGTCGGCGTAATCGTCTCCGGTGCGTCGTGCTGGAGGATGATGTCCACCGCGTCGATGGGGATCCGCACCGAGCCGTTCATGCGGTGGAAGTTTTTGTTGACCTCCACGATGATCCGCCCGTTTGTCTCGATGGCGTGCTGCATCGTGATCCCGTCGGCGACGTTGTTCATGGGCAGATAGAAATACCCGTCGTCGTCCATCTCCGTGACGCCGGTGATATACACATTCGCCGGATGGTTCGCCACGGCGATGTGATAGTAATTCATCAAATCGGTCGGCACAAAATCCACCAGGCCAAGCGGACGCGATTTTTTGGAAAACAGCGGGCCATAAAAATAGGTATACATCTCGATATGCCCCTTCATGGCCGGGTCGGACATAAAGGGATATTCGCCGCTGCGTCCCTTCCACACACGCACATTCTCCACACGCGGCGCGATCTCATGGAGCCGGGACAGAAACCCCGCCGGCTCGGAATAGTTATTGGTCGTGAACAGGCAGTCCCCGCTTTGGATCGTGTCCAGCGCCTCCGGGATCGTGCGGCGTTTATCCTCGTACATACGGATATAGTCCGTTTTGTTCATGACAGCATCTCCTGAAGCAAGTTCGTCAACCTGAGTATACCGAACGCTGTCCCAAAAGAGAAATAATGATTTCCGAACAATTTTCCGTTATTTATAATTTATTTGCATAAATTCACGCCATATCTTATAATCAGAACGAGGTGATTTCATGGAGATCAAGCAGCTTCGTTCCTTTATCGCCGTCGCGGACACGCTGAGCTTCAGCCGCGCCGCGGAGATCATGTTTCTGTCCCAGCCCGCCCTTTCACGGCAGATTCAGGAGCTGGAACGGGAGCTCGGCGTGCCGCTTCTGACGCGCACCACCCGGCAGGTGACGCTGACCGCGGCCGGCGAGGAATTCCGCCGACGGGCCAAGGAGATCATCAGCCGCCTCGAAAAGATCCCGCCGGATGTGAAGAAGCTGGCCGGGAGAGCGCGTGGAGAACAGCTTCTCCATATCGGCATGGATGCCCGTGTCATCCGCGATCCGGGCCGGAGAAAGGTCATCACGGACGCCGTATATGCCATGCGTAAACAGTACCCCGGCCTGCGCGCCCTGTTTCACCTGCTGGATTACAGAGGCCTGATCGAACGGCTGACGGACGGGCGGCTGGACTGCGCTCTCATTCTCGACCGGGAGCTGGAAACGGATGAGACGATTCACGGGGAGGTCATCGGCAGCGAGGAGATGGTGCTGGCCTTCCGAAGCGCCCACACCCATACGGATGCGGATTTTGCCTCCGTCATGCAAAACCGCGGCCTGATTCTGGTGGAGCGGGAAGAGCGCGGTCTTTACCACATCGTGCAGATTCTGAGCAGTCTCGACCTTCAGCCGCAGATACGGTTCTGCGCCGCGCTCGAGGATATGACGATGACGGTGGCGACCGGGGAGAGCGCCGCCATCCTGCCGCAGTCGATCGTGCGGGAGATGAACGATCCGGCTATGCAGGCGCTTCCGCTGCCCACGAAGTTCGCGCAGCTCACATACGCTTTCCTCACCCGTGCCGACAACGAAAACGAGATGGTGCGGGAGTTTTTCCGGCGCATAAAGACCCACTGACGGGACTTCTCAGCTTTTCTCGCCCCGGAGCACCACGAGTCGGTCGCGGATGACGGCGGCATACTCGAACTCGAGCATCTTCGCGGCGCGCTTCATTTCCTTTTCGAGCTTTTCGATCTCCGCCTGACGTTCCCGCTCGGTCATCTTCACGCCGCTCTTCGAGACCGCTTCGGCGGCGGAATCGGAGATCTCAATGAGGTCACGGACGGACTTCACGATGGTCTGCGGCACGATGCCGTGCGCCTCGTTATAGGCCTGCTGCTTGGCACGGCGGCGCTCGGTCTCCGTGATCGCCGCCTGCATCGAGGGCGTGATCTTATCGGCATACATAATGACCGTGCCCTCCGCGTTGCGGGCGGCGCGTCCGATGGTCTGGATGAGGCTCGTCTCCGAGCGGAGAAAGCCCTCCTTGTCCGCGTCGAGGATCGCCACGAGCGAGACCTCCGGCAGGTCAAGACCCTCGCGCAGGAGGTTGATGCCCACGAGCACATCGAACTCGCCCAGACGCATATCGCGGATGATCTCCATGCGCTCGATCGAGCCGATATTATGATGCAGATACCGGCAGCGGATACCCGCGTCGGTAAAATACGCGGTCAGATCCTCCGCCATTTTGACCGTGAGCGTCGTCACCAGCGTGCGCTGATTTTTGGCGGCGCGGGCGCTGATCTCGCTGATGAGGTCGTCGATCTGGCCCTCGATCGGGCGCACCTCGAGCTTCGGGTCGAGAAGGCCCGTCGGGCGGATGACCTGCTCCGCGATTTGCCCCGCCCGTTCCCGCTCATACGCACCCGGCGTCGCGGAGACATACACCGCCTGATGCACGCGCCGGTCGAATTCGTCAAATTTCAGCGGCCGGTTGTCGAACGCCGACGGCAGACGGAAGCCGTACTCCACGAGCGTCTCCTTGCGGCTGCGGTCACCCCGGTACATAGCCCGCACCTGCGGCAGGGTCACATGGCTCTCGTCCACAAAGAGGATAAAATCCTCCGGGAAGTAGTCGATGAGCGTCATCGGCGCGCTGCCCGGCTCCCGGCCCGATATGATGCGGGAGTAGTTTTCGATGCCGGAGCAGTAGCCCAGCTCCTGCATCATCTCGATGTCATACTCCGTGCGCTGGCGGATGCGCTGGGCCTCGAGGAGCTTTCCGTTCGCCTCAAAATACGCGACGCGCTCCTCGAGCTCGCGGCGGATCTCGTCGATGGCACGGGTCATTTTCTCGTGCGTCGTGACGTAATGGCTCGCAGGGTAAATCGCCACATGGTTCAGGGTTCGCGTCGGCACGCCGGTCACGACGTTGATCTCCGAAATGCGCTCCACCTCGTCGCCGAAAAACTCGATGCGGTAGGCATAGCCGCTGGCATAGGCGGGGTAGATCTCCACCGTATCGCCGCGGACGCGGAACATATTGCGCTCAAAGGCGATGTCGTTTCGCTCATAGCGGATCTCGACCAGCTTCCGCAGAAGCTCGTCGATGGGCTTCTCCATGCCGGGACGCAGGGAGATCACCATATTGGCATAGTCGATCGGGTCGCCGAGGCCGTAAATGCAGCTCACCGACGCGACGATGATGACGTCGCGCCGCTCAAAGAGCGAGCTCGTCGCGCTGTGGCGCAGGCGGTCGATCTCGTCGTTGATCGACGAATCCTTCTCGATGAAGGTGTCCGTGTGCGGAATATACGCCTCCGGCTGGTAGTAGTCGTAGTACGAGACGAAATACTCCACCGCGTTATCGGGGAAGAACTCGCGGAACTCGCTGCACAGCTGCGCGGCGAGGGTCTTGTTGTGCGCGAGCACCAGCGTCGGGCGCTGAAGCCGCTCGATGACCTTCGCCATGGTATAGGTTTTGCCGGAGCCGGTCACGCCGAGGAGCACCTGCTCCCGCAGACCGTATTCGATGCCGGACACCAGCGCTTCGATGGCCTCCGGCTGGTCGCCCGACGGCTCATACGGCGAGACGACCCTGAAACGATTTTCACTCATAATTCCATCGCGGGACGGCATCCCGTCCCGGCCTCAACGCGGAACACCGTCTCAGAAAATGATCCCGAGCGAGGACAGCAGAAACAGCGCCGCGCAGATCAGGCCGACTGTAAACACAAATTTCAGCAGCTTGATGGAGGTTTTGATAAGGCCGATCACCAGCGCGATGACGACCGCGATCCAAAAAATACTCATGAGCTTCTCCTTCCGCCCGGTTCATGCCGGGCTTTCCGTTTTTTTAATAGTATTTCCGGTGTGAATCTTATAGTATCCGGCGTCCGCGCCGGACGCTCACCGCCGCGACCATCGTGAACAGGCCGCTGAAGAGGAGCTGCGCGTATTGACCGATGCCGCGGCTGAGGATCATGCCGGGCAGCACCATGCCGCCGAATACGCCGCTGAAAACCTTCAGAAACAGCGCCTCGCTGACGCCCATGCCGCCGGGAACCGGCAGCATATCCGCGCTGATCGACACCGCCGCCTGCAAAAGCACCACCGCGAGCCAGCCGGTGCCGGAAAGGCCGAGCGCCTTATACATACACCAGGTGATCGAAAACAGAAGCGTCCGGCGCGCGATCGTCACCGCGACGGCCTCCAGCGTAAGGTATAGGTGGTTTTTGATGAACGCCGCCGTTTCGGCATAGGACGCCATCGACACCTCCAGCGCGGTCTGGCGTTTCTCCCGGTTTTTGAGGAGGTGCAGTTCTTCCAGCACGGTCATGCCCCAAACAAGGATCGCCCGGGCCATGCCGGGGCGAAACAGCAGCATGGTAAGAAACGCCGCCCAGCCGGCGTTCAGCGCCACGCCGAGATAAAACAGGAAGATCATCTCGCCGAAGCATTCCCGCAGCATACTTCCCGCAAAAACGCGCAGACATACGCCGGTCAGCGTCAGCACTCCTTTGTTGGCAATCGCAAGCAGGATCAGCGTCGCCGAGGACACCGATACGGGCAGGCCCTTTTTCCGCAGGAAATAAACCTGCGCCGGCTGTCCGCCGCTGGCCGACGGCGTAACCGAGCTGAAGAAAAATCCCACGCACGACACGAGAAAACAGGTCGGCCCGCCGAGATCCATGCCATAGGCACGAAGCAGAATCCGGAGATTCAGGCCCTCGCACGCAATAAACAGAAGAACGCAGCCGGCCGCGCAGACGATCCAGTCTGTGCGGCACTGCGCGAGAGCGGTTTTCAGCTCTCCCATATCCTGCCCGTGGAGCACGCCGAACAGCGTTGCCGAAAGGATCAGCACAAACACCAGTGCGTTCCACAGGCCTTTTTTATTCTCTTTCGTGTCCGGCCGCCCCCCTTTCCGCACCGGGCGTTTTATATATTCTGCAGGACGGTTCTGTCCGCCGGAAGGGCGATCGTGATGCGCGTGCCCACCTCCTCATACGAGAGAACCCGGAACGAGCCGCCATGCCGTTCAACAATCCAGCGCGCGATGGAAAGACCCAATCCGCTGCCGCCGGTCTCGCTGTTTCGCGCCGCGTCCGCACGGTAGAACCGGTCGAACATCCGCGCGGCATCCTCCCGGCTGACGCCGATGCCGTTATCCTGCACGTCCACGCAGACCTCGTTTGCCTCGGCATAGGCCCGCAGCGTGATGCGGCTTCCCTCCGGGGAGTATTTGACCGCGTTGTCCGTGAGGATGCGGATAGCCTGCTTCAGCATGGCCTCATCCCCCTGCACATACACCGGCCCGCCCTCCTGAAACACATATTCGTGGGCGGGGTCGATCATGCGGCTCTCCTCCCAGACCTCGCGGAGCAGCGACGTCATATCGAGCCGCTTTTTCTGCATCGGCTGACGGCCCGCGTCGCCCCTCGCGAGGAACAGAAGCTGCTCGACCAGCGTTTTCATGTGTTCCGTCTCGGTCTTGATGGCGCGGATGGACTCCTTGAGTACCTGCTCATCCTTCTGTCCCCAGCGGTCGAGCAGATCGGCATACCCGCCGATCACCGCGATGGGCGTACGCAGCTCATGGCTGGCATCATCCACAAAGCGCACCTGCTGGCGATAGGCGTTGTGCATACGGACGATGAGGTTATTCACCGCCGTTTCCAACCCGGCCAGGTCGTCGTCGCCGATATGGAGCTGCTCGTCGGCGGAGCCGCCGTTTATGTGGTCGATCGCATCCTCCAGCGAGTGGAATTTGCTCTCGTCAAAGCCGTGGGAGGAGATGCTCTCCGTCACCTGCGCGATGTCATCGATGGGCCGCAGATAGCGCCGGATGCGTCCCGTCGCGCCGATGCCCGAAAGCAGCCACCCCAGCAGCCGCAGGGCAAGAATCACCGCGAGAACACAGCACAGCCAGAACACGAAATCGCCCATATAGGCGATGCGTCCGCTGCCCATGTCCATCACAATATACCGCCGGAAAACCTGGCCGCCGGAAAGTTCCTGCAAAAACAGCTCCCGTGTGACAGTGAAATCCTCCACGAGCGAGAGAAACACCGGCGCTTCCGTCGGGAAAATCCGCCCCGTGCGGAGCTGACACGCCGCCGCGCACCAGCCCAGCGCCGCCGCCATGCCGAGCATCACCGTCTGCCACAGGATGCGGAAGAGCTTTTTCCAGTGGAAGTTCCACGCGATTCGCCGGGCGATGGAGGTCGTCTTGCGTCCGTCGCTCATGGGGCCTCCCCCTTGATGACATACCCCACGCTGCGGACGGTCTGAATGAGCCGGACGCCGTATTTCTCGTCGATCTTCTGCCGCAGATAGCGGATATACACGTCCACGACGTTCGTCTCGCCCATATAATCAAAGCCCCAGACCCGCTCAAGCAGCGTGTCCCGTCCGAGGACGATGTCCCGGTTCTCCAGAAGCGTCTGCAATAGCAGAAATTCCTTGTATGTAAGGTTCACGCCGTCGCCGCCATACGTCACCGTATGCCGCGCCGGGTCGAGCGCAAGCGCCCCCCAGCGCAGCGGCTCGCCGGTTTTCGGCGCCGTCCGCTCCGCGCCGCGCAGCACCACCCGGATGCGGGCCAGCAGCTCCTCAATGGCAAACGGCTTCGTGATGTAGTCGTTCGCGCCCATATCGAGGCCGCTGACCTTGTCCATCACCGCGTCGCGGGCCGTCAGCATGATGACCGGCACCTGCGATTCGTTCCGGAGCCGGCGCAGCACCTCCAGCCCGTTCAGGCCGGGGAGCATGACGTCGAGGAGGAGCAGGTCAAAGCCCCCCTGCAGCGCCATGTCGAGCCCTGTCCGGCCGTCGGCCGCCTTTTCCACCGCATATCCCTCATGGACGAGCTCCAGCTCCACGAACCGGGCAATCTTCGGCTCGTCCTCCACAATCAGGATCTTCGCCGCCATCCGGCGCTCACCTCCCCGTTTTTTCCGTCCGATCAGTTCTCGTCGCTGTCGAGGCTCTCCTTGATGTTCTCCACGACGGTGTCCAGCTTATCCATGGCCCGGTTGGCTGCGGCTGCGCCGTGCTTGCCCTCAAACCGATACTGGAAGCCGAAGAACATACCCAGCACCAGCACCGGGAGCGTGAACCAGAAGCAGGCGACGAGCAGGATCACAAGCACGAGAACCGGCAGGCTCAGCACGATCTTGTCCCGGCGGATGACGGTGAACTCCGTCTGCACCGAGAGCTGCGCGAGGCGCTTAATGTAATGCCAGATCTGCGCGAAGCCGTTCGTAAAGACCGAATCCTTCTTCGGCGCATTCTTCACGGGCTGCGGCTCGGAGTAATCCTCCCCGCCGGTCGTGCGGTCGATGACCACCGGCTCCACCGCCGGTTTATGCCGGCGCTCCAGCGCGACCATGGCGTCGAGGATGTCCCAGTCGGTCTCGTTCAGCACTTCCCGCGCTTCCTCGAGCGACACATTCGCCTTCCTGCTCAGAAGCTCGGCCATTTCGTAATGTTCCATTGTATGTACCTCCTGTTTTTTTGATCTGGGAACAGGATACTCCCGCTTTTTTAAAGGCAAATGCAGGAAACATTAAAAACACATTAGAAGCCGCTTATGATTCCATAATCGGGGGCATTTCCGCTTCCTCCGACGCCATTTCCGCCGACGCCTCGCCCGAAGCGCCGTCCCCCTCCTCGCAGACGGGATACTCGCTGGTGTCCCACCAGTATGTGCCGGAAATATCCGCATCGCTCGCCATGAAAACGCCGTCCGCCGTGACGTCCACATGACAGGACATCCCGTCGAGCGTGACGATATTCCAGATATGCGTCTCGCCGTCCAGCCGTCCGAACACCGGCACGCACTGGATGCCCATCGCCTGACACCCGGCCTCAAAGGCCATGGCCATGCCCTCGCTGGACGCCGTACCCTCCGTCAGTGCCGCGAGCGCGGTGCCGGACGCGGTCTCGTCCACGACGCAGCGTTCCGTGAGATAATCGCGCAGGGCGGCAAGATACGCCTGCGTCGGCACAGCGGTCTCCTCTCCGTCCGACGCATTCGCAAGACTTTCCGCCGCAGCGGCCTCCGCCGCCTCCGCCAGCAGCGTCCGCTGCTCCGTCAGGGTATCGCTGTCCACGCCGTAATCCAGCGTAATCTCCAGAATACGGGTCACGCCCGATTCCGGATAAAGCCCCGTCGTCACCGCCGGAAGCACCGGACACAGAAGCGGGTCGGCATAATAGGACTCCGCTACGCTCTCGCTCACGGTATCCCCCGTCAGCGACGCCGCGGCGATCTCCAGCACGAGATAGGTATCGCCGTTTCGCAGCGCCTCCGAAAGCCTTGTACGCATGGCAGAGAGCGTCTCGATCTGCTCGATCGATTCCACCTGATAGGCCGATTTCTTATAGGTGATGTGTATCTCCGCCTGGTAATAGCTCACGATCCGGCTCAGGTCAAAGCTGATATAATCGACGGCAAACGCGCCGACCGGCGTGGAGGATTTAACCTCCCAGCAGGCCGTGGAAATATCCTGACTGATCGAGCCGTCGTAGTTCTGAAACTGCAGCTCCGCCGACTCCGTATGCTCCGCCACCAGACGGCTGATCGCCCGGCGAAGCGCCGTGTAGCTCGAGATGGCCTCCGCGAGATCCTCCTCCGCGTCGAGCGTGTCGGAGCCGGCCTCATAAGGCTCCTCCGTGTAGACCTCCCGGTCAAAGATCGACGCGCAGCCGCCCAGCGTCAGAAGCATGGCCGCCGCCAGCAGCAGGGACAGGAGCCGCTTCATCAGAAGCCCAGCTCCTCGTCTATCAGGACGACCTCCATACTGTCGCACCAGTACGGGCGCTTCCAGAGCACCACAAGCGCGTTGCAGATACGATCCGGGGACGCGCAGTCATGGCACTTTCCGTCCACGACGCAGGGCGTCCTCTTCTCCAGACGCTTCGCGTTGGGGGGCGCCGCCTGATTCCGCGCGCGGTCAAGGGCCTCCTCAAAGGGGCCGCAGAGCTTGTTTTTGCCCACGATCAGATAGACCTTCTCCTTCTTCATCAGTGTACCGGCGACGCGGTTTCCGCGGCCGTCGATATTCAGGATATAGCCCTCCTCCGAGATCGCGTTGGCGCTTGTTATGTAAACCTGCGCCGAGGAGGCCTGCACCAGCGTCTCATCGCCGGGCTCGACCATGTGCCAGAACACGCGGTTATCCGCCTTGATGCGGTCGTAGATGTTCAGCGCGCGCACGGTCATACTGCCGCCGATGCCCACGGTTTTGCCCTTGAGGCTGCCCGCGACGTATTCCGCCGCTTCCTCGCCGGTGGCAAAGTGCGTCACCTCAAAGCCGTTTTTTCGCAGTTTTTCGATCGTTTTTTCCATGACTGTCCATCTCCTTTATCCGGTTGTCATTCGATATTGCTGATATTCAAAAAATTCTTGCCAAAGACCTCGTGGGACTCGGTGACGATCACGAACGCGTTTTCGTCCGCCGCGGCCACGATGCGCCGCAGGGCCGGGATCTGGCTGCGCTTCACCGCGCACATGACCACATCCCGCTCCGTGCCGCTGTAAGCGCCCTCGCCGCGCAGGATCGTCGCGCCGCGTTCAAGCTCCGCGCCGATGTTCGCCGCGAGCTTATGCGGCTCGGCCGTCACGATATAGCACACGCCGGAGTTCGACAGGCCGTAGAGGATCAGATTGACGATCTTCGACACGACGAACATCGTGATGAGCGTATACAGGGCGCTGTCCACACGGCGGAACACCACCGCAAACGCCGTCACGACCGCCACATCCAGGATGAGCGACAAAGTGCCGAAATTGATATACGGGAATCGGTGGCGCAGAAATCGGGCCGCGATGTCGGCGCCGCCGGTCGTCGCGCCGGGGTAATAGATCATGCCCGCGCCGAGGCCCTTCACAACGCCGCCGAATACGGCCGCCAGCAGCATATCGTTCGTGAACGAAAAATGCAGCGCGTTGAACAGGTCGATAAACAGGCTGTTCGACAGCATACCGATGAGCGAGTAGATAATGAACCGCGAGCCGAATTTCTTCCACGCCACCAGAAACAGCGGAATGTTCATCACCATGATGAGCACGCCGACGGGCAGGCCGGTCAGCAGGTTTATGATCTGGCTGATGCCCGTCACGCCGCCGGACACGATGCTGTTCGGATAGGTCAGAAAGGCAAAGCCCGCCGCGTTTACGGCGCTGCCGATCAGAATCAGCAGCACGTCCCTTACATCCTGCCGTGTGATATGCTTCATTTAAAAATCGTCTCCCAACAGTGACATCTGCTCCTCGCCGCGATCCTCATCGGTCAGCTTCGCGCCGGTCGCCGGGATGCTCCGCACCCGGTAACGGGCGGGTTTTTTTATCGGCGTCTCCGCGAGCGGCCGGACGCTCACGACGGGGTGCTTTTTGAGTGTCATGACCTGCACGCCCTGCGTCGTGCGGCTGGTCTTGGGCGCGAGAAGCGCGGTGCTGAACGCCACACAGCGCCCCTCCGCCGAGGTCACGGCGACCTCGATATCCTCCGCCAGCGGCATCACGCAGACCAGCGGGCTCTTATCGCTGAACGCACCGGTGGCGCGCTTGCGCTTTGTCTTGGTCGCATAGGCCTCGAGCGTGAAGCGGGCGCATTTGCCGTTTTCAAAAAACAGCAGGATCGTGCCGGTATAGTCCCCGGCGGGAACGGCGGCGACCACATTTTCGCCCTCGTCCATGCCGAGCTTGCCCGGCAGATAATCGCCGAGAGAGCTGGCCTTCGTCTCGGCAAACTCGCTCACGCGCAGGTAATACACCTGCTGCCGATCCGTAAAGACGAGAAGCTCGGCGCGGTTTGTCGCCTCGAAATACTGGCTCAGACCGTCGTCCTCTTTGAATTTCTGCTCACCGGACATACGCAGCGACTGCGGCGTGATCTTCTTGAAGTACCCATGCCGGGACAGGAAGAGGTGGACGGGGTAATCCTCCACCGCCTCCTCCTCGGTATAGGTCTCGACCTCCCCGGCATAGACAAGCGTCGTGTGCCGCGGCGAGGGGTATTTCTTGATAACCTGCTTGAGCTCGTCGATGATGATGGAGCGGATGCGGCGCTTGCTGTTCAGGACATCCTCGAGATCCTCAATCTCCTTGGCGAGCTCATCCGTCTCCGCCACGCGGCGGAGGATATATTCGCGGTTGATATTCCGCAGCTTGATCTCCGCGACAAATTCGGCCTGAATCTCGTCGATGCCGAAGCCGATCATGAGGTTCGGCACGACATCGGATTCCGCCTCGGTCTCGCGGATGATCCTGATCGCCCGGTCGATATCGAGCAGGATGGCGCGCAGGCCTTCGAGCAGGTGGAGTTTTTCCTTCTTCTTCGTCAGGTCGAAATACACCCGGCGGCGGACGCAGTCGATGCGCCACGCGTTCCACTCGTTCAGGATCTCGCCGACGCCCATGACGCGGGGCGAGCCCGCAATCAGGATGTTGAAGTTGCAGGGGAAATTGTCCTGCAGCGGCGTCATCTTGAAGAGCTTTGCCATGAGCTTATCGACATCCGTGCCGCGCTTCACATCGACCGCGAGCTTGAGACCGCCGAGATCCGTCTCGTCGCGCATATCCGAAATTTCCCGGAGCTTGCCGTCCTTTATCAGGTCGCGGCACTTGTCGATGATCGCCTCGACGGTCGTCGTGTAGGGTATCTCGTAGATCTCGATGATATGCTCCTTTTCGAGATACCGCCACTTGGCGCGCACCGGGAACGACCCGCGTCCCGTGCGGTAGATCTCCGCCATCTGCCCGGCGTCATAGATGATCTCGCCGCCGGTCGGGAAATCAGGTGCGGGCAGCGTTGTCAGGATCTCATGGTCGGGGTTTTTGAGAAGCTCGATCGCCGTCTGGCACACCTCGGCAAGGTTGAACCCGCAGACCTGGCTCGCCATGCCGACGGCGATGCCCATGTTCGCGGACACCAGCACGTTCGGGAAGGTCGTCGGCAGAAGCGTCGGCTCGGTGGTGGAGTTATCGTAGTTCGGGACAAAATCCACCGTGTCCTTGTCGATGTCGCGGAACAGCTCCGCGCAGATGGGGGCGAGCTTCGCCTCCGTGTAACGGCTCGCGGCATAGGCCATATCGCGGGAATAGACCTTGCCGAAATTGCCCTTTGAGTCCACGAAGGGAGCGTTCAGCGCCTCGTTATCGCGTGTCAGGCGCACCATGGTCTCGTAGATCGCCGCGTCGCCGTGGGGGTTATAGTGCATGGTCTGGCCGACGATATTCGCGCTCTTCGTGCGCTGGCCGTTCAGAAGGCCCATTTTATACATACAGTACAGGAGCTTGCGATGGCTCGGCTTGAAGCCGTCGATCTCCGGGATGGCGCGGGATACGATGACGCTCATGGCGTAGGGCATATAGTTCATCTCCAGCGTCTCGGTGATCGGCTGGTCGATGACCTCGCCGCGCAGACCCAGAATGTTCGGGTCGGAGGCGCGCTTGACCGGTTTGTCGTCCTTCGGTTTTCTTGCCATGATGTTTCCCCCTTTCCTTACGAAATATCCGCCATATCGAGATATTTATAGCCGTCCTCGGCGATATGCTGCTTGCGTCCGGCGAGATCGTCGCCGAGGAGCAGGTCGAAGTAATACGCCGTGCGCTCGGCATCCTCCGGCTGCACGCGGATGAGCCGCCGTGTCTCCGGGTTCATCGTCGTGAGCCACATCATCTCCGCCGAGTTCTCGCCGAGACCCTTCGAGCGGTTCACGGTGAATTTCGCGCCGCCGAGCTCCTCCACAATCTGGTTCTTCTCCGCGTCGGAATAGGCGTACCATGTCTTGTTCTTCGAGGTGATCTCATACAGCGGCGACTCCGCGATGTAGACATAGCCCTCGCGGATGAGCGTCGGCGTCAGCCGCCAGAGCATGGTCAGGATCAGCGTGCGGATCTGGAAGCCGTCCACGTCCGCATCGGTGCAGATGACGACCTTGTTCCAGCGCAGGTTCGCAAGGTCGAAGGAATTCAGCTCCTTGCCGTGCTTTTCCACCTCCACGCCGCAGCCCAGCACCTTCAGCAGGTCGGTGATGATGTCGCTTTTGAAGATGCGGGTATAGTCGGCCTTGAGGCAGTTCAGAATCTTGCCGCGGACGGGCATGATGCCCTGAAACTCCGCGTCGCGCCCCATCTTGCAGGAGCCGAGAGCGGAGTCGCCCTCGACGATGTATATCTCGCGGCGCTCCGGGTCACGGCTGCGGCAGTCCACGAACTTCTCCACGCGGGACGTGATGTCCATGGTGCCGGTGAGCTTCTTTTTGATGTTCAGACGGGTGCGGTCGGCCTGCTCGCGGCTGCGCTTGTTGATGAGCACCTGCTCCGCCATGCGGTCCGCCTCGGCCTTATGCTCGATGCACCAGATCTCCAGCTGCTGCTTGAAGAAGTCCGTCATCGCGTCCTGGATGAACTTGTTGTTGATGGCCTTCTTCGTCTGGTTCTCGTAAGAGGTCTGGGTCGAGAAGCAGTTGGTCACAAGAATCAGGCAGTCCTGCACGTCCTGCCACTTGATGCCGCTCTCGCTCTTTGTGTATTTCCCGATCTTCTTGATGTACGCGTCGATGGCATAGACGAACCCTCGCTGCGCCGCCTTGTCCGGCGCGCCGCCATGCTCCAGCCACGAGGAGTTGTGGTAATACTCCACCAGGCTCACCTGCCGCGAGAAGCAGAACGCCGCCGAAATTTTGACCTTGTAATCGGGCTTGTCGGCGCGGTCACGGCCGCGGCGCTCGGTCTCCATGAAGTGCGGGACGGTCAGCGTCTCCTCGCCGGCCAGCTCCTGCACATAGTCGAGAATGCCGTTTTCATAGACGTAGTCCGTCGTCTCGAATTTGCCGCCGTGCTGGATACGCAGGCGGAAGGTCACGCCGGCATTGACGACCGCCTGCCGGCGCAACGTCTGCCGGAACCACTCCTCGGGGATGTCGATGTCCGTGAAAACCTCCAGATCGGGACGCCAGCGATGGGTCGTGCCGGTCTTTTTGCGATCCATGGGCGATTTTTCGAGCTTCCCGACGATCTCGCCCTTTTGGAAGTGCAGGTCATAGCGCGTATCGTCGCGCCACACCGTCACGTCCATATATTCGGAGGAATACTGCGTGGCACAGGCGCCGAGGCCGTTCAGGCCCAGCGAGTATTCATAGCTTTCGCCCTCGTCGTTTGAGTATTTGCCGCCGGCATAGAGCTCGCAGTAAACAAGCTCCCAGTTGAATTTCCCCTCGGCGGCATTCCAGTCCACCGGGCAGCCGCGGCCGAAGTCCTCCACCTCGATGGAGTGATCCTCATACCGCGTCACCGTGACGAGCTTGCCGAAGCCTGCGCGGGCCTCGTCGATGGAGTTCGAGAGGATCTCGAACACCGAATGCTCGCAGCCCTCCAGCCCGTCGGAGCCGAAAATGACGCCCGGACGCTTGCGGACGCGGTCGGCGCCCTTGAGCGCCCGGATGTCCTCGTTGCCGTATGATTTCTTCTGTGCCTTTGCCATGCTTTTTTCGTCCTTCTTCTGTATGCTGTCAAGCCGCCGGATGTGCATCCGGTGGACATAATATACCCAGTTTATGTAGTATAACATATTCTGCCAAAAAATCAAGGAAACACCGTATAAATAAAAAGGAGCGAGGCTCCCATGCGGCCCCGCTCAAATGCATGACATATTTCTTTCTCTCTGCCCATAGTATATGCCCGGACAGGCATAGAATGCAAATGCAAATTCTGCCAGCGAAAGGAGCCGCCTCATGCCGGATTATCTCATCAAAGCGCTGTTTGTCTTTACGGGACTTCTGCTCACGGAACAGCTCGTCACCCTCCTGCCCCGCGCACGCTTCGCGGTTAGGCTCCTGCTCCACGCGGTCATGGGCCTCACCGGGCTTCTGGTGGCGAACACGGTCGGCAGCCTGTTCGGACTGCGGCTCGGTCTCAACGCCGTGACGCTGCCGGTCGCAGCGGGTCTCGGTCTGCCCGGCGTCGCCGCGCTCTGGGCGCTGCGGTATCTGCTGTGAGTCTCCCTGTCAATCGTTAAACTACACAATTTTGAGTATAAAAACTTGTAAATGCTGTTGACAGACGGATTTCGCTGTGGTAGTATATGCACGAAAAGTGAATCGCTGCGATAGAGGCGCGGTGCACATCAGTACCGATCCGGCAAGGTCAGGCAGACCGCCGGTCGGGAAAGGGTTCGCCGCCGAAGCTTCTCGGATCTGCCTGATCCGGGCGGCTGGGCCGTCGGGAAATACCCGCCGGACTGTCACAAACCCTTGTGGAGCGCTATCAATGGCCGTTCGGAGTCCCGACCACGGGAAACTCCGTATATCCCATGAACCGCTTGACAAAGCGGTTTATTTTTCGTTTTCCGCCCGAAAAACGGCGAACGGGCGCAATCCTACACCTATCTCGCCGAAAACACATCGAAAGGAAAATGAAAACCATGAAAAGAATCCTTGCCCTGATGATGGCCCTGTGCATGATCCTGGCCATGACCGCCTGCGGCAGCTCCGCCGCCGAAACCGCCGAGGCTCCCGCTGAGGCCCCTGCCGAAGCGCCCGCTGAGGCCGTCGAACCCGCCGCCGAGCCCGCCGAAGAGCCCACCGAGGCCGTCGAACCCGCCGCCGAGCCCGCCGAAGAGCCCACCGAGGACGTCATCCCCGGTCTCGAGGACGGCGTTCTCACCATCGCCATGGAGTGCGCTTACGCTCCCTACAACTGGACGCAGTATGACGACTCCAACGGCGCCGTTCCCATTTCCGGCACCAGCGGTGAGTATGCCAATGGCTACGACGTCATGATCGCGAAGAAGATCTGCGAGGCCAACGGCTGGGAGCTTGAGGTCATCCGCACCGACTGGGACTCCCTGGTTCCCGGCGTCCAGACCGGCATCTATGACGCGGTCATCGCCGGTCAGTCCATGACCGAGGAGCGCTCCGAGCAGGTTGACTTTGCCGGCCCCTACTACTACGCTTCCATCGTCTGCGTCACCCTGGAGGGCAGCGAGTACGCTGACGCGCAGGGTCTGGCCGATCTGGCCGGCGGCTCCTGCACCGCGCAGATCGCCACCATCTGGTACGACAGTATGCTCGGCCAGATCCCCGACGCCAACATCCAGACCGCTGCCGAGACCGCTCCGGCCATGCTGATGGCTCTGGAGACCGGCGCCGTTGACTTCATCTGCACCGATATGCCCACTGCGATGGGCGCCTGCGCCGCCTATGACGACATGGTGCTGCTCGACTTCACCGACTCCGACGACAACTTCGACGCCGACGAGGGCGAGATCAACATCGGCGTGTCCCTCATGAAGGGCAACACCGCGCTGAAGGACGCGATCGACAGCGTTCTCTCCACCATGACCGTGGACGACTTCAACGCCCTCATGGATGAGGCGATCGCCGTTCAGCCCCTGAGCGAGTAAATTTTTTCAAATCCCGAGCAAGGCGAGGCGCTGCCTCGCCTTGCCCTTGCTATATTTCCGGAAAGGAGCCCGTTCCATGGACAAGCTCACCCAGCTCTTCAGCGACATCGGGAATCTGCTCTCCCGATACAGCGGCGCATACCTGAGCGGTATCCGCAACACGCTTGTGCTGGCGCTCGTCGCCACCCTGATCGGCTGCATCATCGGTTTCCTCTGCGGCATTCTGCAGACCATCCCCTGCGCCAAGACGGATCATCCCCTCAAACGCTTTTTCCTCGGACTTATCCGCGTGATCGTCCGCATTTATGTAGAGGTCTTCCGCGGCACGCCCATGGTGCTGCAGGCTGTGTTCGTGTATTACGGGCTGCCCTATTTCACGAGCAATGCCGTGCGCTTTGACAACGTATGGGCCGCGGCGATCCTCGTCGTCTCCATCAATACCGGCGCGTATATGGCCGAATCCGTCCGCGGCGGCATCATCTCCATCGACCCCGGCCAGACCGAAGGCGCCAAAGCCATCGGCATGACCCATGTTCAGACGATGGTGAACGTCATCCTGCCGCAGGCGCTGCGGAATATCCTGCCGCAGATCGGCAACAACTTCATCATCAACATCAAAGACACCTCCGTCATGTTCATCATCAGCTTCACGGAGTTCTTCTCCGCGCACCGCGCAGCCGTCGGCGCAACGTACCTCTACTTCCCGTCGGCCACGGTGGAGATGATCGGCTATCTGTGCATGACGCTGATCGCTTCGTTCCTGCTCCGCTGGCTCGAGCGCAAGCTGGACGGCAATGACAACTACGAGCTCGTCCAGACCGACCAGCTCACCATGACGGCCGGAACCTACAACTACCCGGATCGGGTCGTGGAAAAGCAGCAGCAGGAAGCACGCGAGGCACGCAATCGAACCGCGCAGGACTTAAAGTTCGGCCGTACCAGAGGGGAGCGATAACATGAATACAAACGATACCATTCTGGAGATCCGCCACCTCTCCAAGAGCTTCGGCTCCCATGAGGTTCTGCGTGACATCGACTTCACCGTCTGCAAGGGCGACGTGACCTCTATCATCGGCGCGTCCGGCTCCGGCAAATCCACGCTGCTGCGGTGCGTGAACCTCCTCGAAACGCCGACGAGCGGCGAGATCCTGTTCCACGGCACGGACGTCACCGGGCGTCATGTGAAGGCGCCGGAGTACCGCTCCCATGTGGGCATGGTGTTCCAGTCCTTCAACCTCTTCGCCAACATGACCGTGCTGGAAAACTGCGTCGTCGGTCAGGTGAAGGTTCTCAAAAAGAGCAAGGCCGAGGCCCGCGAGAGCGCGCTCAAATACCTTGACAAAGTCGGCATGACTCCGTATATTAATGCACGTCCCCGCCAGATTTCCGGCGGTCAGAAGCAGCGCGTGGCCATCGCCCGCGCTCTGGCCATGGATCCCGAGGTTCTGCTCTTTGACGAGCCGACCTCGGCGCTCGACCCGGAAATGGTCGGCGAGGTGCTGGCCGTCATGCAGACGCTCGCGCAGGAGGGCATGACCATGCTGGTCGTCACCCACGAAATGGCGTTTGCCCGCGACGTGTCGAACCATGTCGTCTATATGAACCAGGGCGTTATCTGCGAGCAGGGTTCCCCCGCCGAGGTGTTCGGCAACCCGCAGAAGCAGGAAACCCGTGATTTTTTGGCCCGGTTCCGACAGGGCTGAGAAATATACCCCCCCACCCGAACGAGGCGCTCTGGAGGCGCCTCGTTCCATTATGTGAAACCGCGCCCGATGCTTTTTTTCTCCGGACGTCTATGCTACAATACGATAGAAAACTCATCAGAGGAGTGAATTTCCATGAACACCAAAAACCGTAATATCGCAAGCTTTGTGCTCGGCTTTGCCATCATGCTGTTTTCCGGCGTGTTTTACGCATGGAGCCTGTTCCGCGTCGAGCTGCAGGCGCAGTTCCCGGAATGGTCGGCCTCGGCAGCCTCTCTGAACCTCACCGTTTTCATCATCACGTTCTGTCTCGGCGGCCTGCTCGGCGGACGGCTCACCGCGAAGCTCGGTCAGCCCAGGGTCGCCCGCATCGGTGCGGTCATTGTCCTGGCAGGCGGACTTCTGTTCCTGACGCTCGGAAAGCTCGGCGCCGTCGCCGCGCTGTGGATGATGTACCTCTCCTATGGCGGGCTCTGCGGCCTCGGCGTGGGCATGATCTATAACGCCAACATCAGCGCCGTCGGCTCGCTCTTCCCCAAGGCGGGCGGTCTTGTCTCGGGCGCGCTGCTGACCGGCTTCGGCCTCGGCAGCCTCATCATGGGCGCCATCGTCATGAAGCTCGCCGGTGTGATCGGCTTCTACCCCGCGTTTTTGTGTGGCGTCGTGCTTGTCGCCGCCGTGTCCTTCTTCGGCGCTCCGCTGCTGACCCCCGCGGAAAAGACGGACACCAGCGCCACGACCGCCGCCTCCGCCCACGAGCTGACGACCGGGCAGATGCTGAAAACGCCCGTTTTCTGGCTGTTCTTCCTCTGGGTCGTGTTCATGACCTCCGGCGGTCTCATGGTCATCAACTCCGCCGCCTCCATCGCGCTGCTCTTTGGTGCGGCCGCCATCGTCGGCATGATCGTGTCCGTATTCAACGGCCTGAGCCGCACCTTCATCGGCGCGTTCTGCGATAGGTTCGGAAGCTCCGCCTCGCTGGCGCTCTCGAACGCCGCCTCCCTGCTGGCGGGCGTGTCCCTGCTGATCGCCTCGTTCACCGGCAGCGCCGCACTGATGGTGCTCGGTCTCATCACCGCCGGCATCACCTACGGCTGTGCCATGAGCATGAACGCCGTCGTCATCCGCGAGCAGTTCGGCAGCCGGAACTATCCCTCCAACTTCAGCATCGCCACGCTCTCCGGCATCCCGGCCTCGATCATCGGCCCGCTGGTATCCGGTATGCTGCAGGACGCCTCCGGCGGGTACCAGACGACGTTCATCGCCATGATCGTCATTGCCTGCCTCGCCGCCGCCATGCTCTGCGGCATCCTTGTGATTCGGAAAAAGGCGAAATAATCCCCACGCCATACAGCAAACTCCGCCCGAAGCGTCTGCTCCGGGCGGAGTTTTATTTTATTCTTCAACGACCGTGACCTCGTCGCCGGGACGAACCTTGCCGGATTGCAGAACCCGGACAAAAATGCCCTCCCGCGGCATGACGCAGTCACCGGCAGCCTTGCGGATGGCGCAGTCCTGATGGCACTCCTTGCCGATCTGCGTGACCTCGCAGAGCGCCGTGCCGATTTTCAGCCGTGTGCCGACGGACAGCTCATAGACCCTCATGCCCTCGACGAGGAGGTTCTCGGCAAAATCGCCGTCGTGCAGCTGGATGGGGATTTTCTCCTGCAATTTCGTCACGCTCTCTTTGGACAGCAGGGACACCTGCCGGTGCCACTCACCGGCATGGGCGTCGCCGACAATGCCGTGGTTTTCGCGCAGCTCCGCCTCCGCGACGGGATGCTTCTGGATGCCGCGCACCTCGCTGATGCAAACCGCCAATATCTTAGCCATGGTGATGCCCCTCCCCGTGATGATGCTCCGCGCAGTCATGCGCGACGCCGCGCAGAATCTCGATGCCGTGCCGCACAGGCTTCACGACCGCCGCGAAGTTCTCCGTGGACGCCTTTTTGCTGCCGGGCAGATTGATGATGAGCGTACTGCCGCGGATGCCCGCCGTCTCACGGGACAAGCAGCCCATCGGCGTGATACGCATGGACGCGGCGCGCATGGCCTCCGGGATGCCGGGAACACGCTTCTCGATGACGCTCTCTGTGGCCTCCGGGGTCACATCGCGCGGGGAAAACCCGGTGCCGCCCGTTGTCAGTACAAGGCACAAATCCTTTTCGTCCGCGCAGAGCAGAAGCTCGCGCCGTATATCCCCGATCTCGTCCGGCACCATCGCCGTATACGCGACCGTATAGCCGTTTTCCTCCAGCAGCTTCACAAGGGCCGGGCCGGAGGTATCCTCCCGCTCGCCCCGGGAGCCTTTATCGCTCACGGTGATCACCGCCGCTGTGTATTCCATCTTCAGTCCTCCCTCATATAATCGCCCGACTGTCCGCCGCTTTTCCGCAAAAGGCGGATGTCGTCGATGACCATGTCGCGCTGCACGGCCTTGCACATATCGTACACGGTCAGAGCCGCGGCGGAAACCGCCGTCAGCGCCTCCATCTCGACGCCGGTCTTTCCGCTGCACGAGGCCGTCGCTTCGATCTCCACGGACAGCATCTCCTCATTGAGAAAGAGCGAAAGCTCCACGCCCGTCAGCGCCACCGGATGGCACATCGGGATCAGCTCCGGCGTGCGCTTCGCGCCCATGATGCCCGCGACCTGCGCCACGGTGAGCACGTCGCCCTTTTTGACGCCGCCGCTGCGGATGAGATCAAAGGTTTTTTGATTTACGAGCACCCGTCCCGCCGCGACCGCGACGCGTTTTGTCTCGTCCTTATCGCCGACGTTTACCATGCGGGCGTTGCCCTGCTCGTCAAAATGGGTAAAATCGTTTGCTGTCGCCATACTATCCTCCTATCGTGTTCATCGCACGGCCGGCCTCGCTCGGATGCTCCGCATCGAGCGTGCCATGCATCCGGGGTTTGGCGTAGATCGCCTGCCGCAGGGTCTCCAGAAGCTCCGCGCCGTGCTTGCCGCGCACCGGAATCTCCTGATCGGAGTGCAGGCAGGGCTTCAGATTCCCCTCGCTCGTCAGACGCAGGCGGTTGCAGCTTCCGCAAAAATGCCGGCTCAGCGGGGAGATGAGCCCCACGCGTCCCTGTCCGCCGGGCAGCGCATACAGCCGCGCCACCCCGCCGTTATGCGGCAGCTCCCGCAGCTCCGGAACGCGCTGAAGCACCGTGTCGCCGGGCAAATACGCTTCCTTGCCAAAGTGTCCGCCCATCGGCATAAGCTCGATAAATCGCATCTCGATCGGCATCCGGCGCGTCAGCTCCACAAACGCCGGAATCTCGTCGTCGTTGAATCCGCCGATGAGGACCGTGTTGAGCTTGATCGGCTCAAGGCCGGCTTCCGCCGCCGCCTCGATGCCCGCAAGGGCGTCACGCAGCACGCCGCCGCCCGTGATCTGCGCGTATTTCGCAGGCTCCAGACTGTCAATGCTGATGTTCACGCGGTGGACGCCGGCCGCTTTCAGTTCCCCGGCATAGCGGGGCAGCAGCGTGCCGTTCGTCGTCATGTCGATCTCGTTGATGCCGTCGATCGCCCCGATCATCCGGCAAAGCTCCACGCAGTCCCGGCGCACCAGCGGTTCCCCGCCGGTGATCCGAATCTTCGATATGCCCAGCTCCGCCGCCGCCGCCACGATCTCCGCGATCTCCTCGAACGACAGGATCTCGCTGTGTTTCCGCTGGCACACGCCGTCAGGCATACAATACCGGCACCGCAGGTTGCACAGATCCGTGACGGATACCCGCAGATAGGTTATCTCCCGGCCAAATTGATCTTTCATCAGTACCGTCCAAAGGTGCAGTTGGGATAGCGGCACTCGGCGCAGCTCTGGCACAGGCCGCCCGCACCCATATTCCGCAGCTCTTCCCGCGTGAAGCGCAGGCCCGCAAAAATCTGCGGCAGCACCACGTCCAGCATCGTGGTTTTCGCATGGATAGCCGCACCGGGCACGCCGACGATCGTCACATCGTCGAGATACGCCACCGTGAACATATTTCCCGGCTGAGCCGGCACGCCCTGCGACACGATCTCCGCACCGCTGCGCCGGATCGCCGTCACGGTCAGGTCATCCGGGTCGACGCTCATCCCGCCCGTCATGACGATCAGCTTTGCGCCGCGCAAACACCATTTTTTAATCGCCGCGTCGAGCATATCAAGGTAATCGTCGCAGAAGATGCAGCCCATGACGTTCGCGCCGAAGGGCGCGACCTTCTCCCGGACGACCGGCTCAAATTTATCCTGAATCCGTCCGGAATAGACCTCGCTGCCCGTGACGACGATGCCCACGGGCATATCCCGCCGGTAAGGCAGCAGTTCCATCAGCGGGCGATCGGCCGCCTTGACCATCGCCTCGGCCTGCTCGATCTCGCTCTCCGGGCATACCAGCGGGATGATGCGCTCCCCGGCAAGCTTCATGCCCTTTCGGACGGGATAATGGTCGGGCAGCGCGGCGATCGTAATATCGCCGATGCGGTTGATCGCATCGAGCAGCGGGCGATTCACGCGGAACAGACCGTCCTCCATCGCCGTCAGAGTCATTTTCCCCTCGGACGGGCCAGTATAGACCGCGTTTTCCATCGGCGCCAGGGCGGCCAGCCGCAGCGCGGCGTCCTCCTCATGAATCTCTCCGGCGTTTTCTTCCCAGATATAAAGGTGCTTTTTGCCCAGGTCGAGCAGATGGGGGATGTCCTCGGGCGTGACAATATGCCCGCGCCGGAAAGCACAGCCTTTGAAGCCGTCGCGCACCTCGGTGATGTCGTGGCAGAGCGTCAGGCCAACCGCGTCTTCCGTCTTGACTTTTTTCATAAGAGCACCCCTTTCGTTACGGTATGAGCCATGCGCTCAGCTCAGTCCCGGCGGGCAGCTTTCCGCTTCCGGCGGGAATCTCCGCCAGCAGGTCGCAGCCCACAAGGCTGTGCAGAACGCCGTTTCCCTGTGCACGGCTCACTTCCATGACCGCCGCGCCGTTTTCGATATGAAGCCGGCCCCGGATGAGCCGGGTTTTGGGACTTTTTTTGCCGAACTCCGACGCAAGCTTGATTGTGATCTGCGTCAGATGCGGCTCGGCATAGCCCATGAGCTTCCGCAGCGCCGGAAGCACCACGGCATAAAAGTTCGTCATCGCCGACGCGGGATTTCCCGACAGGCCGCATACGAGCTTTCCGTCCCGGAGGCCATAGGCCGACGCGCCGCCGGGCTTGAGCTTCAGCGTTCGGATAAGAATCTCGATCCCCGCACTCTCCATGGCGTCCGGGGTAAAGTCGTAATCGCCCACGGACACGCCTCCGGTCGTGATGACCATGTCGCACTCGCGCAGCGCCCTGTCGAGCGCCTCCGCGATGACCGCCGGGTCATCCTTCGGCGCGCCGTAAAACACCGGGATCGCGCCCGCGTGCTTCACCGCGCCCATGAACGCATAGCGGTTCGTGTTCACGATCTTGCCGCCGCCCAGCGTCTCGCCCGGCTCGACCAGCTCGCTTCCGCTCGTCAGAATGCCCACGCGGGGAAGCTTATACACCAGCGGCCCGGCCACATTCTGCGCCGCAAGCGTACCCATGAGCGCGCAGTCGATGACCGTCCCCGGGGCGGCGAGGTCGTCCCCCGCCTTCACATCCTCGCCCTGCGGCACGATATTCTCCCCGGCGGAAAACGCGGAAAAGATCGTGACCTCGGCGTCCGTGAAGACCGTATCCTCATACTTCGTCACGGCGTCCGCGCCCGGCGGAACAGGGGCGCCGGTCAGGATTTTCGCCGCCGTGCCGGGTGTGACGGTCTGCGTCCACATCGCCCCGGCGGGAATCTCCTCCAGGATGCGAAGCGTGACGGGATGCTCCCTGTCCGCGTCCGCGGTATCGGCCGCCCGAAAGGCATAGCCGTCGAAGGGCGAACGGTCAAACGGCGGCACATCCCGCAGGGCGCACACCGCCTCCGCCAGAACGCGCCCCTCCGCCTCGGGCAGCGGCACGCGCTCCGTCTCCATGCAGGCGGTCCGCGCCAGCAGAAGCTCCCGCGCCGCCTGGTAGTCCATATTCATTTCCATGCTCATCGCCCCTTTGCGAAAAGTAAAGACTGCTCCGAAAAGCAGAGCAGTCCCATGAAGATTCCCAAACGGGGTCGCTCTCCTTTTCAAATCAGGGAAGGCGAGCCCGTTTCCCAGCTCACCCGGTGGAATGCTCCACGGCCGGGTTGGCATGGCTGACGCTTTAGCCAGCCCGGCTCGGAGAAACTATATTCGGTTTCGGTTATATTATTTCGCGGTGATGCTGACCGGCTCGGTCTTGCCGTCGCGCAGGCAGTGACGGGTGATGCCCAGAATCTCACGGGCCTCGTCCGCCGTCGCGATCTCACGCCCGGCGAGCTTCGCCATCTGCACGGCGCGCTCCACGAGCATGACGTTCGTCGCGATGATCTTGTTGCCGTCGGCGTCCTTGCCGAACATGACATTGTCCTCCAGCCCGACGCGCAGGCCGTCGCAGCCCAGAGCCAGACCGGCGAGCATCATGGGCATATGGCACTTACCGATGCCGGATACGGACCAGGTCGCGCCCTCGGGCAGCTTGTTCACGAGGAAGGCAAGGTTCTCCGTCGTGCCGGGCATGGAGCCGCCGACACCCATGATGAACTGGATGTGGGG
>JBJDYS010000073.1:0-105740 GCA_051867595.1 Oscillospiraceae bacterium
CTGCGAATACTGCGGCGCAGAATACGGCGAGGTTGACAGCACCAATCACACCGGCGGCACGGAGATTCGTGACGCGAAAGAGCCTACCTGCGCCGAAGAAGGCTACACCGGCGATACCTACTGCAAGGGCTGCGGCGCAAAGCTCTCCGATGGCGAGCCGATCGAAAAGCTGGCGCACACCGACGCCGAACCCAAAGACCACCTCTGCGACGTATGCCAAACGACGCTTTCCTCGCATAGCGGCGGCGAGGCCACCTGCAAGGATAAGGCGGTCTGCGAATACTGCGGCGCAGAATACGGCGAGGTTGACAGCACCAATCACACCGGCGGCACGGAGATTCGTGACGCAAAAGAGCCTACCTGCGCCGAAGAGGGCTACACCGGCGATATGTACTGCAAGGGCTGCGGCGCAAAGCTCTCCGACGGAGAGCCGATCGAAAAGCTGTCTCACGCCTACGAATGGCAGAGCGAAAACGGACAGTTCTGGCAGAAGTGCCGGGACTGCGGGGATGAAACAGCGAAACAGGCTGTCCCGGCCATTACCATCGACGGCGCGGATGCGGCTTGCGTGACGCAGGATTACAAATTCAGCTTCACCCTGCCGGAGGGCATGACCGCCACCTACGGTTTTGATTTTGGATTCAAGGGCGACGGCGGTTATGTGCCGACGAACGAGAACGGCATCCTGTATGGGGTCATACCGTCAGAGATTCTGAATGTGGATGCCGAGAGCTTTGAGGTGCTTGTAAACGTAAGCATGGCCGACGGGTTTGCTTTCCTCGTGAGCAAGACCGTTGCGCTTCAGAGCGAGCATATCGACGCCGAACCCAAGGACGCGCGTTGCGACGTATGCGGCACCGCGCTCCAGCCGGAGATCATCGAGGGCACGGGCCAGAGCGTAACCGCCGGAGAAGAGAAGGAGCTTATCTTCCGTTCCAATGCGGCGTTCAGCGATTTCATCCGGGTGGAGCTTGACGGCGAGACCCTCGGCGAAGAGCATTATACCGCCGAAGAGGGCAGTACGATCGTGACCCTGAAGGCGGATTATGTGGCGGCGCTCTCCGCCGGCGAGCATACGCTCGGGATCGTGTCCAGGGGCGGCACGGCCGTCACGGCCTTCACCGTGAAGGAGAAACCGGCGGAAACGGAGAAACCGGCAGAAACGCAGAAACCCGCGGAAACGCAGAAACCGGCCAAACCGGCGGATAAAAAGCCTCTGGCGACCGGCGATGACACCGATCCGGCCCTGTGGCTCGCGCTTCTCTTTGTCACCGGCGTCCTTCTGACCGGCGTTTACGGCAGGAAAAAGCGTAACGTAAAGTAAGATAAAAACATTTGTCGCATTATCCCTCCTGTCCGGTATCCTGTATCGGACAGGAGGGATTGATTTTGACCGGGGGATTTGATAGGATATAACAAGCGCCGGGAGGAGATATAACGCCTCCCGGTAACGATGTCAGGGAAGTGAGGTCAAAAAATGGAACTTCGTTCACAGGAGGGGATGGAGCAGTCGCTCACCCGTTTTGCGGAAATGCTGAAGAACGGCCCGGAGCATTGCATGAACGCGACCTTCCCGCCGGAATTCATCCGCGCCAGCTTTGACGAGAGCACGATGGTGTATAAGTACGAGACGGAGCCGGGGATGGCCAATCCCCTCGGCAAGCTCCACGGCGGCATGATCGCCGCGATGATGGACACGACCATGGGCGCGCTGAGCTTCTATATGGCGGGCGAAAAGCTGACGCCGACCATCACGATGAAGGTCGATTATGTCCGCCCGGCCATCATCGGTCAGCCGGTCTATGTCGGCGTTCGCTGCACAAACTGCGGACGCACGATGTGCTATGTGACCGGCAAGGCGTGGCAGGAGGATGAAAACTACCCCTTCACCACGGCGGACGGCGTTTACTTCGCCGGCGGCAACAGCTGAACACATCAAAAAAGACGGACGGCTCTGCAAAAGCCGTCCGTCTTGGTGTTCGCCTCAGAGATGGCGCAGGGTGGGCATTTTTTCCACCCAGCTCTCAAAGCTGCTTCGCATCTGCGTCGCGCCGTAGTACTCGATGACGCGGAACGAGAACAGCAGATGAAACACCGTCTCGCGGTCGTCGAGGTCGACGCAGATGATGTCGTTGATCTTTTCAAGCCGCTTGGTGAGCGTGTTGCGGTGGATATACAGCGCAGCGGCGGCTTCGCTTGCGTTTTTGCCGGAGGCGAGATAGGCGTGGAGCGTGCCCATGAGCGCGGTGCCGTTCAGGCGGTCGTACCGTTCGAGCTTCAGCACGGCGGCATGACAGAGCTCGCGCAGGTCGATGCCTGACCGGCACAGCTCCAGCGCGTGATAGATGGAATAGCGGTCGTAGTAAAACAGCGGGCCGCTGCCGTGGAGCAGACGCCCCATCTGGATGGCCTTCATGGCCTGCCGGTGACGGGCGGCCAGACTGCGGAAATTCCGTCCCGGCTGACTGACGCCGGCGATCAGGCCGCTGCCGTCCAGATATTCCGTGATCTCCTGCAGGATGAGCCGGTCGCGGGTGGATTCGTCGCGGATGCCCACGATGAACTTGATCTGCTCGCCGTAGAGAAACACGGTCGCTTCCGGGAAACGCTCGCGCAGCAGCTCGCAGCGTCGGCTCTGCGTGAGATACCCGCTGCCGCGGCGCATTTCCCCGTCGTTTATGCCGCGGATTGTCAGGACGCGGTAGGGGAGCTTGAGCTGCCAGCCGAAGTAGGCGCATCGGTCGCGAATCTTCTGCTCGTCCGTGATCGTGCCGTTCAACAGGTCGGAGATGAAGTATTCGGTCATGTCCTCCGGGTACTCGGCGTAGTGCAGATCCTTCTGCATCCGCACGGAGCACAGGTCGGTCAGGACCTGGAACAGATCAAGAGCCTCCTGCGACGGCGCTCCGTGATAGCAGGGGCAGAGAAGATAGCCGATGATTTTGCCGTCCTGCGCCACCGCGCCGCGCAGGATGGGAAGCCCGGTTCCGTCGGTCGAAAGCTCTGGCGCGGCGGAAAGTAGGGCCGTGCGGTACCGGTCGATGTTCACGAGGTTCATCGGGATCACGCGCTCGGCACAGATGCTCTGCCAGCGTGGGTCGGAAATGCTGTCATCCTCCGTGATGGCCAGCACGTGCAGGGACAGATCGCCCAGAATGATGGGATTCTGTATGCGCCGTCCGGCCTCCGCCACCAAAGCATTCAGGGAGTCGCAGCGCAGAAGCGCATGGATGCTCTCGTTTAAAGTGCCGTTGTTCATCCGGTTTCCCTCCAACAGTTGTTTTCACCATTATACCGCTTTTATACAAAAATGCACACTTTTTCTGAAAAAAGTGTGCAGGATTATCTTTTTTAAGAGAGGGCGCATCCGTTACAATAAAGAAAAACAGAAAAAAGGATGGGGATACCTGTGAGCTATACAGCCGATGATTACAGCCGTATGTACGCGGAGAAAAAACGCACGCTGGAGCAGTGCCTGGACATGATCGAGTCCGGCGATCACATCTGCTTCGGCAAGGACTGCAACGAGCCTCTGCTCTTCTGCCAGAACCTGCACACCATCGCGCCGCGCGTGGAGGGTGTCACGGTGCTGAAGGGCCGTTCGAGCGATTTCGGCTTCCTGCAGAACGAGGGCATGAAGGGCCATATCCTGACCCAGTCCGCGTTCTTTGCCAAGGGTTGGGAGCGTCCGCTGGAGCTCGGCAACGTGACCTTTGTCCCGAACGATCTGCGCGATCAGCCGTTCTGGTATAACGCGGCCAATCCCCGCAACACCTATATCGCCGCCGTCACGCCGATGGACGAAAACGGCAACTTCCAGGTGAACCTGTCCCAGATGTGGGAGCGGGACATCGACCCGCTGTCCTGTAAGAAGATCATCCTCGAGGTCAACAAAAACCTCAAGACCGTCCGCGGCGGCGTGGACATCAACATCGCGGATGTGGATGCGTTCTACGAGGCGGAATATCCCATTTATGAGATCCCCGACGCGCCGTCCTCCGAGATCGACAAAAAGATCGGCGAGTATGTCGCGGAGCTTGTCCACGACGGGGATACGATCCAGCTCGGCATCGGCTCCCTGCCGAACGCCTGCGCCCGTGCGCTGATGGACAAGAAGGATCTCGGCGTTCACTCCGAGATGTTCACAAACCTCATGGGAACCATGGTGGAAAAAGGTGTCATCACCGGCGCGCGCAAGAATCTGAACCCCGGCAAGCACGTTTTCTGCTTCGCGGGCGGCACAAGCCATCTGTTCGACCTCGTGCATGAGGATGAAAACTGCATCATCATGCCGGCGAGCTATGTCACCGACCCCATGGTCATCAAGCAGAACGACAACATGGTCTCCATCAACGCCATCATGGAGATCGACCTTACGGGTCAGGTCTGCTCGGAGACCATCGGCACCCGTCAGTATTCCGGCCCGGGCGGAGCCTTCGACTTTGCCTACGGCGCCGCGCACTCCAAGGGCGGACGCAGCATCCTCATCATGCACTCCACGACGAATAAGGGCGCCTCGAAGATCAAGCCCATCCTCACGCCGGGCGCGGTCGTGACCATTCCCCGCCCGTATGTGGACATCGTCGTCACCGAATACGGCATCGCTCATATGCGCGGCCAGACGGTGCAGAACCGCGTGAAGAACCTCATAAACATTGCCCATCCCGATGTGCGCGACGAGCTGCGCCGGGAGGCGGAGAAGCTGTTCTACATCTGAGCGGTTGATTTTGTAAACAAGATATGATAGGCTTTACTCGGTTGTGAGGGCCTGTTTCAAAAAAGTCATCGCCCTTCGGCGGTGGCTTTTTTATACGATAAAACGAAGGGAGGCGGCTGCCTTGGCAAGTCGGGAAGAGCGGCTGAGAGCAAAAATCCCGGGCGAGGATACCGGCATCGTGACCCGAAACAGCTTCTGCGACGTCTGCGCGCCCGGGCCGCATTGCGGCGTGACCTGCTATGTGAAGGACGGGCGGATCATCAAGGTTGAGGGTACGCCCGGACATCCGGCGGGTGGCGGGCTTTTGTGTACCCGAGGACAGGCGAACCGGCAGTATGTCTACCGCAGGGATCGCGTGCTGACCCCGCTGCGCCGTATCGGCGAGCGGGGCGAGGGACGTTTTGAGCCGATCTCCTGGGACGCGGCGTATGCGGAGATCGCGGAAAAACTGCTGGGCGTAAAGGCGCGGTACGGCGCGTCGGCCGTGGCGTTTTATTCGGGCTATGACAAGTGGTACCGGCCGTTTTTGCAGCGGCTGTGCTACAGCTTCGGCTCGGTCAATTACGGAACCGAATCCTCCTCCTGCTTCACCTCCGCGCTGATGGCGTGGCGGCTGAGCACCGGCGAGGACTTTGCCACGCCGGATATCGGCCGCGCAGGCGTGTTCCTCGGCTGGTGCTATAACGCCTATTACAGCCAGTATCTCGCAACGCGCGGGGTCGATGCGGCGCGGGCGCGCGGCATGAAGGTGATCATCGTGGATCCGCGCATCACCCCAGCGGTGGAGAAGCAGTGCGACCTGCATCTGCGTATCCGTCCGGGCACGGACGGCGCGCTGGCGCTCTGCCTCGGCCGGGAGCTGATCGTGAACGACTGGATCGACCACGACTATATACAAAACCATGTCCATGGCTTTGCGGAATATAAGGCCTACGCGATGGACTTCACGCCGGAGAAAACGCAGGAGCTTACCGGCGTCCCGGCGGAGGATATCCGCCTTGCGGCGCGCATGATCCATGAGAACGGGCCGCTCGCGGTCAATCAGGCGAGCGCGGCGCTGACGCATCACGTAAACGGCCTTCAGAACTACCGCGCTGTCATCGCGCTGTCCGCGCTGACGGGATGCTATGACCGTCCCGGCGGGCAGATTCCGACGGCGCTGACCTATGCCCATTCGATCGCGGGCTTTCACACCCATGACCATGATTTCCCGATGGAGGTCTATCCGGAGGGACAGCCGGAGCCGGTCGGGGCGGAAAGGTTTCCGCTGTGGGCGGATGTTGTCGGAGAGATGCAGAGCAACGACCTTGCGCGGCAGATTCTGACATCCGACCCGTATCCCGTGCGGGCGCTGATGGCGCATGGGCTGAACTACCGGATGTTCAACGGCAGCCGGGAGCTGGAAAAGGCGATCAAAACACTCGACTTTTTTGTGGATGTCGATCTGTTCCTGACGGACTCCGCGAAGCTGGCCGACATCGTGCTGCCTTGCTGCTCAAGCTTTGAACGCGGGGAATTCAAGGTATATCCCGGCGGCTTCGCGCAGATGACAGAGCCGGTGATCGAGCCGCTCGGAGAGGCCCGCCCGGATGACCGGATCATCACGGAGCTGGCCCGGCTGATCGCGCCGGACGATGCGCTTTTGTGCGCGGGCGCGGAGGCGTGTGTGCGGTACATACTGCGCGATACGCCGGTGGATGTCGATGCGCTGAAGCTTGACCGCCAGCATCCGCAGAAGATCGAGGGCCTGCGCGTAACGCCGGTGGGGGAGCACGGCTTCTCCACGCCGACCGGCAAGTTTGAGCTGTATTCGACGGTCATCGAAAAGCACCCGGGCCTTGACCCGCTGCCGACCTACCGCGACAGCGCGGAGGAGGGCGGGGAGCGGTATCCGTTCCGGCTGGTGGCCGGAGCGCGGCTTCCGTTTGCGCTGCATTCGCGGCTGCACGATGTGCCGTGGCTGCGCTCGCTGCGGCCGGAACCGACAGCGGAGCTGAACGCCGGGGATGCCGAAAAGCTCGGCATTGCGGAGGGCGACCGCATCCGGATCGTCACCCGTGCCGGGGCGATCTCCGTGCTGGCGCATCCGACGGACACCGTCCTGCCCGGCACAGTGAATATGTATCACGGCTACCGGGAGGCGGATGTGAACGCGATCATCCCGCCGGGGTACAACGACCCGTATTCCGGCTTCCCCGGCTATCGCAGCGCACGCTGCGCGCTCGAAAAGGAGGAGCAGACATGAAGCTGACGTTCTCGTTTGACGCGGAAAAATGCTCGGCCTGCGGCGCGTGTTCCATCGCGTGCATGGATCAGAACGACATTGATGTCCTCGGCGGGCAGCAGCCCTACCGCTGGGTATATCGGGTCGAGCAGGAGGGGGCGGCGGGATATTATTCGACGGCCTGCCTGCATTGTGACGATGCGCCCTGCATCCCGGCCTGCCCGATGGACTGCCTTTATAAAGACGAAGCGACCAGCCTGACGCTGGCGGATACGGCGAACTGCATCGGCTGCAAGGCGTGCCTGCGGGTCTGCCCGGTGGATGCGCCGACCTTCCGGCCGACCGGGGAGAGCAGGCCGCGTTTTCGCATGGAAAAGTGCGACGGCTGCCATGTGCGCGTGGAGGCCGGGCTGGAACCGGCCTGTGTCCGCGCCTGTCCGACGGGGGCGCTGACCTGGGCGTGGAAATAAAAAGCGGAGCGGGGCAAAGCCCCGCTCCGTTGTGCTATCGGTTAAAACCAGGCGATGTACCAGTACCAATGATCGCAGATTTTTTCAGTTTCTCCATCCGCCGCGCCGGGAGTGTCCAGAAAGATGCCCTGAAAACCGACGGGCGTATCCTCCGGCGAATAATACATTCCTGCATAGGAGCCGCCGACGGCCAATCCAAAGCCAAAGCGGTCAAACTGGATGATATAAGGGTCTCCGCCGCAGAAATCATACGATCCGGCAGAATAAAGGCCGTACTCATGCACGGGGTAGCTCGTTACCGTCCAGCCGTGATATTTTTCTCTGGTCATGGGTTCGTCCAACGGAAAGGTTTCGACATATTCGTTCAGCGCGTTCTGATGGAGCTGGACATAGGTCTTGACGCGAAACTCCCAATAGCCCTCGCGCAGGGAGGGGATGCAATAGATGACGCAGGATACAACGAAGTACAGCAGGAGCAGCGGGAAAATGATCTTTACGGCTTTTATTGTGATTTTCTTCGTGATTTCCCAACCGATGTCCGGCTCTTCGGCCGGGGACGGCGTCATTTGCTCATTCATGGCAGGTCACCTCCTGAACGAAACAATATCATGGCGTTAAAACATTGTCAATATAATTGAGATTTATTTACAAAAAATGATTGACGGGCGGGGAAAATCGTGCTTATTTATATTGTATAAAGTTTTTTATGCTTGTATGGAGTGACGAATGGAGATCATCCGATCCAGACAGAATGAACTTATAAAGCGCTTTATCGCGCTCGCCTCCGACGGAAAAATGCGTCAGGAGGCAGGGGAATATATCGGCGCGGGGACAAAGCTCCTGCACGAGGCGGCTGCCTCCGGCGCGGAGATCGGCTGCGTTTTGACGACGGAGCCGGTCGAGGGATTGCCCTGCCGTCTTGTGACGCCGGAGCTTCTTGCGGCGGTATCGCCTTTGCAGCACAGTGACGGCCCGGTGTTCACGGTGAAGATGCGCGCACTGCCCCCGGTGGAAAAGCTCGAGCGCGTGATCGCGCTGGAGAATGTGCAGGACCCCGGCAATGTCGGGACCGTGCTGCGGACGGCGGACGCGTTTGGCATCGACCTTGTGGTGCTCTGCGGCGCCTGCGCCGATCCGTATAACCCCAAGACGGTGCGTGCGTCCATGGGCGCGATTTTTCGCCAGCCGGTGCTGCGGACGGACGCCGACGGGCTGCAGGCGCTGGGACTGCCGCTGTATGGCGCGGCGCTGACGGACGGGGCGGTGGACATTCGTGCGCTTCCGAAATCGAAGCTCGCGGTCGTCATCGGAAACGAGGGCCGCGGCCTGACGGAGGATATGCTCGCGCACTGCGCGGGGCAGACGATCATTCCCATGCAGCCGCAGACGGAGTCGCTGAATGCCGGCGTTGCCGCGGCGGTGGCGATGTGGGAAATGGTGCGCTGATATGGCGAGCATCAAGTATTGGGTGTGGCTGTCGTGCATCGGGAACGTGCGGCCGTATGTGAAATACCGGCTGACGGAGGAGCTCGGCGGCCCGGAGAATGTCTTTTTCGCGGGGCGGGACGAACTCATCTACGCCGGGGCGATGCCGAAGGAAGCCGAACGGCTCATGGACAAGAGCATGGCGTTCGCGGAGCGCGTGCTGGCGCGGTGCGAGGAGGAAAATACATCCATCCTGACGATCCAGGACGCGGTGTACCCGGAGCGGCTGCGCCGGATTACCGACCCGCCGGTCGTGCTGTATATCCGGGGAAAGCTCCCGCCGGTGGACGAATCGCTGATGGTCGGCGTGGTCGGAACGCGGCATCCGTCGCCCTACGGGCTGCGGATGGCCTCCAAGCTCGGACGCGAGATCGCCGAAGGCGGCGGCATCGTCGTCTCGGGTCTTGCCGAGGGCTGCGACAGCGCGGCGATGGAGGCCGCGCTCCGTGCCGGCGGCATCACCGTCGGCGTTCTGGGTACCTCCATTGATACGGTGTATCCTGCGAAGAACCGATGGCTCTTCCGCGAGGTCAGCACCCGCGGCGCGCTCGTGAGCGAATATCCACCCGGGATGCGTACCTACGCCAGCGATTTCAAGGCGCGGAATCGGATCATTTCCGGGCTGTCCGTCGGTGTCGCCGTGACGGAAGCGCCGCAGCACAGCGGCACCCGCGTGACGGTGAATCACGCGCTCGATCAGGGGCGGGATGTCTTTGCCGTTCCGGGGAATGCGGACTTTGACGGCGCGGTCGGCTGCAACGAGCTGATCGCTGAGGGAGCGCAGCCGATCACGTCCGGGCGCGACGTGATCGACGTCTATGCCGGTCGCTTCGGACAAAAAACGCCGAAATCGACGCCTACACCTATTAAAAAAGAGATTGACAAGCCCAAGGACATAGTTTATATTGACACCATTGAGAAATGGGAATCGCTTCCTGAGCCGCAGCGCCGCGTGATGCAGGCGCTGACCCGCCCGGATATGCACGCCGACGAGCTGATCGAAGCAGCCGGCCTGTCCGCGGCGGAGACCCTGTCGGCGCTGACGCTTCTGCAGCTGTCCGGCTATGTCACCGTGGGCGAGGGCAAGCGATATTCGCGAAAACACTGATACAGTGAGGATTGTTGCATGGCAAAAGCAAAAAGCGAGCTTGTGATCGTGGAGTCTCCCGCGAAAGCAAGAACGATCGAAAAATACCTCGGCGGCGACTATAAGGTTGTGGCCTCCATGGGCCATCTGCGCGATCTGCCCAAGAACACGCTGGGCGTGGATATCGAGCATGACTTTGAGCCGGATTACCAGCCGGTCAAGGGCCGGGAGGATGTCATCGACGAGCTGCGGAAGTCCGCCAAAAAGGCGAACACCGTCTATCTTGCGACCGACCCGGATCGCGAGGGAGAGGCGATTTCGTGGCATCTGAAGGAGCTGCTCGAGCTGCCCGATGAGAAGGCCCGCCGCGTGACCTTCAACGAGATCACGAAGAAAGTCGTGCAGGACAGCATCCAGAATCCCCGCGACATCGATCAGGATCTGGTGGACGCCCAGCAGGCGCGCCGCATCCTTGACCGCATCGTGGGCTATAAGCTCAGCCCGCTTCTCTGGCGCAAGATCCGCAAGGGTCTGTCCGCCGGACGCGTGCAGTCCGTGGCGACGCGCATGGTCATCGACCGTGAGAACGAGATCCGCAGCTTTGTGCCGGAGGAGTACTGGTACCTCTATGCCATGCTGGCAACGGCTTCCGGCGAGAGCTTCAAGGCCGTGTTCCACGGCACGACGGATAAGAAGCAGGAGCTTCACAGCGAGGAAGAGGTTGACAAGGTCTGTCAGACGATCGAGGGAAAGCCCTTCACGATCCAGACCGTCAAGCACGGAAAAAAGCAGCGCAGCCCGTCGCCTCCGTTCATCACCTCGACCCTCCAGCAGGAGGCGTCCCGCCGTCTTGGCATGACGCCGCGCCGCACCATGAGCATCGCGCAGCAGCTCTATGAAGGCGTCGATATCGAGGGCGAAGGCACGGTCGGTCTCATCACCTATATGCGTACCGACTCCCTGCGCCTTTCCGAGGACGCGCTGGCCGCTGCCGGGGATTTCATCAGGGCCCATTACGGCGAAAACTACTATTACGGCAAGCCCCGCCGCTTCAAGACCGGCTCGAACGCGCAGGACGCGCACGAAGCGATCCGCCCGTCGATCCCGAGCCTGACCCCGGAGCAGGTGCGTAAGAGCCTGACCGGCGAGCAGTACCGGCTGTACCGCCTGATCTGGGGGCGCTTCACGGCGAGCCAGATGGCGAACGCCGTCTATGACAACATGACCATCGACGCTCAGTGCGAGGGCTATGTGTTCCGGGCCTACCATTCGGAGATCGAGTTTGCGGGCTATACCGCCGTCTACGAGGAGAACCGGGATGACGAGCCGGGCGATGAGAACGCCCCGGCTGCCCGCAAGCCGCTGCCCGAGCTGAAAGAGGGCGAGCAGGTCTCGCTCGCAAAGCTGGATCGCGAGCAGAATTTCACCACGCCTCCGTCCCGCTATTCCGAGGCGACGCTCATCCGGGCGATGGAGGAAAAGGGCATCGGCCGTCCGAGCACGTATGCGCCGACGATCTCCACGATCACGGCCCGTGAGTATGTGGTCAAGGAGGGGAAATACCTCCGTCCCACGCCGCTCGGCGAGACGGTGAACGGCCTCATGGAGGAACGCTTCCCCGACATCGTGGATGTGCGCTTCACCGCGCGCATGGAGGACGACCTCGACAAGATCGAAGAGGGCAAGGAGGACTGGAAGAAGGTTCTCAATAGCTTCTATGGCGGCTTTTCCGACTCGCTGGATAAGGCGGAGGAGGCCCTGCAGGGTGTTCACCTGAAGGTGCCCGACGAGGTTTCGTCCGAGATCTGTCCCAACTGCGGCAAGAATCTTGTGTATAAATCCGGCCGTTTCGGCCGTTTCCTGGCCTGCCCGGGCTACCCCGAGTGCAGCTTCACAATGCCCATCGTCGTGGAGATGCCCGGCAAATGCCCGCAGTGCGGCAGCCGCATCCTGAAGCGCACGTCGAAGCGCGGCTATCCGTATTACGCCTGTGAAAAGGGCGCGGCCTGCGGCTTCATGACCTGGGATGTGCCGGTGAAGGACGAGTGTCCGGCCTGCGGCAAGACGATGTTCAAGCTCTCCGGCAAGGGGCAGCGCAAGCCGTTCTGCATTAACCCGGAGTGCGAGAATTTTGTGCCGGAGGATAAGCGCGGCTATCGCCGCCGTGCGGCCAAAACCGGCGAAACTGCGGAGACGGCCGAGGAAAAGCCTGCCGAAGAAGCCGCCCCCAAGAAGACGGCGAAGAAAGCCGTAGCAAAAAAGCCGTCGGCGAAGAAGAAAGAGGCGGCCAAGTGACGACGGTATCGGTAGTCGGAGCGGGCCTTGCCGGCAGTGAGGCGGCCTGGCAGCTTGCCAAGCGCGGTTTTTCGGTGAAGCTGTACGAGATGAAGCCGCAGAAGATGACCCCGGCGCATACCTCGCCCCTGTTTGCGGAGCTTGTGTGTTCAAACTCCCTGCGCGGCGACGACCTGTCGAACGCGGTGGGACTTCTGAAGGAAGAGCTGCGCCGCATGGGCAGCCTCATCATGATGAGCGCGGAGCAGCACCGCGTACCGGCCGGCGGTGCGCTGGCGGTGGATCGCGAGGCATTTGCCCGCACGATCACGGAGGAAATACGCCGTCACCCGAACATCGAGGTGATCGAAGAGGAACTAACGGCGTTCCCGGAGGGACCGTGCATCATCGCGACCGGGCCGCTGACGAGCGACGGGCTGATCCCCGCCATCGCGGAGGTCTGTCCGAACGACGACTTTCTGCATTTCTATGACGCCGCCGCGCCGCTGATCGCGTTTGACAGCATCGACATGAACAGCGCGTGGTTCGGATCCCGCTATAACAAGGGAACGGCGGACTATATCAACTGCCCCATGAACAAGGAGGAATACGAGGCCTTTGTCACCGAGCTTGCCCGGGCAAAGCAGGCGGAGGTGCACGGCTTTGAGGATTCCGGCGTATTCGAGGGCTGTATGCCGGTCGAGGTCATGGCCCGGCGCGGCATGGACACGCTGCGGTATGGGCCTCTGAAGCCCATCGGACTGCGCCATCCTGAGACGGACGAGGCGTTCTACGCGGTCGTTCAGCTCCGCCGTGATAACGACGAAGGCTCGGTGTATAACCTCGTCGGCTTCCAGACGCACCTGACCTTCCCGGAGCAGCGCCGCGTGTTCGGCCTGATCCCGGCGCTCAAAAACGCCGAGTATCTGCGCTACGGCAAGATGCATCGGAACACCTTCCTCAATTCGCCCAAAATGCTGAACCGCTATTACCGCCTGCGGGCGGACGAACGCATCGCGTTTGCCGGACAGATGACCGGTGTGGAGGGCTATGTGGAGTCCTGCGCCTCCGGGATGCTGGCGGCGCTGGAGATGGCGCGGAAGCTGAAAGGGCAGGAACCGCTGGATTTCCCGCGCACAACGGCGATCGGTGCGCTGGGGCTTTACATCGAAAACGGAGCAGTCAGCGGCGATTTCCAGCCCATGAACATCAATTTCGGCATCATCGAGCCGCTGGGCGAGAGAATCCGCGGAAAGCGGGAGAAAAACACGAAAATCGCGGAGCGGTCTCTGGCTGTCATCGACGGGATTGTGAAACGGGAGGATTTCTGATATGAGAATTATTCTGGACGCCATGGGCGGCGATAACGCGCCCGAGGCCGTCGTAAAAGGCGCTGTTGCCGCCGCCGGGGATTTCGGCGAGGAGATCGTCCTTGTCGGACAGGAGGCCGAGGTCAAACAATGTCTTGCGGCCTGCGGAGGCGATTCGCTTTCCAATATCACGGTCGTGAACGCGACCGAGGTCGTCACCATGGAGGACGACCCGACACGCGCCTGCCAGCGGAAGAAGGATTCGTCCATGGCGGTGGCGCTGCGTATGCTGAAAAACGGTGAGGGCGACGCGGTGGTTTCCGCGGGAAGCACCGGCGCGCTCCTGTCCGGGGCGACGCTGATCGTGAAGCGCATCCGGGGCATTCGCCGTGCGGCGATGGGCCCGGTGCTGCCGAACGGCGGCAAGGGCGTGCTGCTCATAGACTGCGGCGCGACCGCCGACTGCACGCCGGAGTATCTGCTGCAGTTTGCCTATATGGGCTCGTTCTATGCCGAGCGTATCCTGGGCTGCGAGAAGCCCCGCGTCGCGCTTCTGAACGTCGGCACGGAGGACACCAAGGGAGGCGAGCTGCAGAAGGCGGCGTTTGCGCTGCTGAAACAGGCCGGGGACGAGGGGCGCATCCACTTCATCGGAAACGCCGAGGGCTGCGACGTCCTGACCGGCAAGATGGACGTTCTCGTGACGGACGGCTTTTCCGGCAACGTCCTGCTCAAGACCGTCGAGGGTGCGGCGAAGTTCATGTTCAAGCAGCTCAAGGGCGTGTTCTATGCGAACACGAAGAACAAGCTCGCGGCGCTTGCGATCAAAAAAGACCTCGCCGGCATGAAAGCCATGCTCGACCCGTCCGAGGTGGGCGGCACCGCGATGCTGGGCATTGCCAAGCCCGTCATCAAGGCACACGGAAGCTCTGACGACCGTGCCATCTATAACGCCGTGCGGCAGGCGATCGCCTGCGTAAAGGCGGATGTGGCCGGCGCCATTGAAAATAATATTGAATATATGAAAATCACAACAGAAGGAGAATAAAAGCTATGTATGAGAAAATCGTTGGAATGATGTGTGAGCAGTTCGACCTGACTCCCGACGCCATCAGCGCGGACACCTCCTTTGTGGATGACCTGGGCATCGACTCCCTCGACGTCGTGGAGCTGGTCATGGAGCTGGAGGACGCCTTCGGCATGGACGAGATCCCCGAGGAGGATCTCAAGAAGCTTCGCACCGTGGGCGACCTCGTCGATTACGTCAGCGCGCACAGCGACAACTGATAATGACCGAACTGGAGGAGCGGCTGGGCTACGAGTTTCGTGACAGCCGCTATCTTGAAAACGCCCTGACTCATTCGTCCTATGCCAATGAGCGGGAGGGACTGCACAGCAACGAGCGCCTGGAATTTCTGGGCGATTCGGTGCTGGGCTTCTGCGCGGCCAAAAATCTCTGCCGCCTGTACCCGGAGATGCCGGAGGGCGGAATGACCCGTCTGCGTGCGGAGCTTGTCTGCGAGGCGAGCCTGCATACGGTGGCGCGGTCGTTGGAGCTTGGACGCTATATCCGCCTCGGCCGGAACGAGGAGTATAACGGCGGCCGTGAGCGCGTGTCGATCCTCGCGGACGCGGTGGAGGCGATCATTGCGGCCATCTATCTGGACGGCGGTCTGGAACCGGCGGAGCGCTTCATTGAGGAGCGTATTCTGAAGGATATTGAGGCGGGACGCCGCCCGGCCCGCACGGACTATAAGACCCAGCTTCAGGAGCTTCTGCAGAAGGAAGGCGGCGCCGCGCCGGCGTATTCCATCATCGGTGAGAGCGGCCCCGACCACAACAAGAGCTTTACCGCCCGTGTCGCGCTCCATGACGGGGCCTGTGCCGAGGGTACCGGCAAAAGCAAGAAGGAAGCCGAACAGAACGCCGCCAAGGCGGCGCTGGAGCTTCTCAAAGCGTAATGGCAAGACGGAGCATTTTCCCCATCTTCATACCCCATCTGGGCTGCCCGAACGAATGCGTGTTCTGCGATCAGCGGCGCATTTCCGGCAGCCCTTTGCCCGCTTCCGGGACAGAGGTGAATGCGAAGCTTGCGGACGCCCGGAAGGAGGGCCTGCGCGGGCTGGAGCTTGCCTTTTACGGCGGGAGCTTCACCGCGATCGACCCGGCGATGCAGGAGGAGCTGCTGGCGGCGGCGCAGCCGTTTCTGGCGGACGGCACGGTGGCGGCGATCCGCCTGTCCACCCGGCCCGACGCGATCGACGCCGCGGCGCTGGCGCGGCTGGAGAAGTATCGTGTCTCCACCGTGGAGCTCGGCGCGCAGTCCATGGTGGACGAGGTGCTGCTCGCCTCCGGGCGCGGCCATTCCGCGGCCGATACGGAGCGCGCTGCGGCGCTTGTGAAGGCGGCGGGCTTTGCGCTCATCCTGCAGATGATGACCGGGCTTCCCGGGGCGGATATCGAGCGGGATACGGAAACGGCCCGGCGTATAATCGCGCTCCGACCAGACGGCGTGCGGATTTATCCGACGGTGATCGTGGAGGGCACCGCGCTGTGCGCTTTGTGGCGCGCGGGGGAATACCGCGAACATACCGTGGCGGACGCGGTGGAGACCTGCGCCCGGATCCTGCCGATGTTTGAGGCGGCGGGAATCCCGGTCATCCGTCTGGGGCTGAACCCTACGGAGGAGCTGTCCGGCGGCGCTGCCGTGGGCGGCGCATACCATCCCGCGCTCGGCGAGCTTGTCCGCGCGGAGCTTCTGCGCCGGGAGGCGGCGGAGCTTTTGCGCGGGGTTCCGGTGGGGGCGTATGTGACCCTCGGCGTTGCGCCGAACCGGGTCAGCGCGATGACGGGACAGCACCGGAGCAATATAAAACGCCTGACGGCGGATTTTTCGCTCGCAGGGCTTGCCATAAAGCCGCATCCGGACGCCGGAGACCGGATAATACTGGTTGACTGGACGATATAATCGCGGTATACTATATCTTGTATTTTTGCGTAGTTTGAGGTGTAGGTTTTGTATTTAAAGGCTCTCGAAATACAGGGCTTTAAGTCCTTTCCGGACAAGACGACGCTCCTGTTTGAAAAGGACGTTACGATGATCGTCGGCCCGAACGGGTCGGGTAAGTCCAACATATCGGACGCGGTGCTGTGGGTCATGGGCGAGCAGCGCACGCGGGCGCTTCGCGGCGGAAAGATGGAAGATGTTATCTTCGGCGGCACGGAAAAGCGCAAGCCTTTGGGCTTCGCGCAGGTGACGCTGATTCTCGATAACACGGCGCGGCTGTTTCCCATCGACAGCGACGAGCTATCCATTTCCCGTCGCTATTACCGCAGCGGTGACAGCGAGTATTTCATCAACCGCGAGAACGTCCGTCTGCGCGATATCCACGAGCTGCTCATGGATACCGGCCTCGGCCGGGACGGCTATTCCATCATCGGGCAGGGGCGCATCAGCGAGATCGTCTCCGCGAAGAGCACGGACCGGCGCGAGATCTTTGAGGAGGCGGCGGGCATCTCCCGTTTCCGCTTCCGCAAGGAGGAGGCCGAGCGCAAGCTCGCAGCGACGGACGAGACGCTCCTGCGCGTCGGTGACAAGATCGACGAGCTGGAACTGCAGCTCGGCCCGCTTCGCAAGCAGGCGGAGGTGGCGGAGAAATACCTCGTCCTGCGCGAAGAGCTGCGTACGCTGGAGATCTCCGCGTGGATGGAAACGCTGGACAAGCTGGCCGGTCAGACGGCCGCGATCAGAGAGAGCTATGAAAAGGCCAAAGCCGAGGTCGAGGCGACAAAGGCGCAGCTTTCGGCGAACTATCAGCGCTCGGAGTCCATCACCGAAAAGATGCGGGAAAAGGACATTGAGGCCGAGAACGTCCGCGCCCGGCTGACGGATGCGGAGGCGGATATCAGTGAAAATGACCGCGTCGCCGCCGTTTTGCAGACCGACCGCAGGAATAACGAGGCCAGCATCGAGCGCGTACGGCTTGATATGAGCCAGGACGAGAGCCGCATTCGTGCGCTCGACGAACAGATCGAGAGGCTTCGGGAGCGTATCCGTCAGACCGACGGGGAATATGAAACCCTGGCGGCCCGTATGCGCCAGCTTCAGAATGTGGTGAACGGTCACCGCATGAAGATGTCCGGCCGGGAGAGCCGCGTGGCCGCCCTGCGGGACGAGGTTACAAAGCTCACGGTGGACGGCCGCAGCATGGACGGGCGCATTGCCATGCTTGCGGAGATGGAAAAAGATTACGAGGGCTTCAGCCGTGCGGTCAAAACGGTCATGCGCGAGTCCGAACGCGGCACGCTGCGCGGCATCCACGGCCCGGTGGCAAATCTTGTCCGGACGGATGACCGCTATGCGCTGGCGATCGAGACGGCGCTCGGCGCGGCGGCGCAGAACATCGTCGTTGACCGCCCGGAGGACGGCAAGAGCGCGATCGAGTTTCTGAAGCGCCGCGACAGCGGACGCGGCACGTTCCTGCCGATCAGCTCGATCCGCGGAAACGTACTCAAAACCCTTCCGCGCGGGGAGCGCGGCTATCTGGGGCTCGCGATCGACCTTGTCAGCTTCGACGCGGCCTATACCAATATTTTTGAGAACCTTCTCGGGCGCACGGTCGTGGCGGAAACGCTGGGCGATGCCGTTGCGATCGCGAGAAATCACAATAACCAGTTCCGCATCGTGTCCCTGGACGGACAGATGATCCACGCCGGCGGTTCGATGACCGGCGGCAGCGCGGCCCGCGGCACGGGCGTTCTGTCCCGTGCCAACGAGCTCGAAAGACTGCGCGCCGAGCGGGAGACCCTGCGCGAGCGGCTGGAGAGCCGTACCGGGGCGCTGAACGCGGCGGAGCGGGAGCTGGCGGCGGCGCGGTACGACATGGACGTGGCCGGTGAGGAGCTGGCGTCCGTGAGCAGGGACGCCGCGTCGCTCGACGCCGAACGCAGTGCCAAACGGGCGAATATCGGCCAGCTGGAGGATGTGAAGGAGGCCATGGCGGCCGGCGGCGATCAGCGCCGTTCGCTCATCGAGAGCTATGAGAAAAAGAACGCCGAGATCGACGGCGAGCTTCGGAAGAACGCGGAGCGCGGCGAGGAGCTGAAGACCCGTGCCGACGGCTTCCGTGAGCGCATCCGCGCGATCACGCAGCAGAAGCTCGAGCTTGAGGCGCGGCGCACGCAGGCCGACCGCGACAACCAGCGCCGGAACGAGGAGCTGCTGGAGCAGGAGCGCCTGACCGCGTCCATCGAGCGGAAAATGCTCTCCGCAGAGATGGAGGAAAAGCAGATCATCGACAAGCTGTGGGACAACTACGAGCTGTCCCGCACGGCAGCGCAGCAGCAGCGTCAGCCGATCGAGAGCCTGACGGCGGCCAATCGGCGCATTGCGGAGCTCCGGCGTGCGATCCACGCGCTCGGCACGCCGAACCTCGGTGCTATCGAGGAATCGAAGCGCGTCGGCGAGCGGTATGACTTCCTCTCCGAGCAGCGGGATGACATCACCAAGGCAAAGAACGAGCTGCTCTCGATCATCGGCGACATCACCCGCCAGATGGAGGATATCTTCACGGCGGAGTTCACCGCGATCAACGAGAGCTTCCAGTCAACCTTTCTCGAGCTGTTCGGCGGCGGCAAGGCCAGCCTGCGGCTCGAGGATCCCGACGATGTCCTCAACTGCGGCATCGAGATCAAGGTTCAGCCGCCCGGTAAGGCGGTGTCGAATATCAGCCTCCTGTCCGGCGGTGAAAAGGCGTTCGTGGCGATCGCGCTGTATTTCTCGATCCTGAAGCTGCGGCCCACGCCGTTCTGCGTCATGGACGAGATCGAGGCCGCGCTGGATGAGGAGAACGTCGTCCGGTATGCGGAGTATCTGCACCGGCTCGACAAAACGCAGTTCATCGTCATCACGCACCGCCGCGGCACGATGGAGCAGGCGGATGTCCTCTTCGGCGTGACCATGCAGGAAAAGGGCGTGTCGAGCGTCATCGAGCTGGATCTCGCGGAAGCGCAGAAGACAGCGGAAGCATAAAGGAGCAAGATTATGGCTTTATTCAAGGAAAAGAAAAAAGGCTTTCTGTCCGGGCTGTTCTCCGGTATGTCGAAGGTCGATGAGGAGTTTCTCGACGAGCTGGAGGAGAAGCTGATCCTCGCGGATGCCGGTGTGGAGATTGCCGAGTATGCGGCGGAGGAGCTTCGCAGCGCCAAGGGCGTCAAGGGTGAGGAGGCGATCCGCGAAAAGCTGGTGGACATCCTCACGGAGCAGATGGAGAAGGCCGGAACGGACGGCCTCGATCTGTCCACAAAGCCCTCGGTCATCGTGATGGTGGGCGTGAACGGCGTCGGCAAGACCACGACCATCGGAAAGCTCGCCGGGTACTTTGGCAATCAGGGCAAAAAGGTCCTTCTCGCGGCGGCGGATACCTTCCGTGCGGCGGCGGCGGAGCAGCTTGGCATCTGGGCCGGACGCACCGGCGCGGAGATCGTGAAGCACGGCGAGGGCGGCGACCCCGGCGCGGTGGTGTTTGACGCCTGCAGTGCGGCCAAGGCCCGCGGCACGGACATCGTGATCGTGGACACCGCCGGACGGCTCCACAATAAGCAGAACCTCATGAACGAGCTGACGAAGATCACGAAGATCGTCGCCCGCGAGCTGCCGGAGGCGGCCTGCGAGATCCTGCTTGTGCTGGACGCCACCACGGGTCAGAACGGCCTGATCCAGGCGGAGCAGTTTGCCAAAGCCGCCGGCATCACCGGCATCGTGCTGACAAAGCTCGACGGCACCGCCAAGGGCGGCGTGGTGTTCGCGATCGCCGACCGTCTGGGCGTACCCGTGAAGCTTGTCGGCGTCGGCGAGGGCGTCGATGACCTGCGCCCGTTCGATGCGCGGGAATTCGCGGAGGCGATGGTGGAATGAATACGACCTTTATCCTGGCCTCGAACAATCAGGGCAAATACCGTGAGTTCAAGGAAATTTTGGCACCGCTGGGTTTTTCCATTGTGCCGCAGGCGATTGCTGGCGTGAATTTTGAGGTGAACGAGACCGGCGATACCTTTGAGGAAAACGCCTTTTTGAAGGCCTCGTCGATCTCGCAGTACACCAATTTCCCGGCCATTGCGGACGACTCCGGCCTGTGCGTGGACGCGCTGGACGGCGCGCCGGGCGTTCATACGGCCCGTTTCGGCGGCGGAAAAGACTGGACGGATGAGCAGAAATACAGGTACCTCCTCGAGCAAATGGAGGGCGTGGCGGATCGCTCGGCAAAATTTGTCAGCTGCATCTGCCTGTATCTCCCCGGCGGCCGGGTCATCACGGCCCGCGGCGAGTGTCCCGGACGGATTCTCGAAGCGCCTGCGGGCCATGCCGGCTTCGGGTATGATCCCGTGTTTGCGCCGGAGGGGTATGACGCCTCGTTCGGCGAACTCGGGCCGGATGTGAAGAATAAGATCTCCCATCGTGCGCGGGCGCTTGCCGCGTTCCGGGAGGAGCTGGAAAGGAGCGGACTATGCTGACAGGAAAGCAGAGAGCCTATCTGAGAAGCCTCGCCCAGAAAGAGGAGTGTATTCTCTATGTGGGCAAAGCGGGCGTGACTGACCCCGTGATCGCGCAGGCAAAGGAAGCGCTGGAGGCCCGCGAGCTTGTGAAGGGCAAGGTGCAGGAGGCCTGTATGTATACCGCGGCGGAGGCGCAGCAGATTCTGTGCGAGGAATGCGGCGCCGAGGGCGTGCAGGTCATTGGCCGCGTCTTTGTTCTGTATAAAAAAAGCACGAAAACGGCGAAAATAACACTGCCGAAAGGATAAAAAAACGATGCGGATTCTCGTTTACGGGGGCACCTTCAACCCGCCTCACCGGGGTCATGTCCACGCGGTGGAAACAGCGCGCCGTGCGCTGGAGGCCGGACGGGTTTTTCTGATCCCGGCATCCATCCCGCCGCACAAGCCTTTGGCGGCGGGAAGCCCGGACGCGGCGGAGCGTCTGCGCCTGACGGAGCTGGCGGCGGAGGAAGTGCCCGGGGCGGAGGTTCTGGATATGGAGCTTCTGCGCGAGGGCGCGAGCTACACCTCGGATACGCTGCGGGAGCTGAAGGAGCTGCTTCCGGAGGACGAGCTGATTTTCCTGGTCGGGACGGATATGCTTCTGTCTCTGCCGACATGGCATGAGCCGGAGACGATCTGCCGTCTTGCCTCCATCGCGGTGCTGGCCCGCGAGAACGGACGGGAGAGCGAGCTGGACGCTGCGGCGGCGTGTCTGCGCCGGGATTTCGGCGCGACGGTTTGTGTCATTCCCGGTGAGCCGGTGGAGGTATCCTCCTCGGAGCTGCGGGAGCTTCTGCCGAAGCGGGAGGGCCGCGAGCTTCTGCCGGAGAAGGTGTATGCACATATTATCCGCCGCCGGCTGTACGGCGCGAAGCCCGAGCTTGCGTGGCTGCGGGAGCAGGCATACGCGTATCTGAAGCCGAAGCGTGTGCCGCACGTCGCCGGTGTCGAGCAGGAGGCCGTGCGCCTCGCCAAACGCTGGTTCATCCCGGAGGACACCGCCGCGGAGGCCGCCATCTGCCATGACATTACGAAGAAGCTTGAGCGGGAAGAGCAGTTGCGCCTGTGCGAGAAATATGCTATCATGACGGATGAATTTGAGCGCACGAGCGAGAAGCTTCTGCACGCCAAGACCGGCGCGGCGCTTGCAGTGGATCTGTTCGGCCTGTCCGATGATGTGGCGATCGCGATCCGCTTCCACACAACGGGACGTCCGGGGATGAGCCGGCTGGAGATGATCACCTATCTTGCGGACTACATCGAGCCGGGGCGGAGCGGGTTTGACGGGCTTCCGGAGCTTCGGCGCGCCGCCTATGAGGACCTCGATCTTGCGATGGAGCTCGGTATGCGTATGAGCCTCGATGAAGTCCGGGGCAAGGGCTATCCCGCGCACAAGAACACCGTCGAGGGACAGCGCTGGTATCTGAATAACCTCTTGCGGCGCGGACTTGCGCCCGTTCATGCCGACGGCATACCCGACACGGTGTAACACAGATTTTCAACGAATGGAGATATACTATGGAACCTTTTGAAGCGGCAAAGCTGGCGGTAAAGGCCCTCGACGACAAGCAGGCGGCCGACATCCGCCTTCTTCGGACGGAGGAGCTGACCGTTCTGGCGGATTATTTCGTCATCTGCTCGGCGAACTCCTCGAGCCATGTGCGAACCCTTTATGACGAGGTGGACAAGCGCCTGTCGATGGCGGGACTGCCGCCCATCCGGCGGGAGGGCTACCGTAACTCGAACTGGCTGCTTCTGGATTTTGGCTGCCTGATCGTGCACATTTTCCAGAAGGAGACCCGTGCGTTCTACAATCTGGAGCGTCTTTGGGATGATGCTCAGCAGATCGATATAACGGATATTGTGAAGGAAGAGGCGTAAAAAGAGATGGCTTACGATTTTGCACGAATTGAGAAAAAATGGCAGGCGCGCTGGGAGGTCGAAAAGCCCTACGCGGCGAAAACCGGCGATGACCGGCCCAAGTTCTACGGGCTGGTCGAGTTCCCGTATCCCTCCGGGCAGGGACTGCACGTCGGTCATCCCCGGCCCTATACGGCGATGGACATCATTGCCCGCAAACGCCGTATGCAGGGCTATAACGTCCTGTTCCCGATGGGCTATGACGCGTTCGGTCTGCCTACGGAGAACTTCGCGATCAAGAACCATATGCATCCGGCCGAGGTGACGAAGCAGAACATCGCCCACTTCACCGAGCAGCTCAAGATGCTGGGCTTTGGCTTCGACTGGGATCGCGTGGTGGATACCACCGACCCGAAATATTACAAGTGGACGCAGTGGATTTTCCTGCAGCTCTACAAACACGGCCTGGCCTATAAGGCCACCATGCCTGTGAACTGGTGCACCTCCTGCAAATGCGTCCTCGCGAACGAAGAGGTTGTGAACGGCGTCTGCGAGCGCTGCGGCTCGGAGGTCGTGCAGAAGGAAAAAAGCCAGTGGATGCTCAAAATCACGGCCTATGCCCAGCGCCTGATCGACGATCTGGACGAGGTCGATTTTATCGAGCGCGTCAAGACCCAGCAGCGCAACTGGATCGGCCGTTCCACCGGCGCGGAGGTCGATTTCGCCACGACGGCGGGCGACACCATGCGTATCTTCACGACCCGCTGCGACACGCTTTTCGGCGCGACCTACATGGTCATGGCGCCGGAGCACGCGCTGATCGAAAAGTGGATGCCCCGGCTCAAGAACGCGGACGAGGTCAAGGCGTATCAGGCGGCGGCGGCCCGCAAGTCTGAGTTCGAGCGCACCGAGCTTGTGAAGGACAAGACCGGCGTGCGTCTGGACGGCGTCGCGGCGATCAACCCCGTGAACGGAAACGAGATCCCCATCTTCATCTCCGACTACGTCCTCGCGACCTACGGCACCGGCGCCATCATGGCGGTGCCCGGCCACGATGACCGCGACTGGGATTTTGCCAAGGCCTTTAACCTGCCCATCATCGAGGTCGTCGCCGGCGGCGATGTGGAGAAGGAGGCCTATACCGACTGCGAGACGGGCATTCTCGTGAACTCCGGCTTCCTGAACGGCCTGCCCGTCGAGGAGGCCAAGGCCAAGATGATCTCCTGGCTGGAGGAGAAGGGCATCGGCGAGGCGAAGGTCAACTACAAGCTGCGCGACTGGGTGTTCTCCCGCCAGCGCTACTGGGGCGAGCCGATCCCCATGGTGAAGTGCCCGACCTGCGGCTGGGTTCCCGTGCCGGAAGAGGAGCTGCCCATCCTCCTGCCCGAGGTGGAGAGCTATGAGCCGACCGACACCGGCGAGAGCCCGCTGTCGAAGATGAGAAGCTGGGTCGAGTGCAAGTGCCCGCAGTGCGGCGGTGACGCCGAGCGCGAGACCGATACCATGCCCCAGTGGGCCGGTTCGAGCTGGTACTTCCTGCGCTATACCGATCCCCAGTGTGACACCGGTATCGCCTCCGAGGACGCGCTCAAATACTGGACGCCCGTGGACTGGTATAACGGCGGCATGGAGCACACCACGCTACACCTGCTGTACTCCCGTTTCTGGCACAAGTTCCTCTACGACATCGGCGTCGTGCCGACGAAGGAGCCCTATGCCAAGCGCACGAGCCACGGCATGATTCTCGGCAAGAACCCGCACTATGTCGGCAATTTCGAGACGCAGGAAGAAAAGGACGAGATGATCCGCAAGTACGGCTCCGAGGCGCAGCGCCCCGCCGTCAAGATGTCGAAGTCCCTCGGCAACGTCGTGAACCCCGACGATGTCGTGAAGGAGTTCGGCGCGGATACTCTGCGTCTTTACACGATGTTCATCGGCGACTTTGAAAAGACCGCTACCTGGTCCGACAACGCCGTCAAGGGCTGCAAGCGCTTCCTTGACCGCATCTGGGCGCTCGGCGAGAACCGCCTGGAGGGCGACGAGCTCTCCGCGGCGAATGAGGCGGCCATCCACCGCACGATCAAGAAGGTGTCGGACGACATCGAGGAGATGAAGTTCAACACCGCCATCGCGGCGATGATGAGCCTTGTGAACCAGTTCTACGACACGAAGCCGAGCCGCGGCGATCTGAAGGTCCTGCTCATGCTGCTGAGCCCGTTTGCGCCGCATTTTGCGGAGGAAATGTGGGAGATGCAGGGCTTCGAGGGGTATGCCATGCAGCAGCCCTGGCCCGCCTATGACGAGTCCAAGATGGTCGAGGCGACGAAGGAGCTCGCCGTGCAGATCAACGGCAAGGTTCGCTCCGCCGTCACCGTTCCCGCCGATGCGGAGGACGAGGTCGTCATCGAGGCCGCCAAGGCCGACGCCAAGGTGCAGAAGGCCATGGAGGGCATGGAGATCGTCCGCACGATCGTGGTCAAGAATAAGCTCGTCAACCTGATTCTCAAGCCGAAAAAGTAAGAATTTCTTGACAACCGGGGTCGAACCCATTATAATATCCAAGGTTCTAAAAAACCGTAGGGTTTATTAAGCACACGAGGCGTATTCGAGAGGAGGGAAAATCAATGTCTGAAGTCCACGTTAAGGAGAATGAGTCTCTCGACAATGCGCTCAAACGCTTTAAGCGCAGCTGCGCGAAGGCCGGTGTCATGAATGACCTGCGCCGCAAGGAGTATTATCAGAGCCCCAGCGTGAAGCGCCGCAAGAAATCCGAGGCCGCTCGCAAGAACAAACATAAGCGCTATTGATAATCCATATCGGGACACGGGAAATTCTTCCCGTGTCCTGTTCTTTTTGTTGAAATTCTCTGTGGGATATACTATAATAAACTGATGCATTATAGGGATAGTATAATCCGGAAAGGAAGGGATACCATGGACGAGGCGATTCGCACGCTGGCCCGCTGGATTGAGGAGAGCGACAACATCGTATTTTTCGGCGGTGCGGGCGTGTCCACCGAGAGCGGTATCCCGGATTTCCGCAGCGTCGATGGCCTGTATAACCAGAAATGGGCCTACCCGCCGGAGACGATCCTGTCCCATAGTTTTTTCGAGCGCGACCCGGCGGAGTTTTACCGCTTCTATCATGAGAAGCTGGTCATCCGCGGGGCCAAACCCAACATGGCGCATCACCGCCTGGCGGAGCTCGAGCGGGAGGGAAAGCTCAAGGCGATCCTGACCCAGAACATCGACGGCCTGCATCAGGAGGCCGGCTCGCGGGAGGTGCTGGAGCTGCACGGCTCCACGCATCGCTGCTACTGCGCCAAATGCGGACGGCGCTATCCGCCGGCGTATATCAACGACTGCGAGGGCGTGCCGTACTGCGACTGCGGCGGCATTGTCCGCCCGGACGTCGTGCTGTATGAGGAGGCGCTCGATCAGGATGTTCTGGAGCGGAGCATCCGTTATATCCGCCGGGCCGATATGCTCATCATCGGCGGGACAAGCCTCGCGGTTTATCCTGCGGCCGGGCTCATCAACTACTATCAGGGCCATAAGCTGGTGCTTGTGAACCGCGGCGCCACACCGCGGGACGGCGAGGCGGACCTCATCGTCCGCGGCAATATCGGCGAGGTGTTCTCGCAGGTATGAGCCGTCGGGACATTCTGGGTATCGGCTTTGACCCGGTCACGATGGACGAGGCGGTCGAGCGGGCGCTCGGGCTGATGCAGAACCACGGGTGCGCGTATGTCTGCACGCCGAATCCGGAGATCGTCATGACCGCCCGGCGCGAGCCGGAGCTTATGGAGGCGATCAACGGCGCGGATATGGTACTGCCGGACGGCGTCGGCATTCTGTGGGCGGCGGAGAAGCTCGGAGAACCGATGCCGGAGCGCGTGGCGGGCTATGATTTTCTGCTGGCACTGCTTGCGAAGATGCACGGCACGGTCTACATCCTCGGCGGAAAGTCCGATACGGCGGAAAAAGCCGGGCGGACGATCGAAAGCTGCTATCCCGGCGTAAAGGTGGTCGGCTGCTGCGACGGCTTTATTACCGATGAGCTTGGTCTGATCGCCGAGCTGGGCGAAACGCAGCCCGATCTTCTGATGGTCTGCCTCGGCGCCTCCAAGCAGGAGCGCTGGATGGCGGCGCACCGGGATCTGCCCGTGGGCCTCATGGTGGGGCTGGGCGGCTCGGTCGATGTGCTGGCCGGTACGGTGACACGCGCCCCGCTGTGGTGGCGGGAACATAAGCTCGAGTGGATGTATCGTCTGCTCCGTCAGCCGAAGCGCATCGTGCGTATGATGCTTTTGCCGCGATTTGTTTGGGCGGTTCTCGGTCAGAAACGAAGCGGGGCTCCGGAGCGCAGAATATAGAATGTATCAAAAAAAGGGGCTCAGATGAGCCCCCGCCTATAGCTGGTTTGTGAACGGTCAGTTGCAGCCGCATCCGCAGCCACAGCCGCAGTTGTCGTTGTCGCAGCCGCAGTTGCAGCCACAGCCGCAGCCGCCGAAGGTGTTGCCGCTGGCGAACAGAAGGATGAGAATGATGATGATCCAGAGCCAGCCGTTATTGCAGGAATTGCAGAACATGAAAAGTACCCTTTCTCCGCGCTGAAGATTTTATCGCGGCCACGCCCTGCGCGGGTGACGGCGCGGTGCGTTTTCCCGAGCCATACTATGAAGATGGCTTGTACGGCGTGAAGAATGATGCGACAAAGGAGTGTTTCAATGTCGGATAAAACCTCTCAAGATAGATTCGACGATATCGACCTGAAGCGGGACGAGTTTTCGTTCCCTGGTGCCGAGCCGGATGACCTGACGGAGGAGGAACGGGAGTTTACTTTCGACGAGGCGTATCTCGACGATGTTTCGGAGCCGAACGATCATCACGCGGCGGCGCGGAAGCAGCGCGTGGATGCTCTGGCAAGCGCGATCCGCGGCCGTCAGAAGGCCCAAAAGGAACAGAACGAAAAGGTTGACGCGCTGTCGGCCCTGTTCAAAAAGCGCAGCATGAATCCCGCGCCTCCGGCGGAGGAGGCCTCCGGGGCGATGGAGGCTGCCCCCCCGAAGAAGCAGCTTTCGCCGAAGAAGCCCCATCGGCGGAAAAATCAGCATGAAGCGCAGCGCGAGCCGGAATCGGTCACGATCGGACGTCCGCTCCGCGGCGATCAGATGCTGGTATATGATTCGGAGCTTGACGAGATCGACTATACGGACGACGAGGATATGCCCGAGATTCGGGATTATATGCCCATCCGCTTCCGCCGTTACGGCCGGGTCGGCATTGGCGGCGGCCTGCTGTACGCGCTGTTTGTCATCAGCGTCAGCATCGTGCTGGCCTGCTTCGCATGGCTCTGCGCTTCGGACGTGCTGGCGCTGAACAAAGAGCCGCTGAGCGCCATCGTCACGATCGACGAGTACGTTCCGGAAGGCGACGATCCGGTCACGGAGCTTGTAAACGACGAAGAAGTCGAAATCAAAGTCGATATCGATCAGGTGGCGGACGCGCTGAAAAACGCCGGCATCATCGAGTATAAATGGCTGTTCAAGCTGTTCTCTCAGTTCTCTCATGCGAGCACGAAGATCGACCCCGGAACCTTTGATGTCTCGACGGAGCTCGATTACCGCGCGCTGGTCACGGCGCTGCAGTTTGGCTCCGATAACCAGGAGATCACCCGCATCACGTTCCCGGAGGGCTATTCGCTCGAGCAGATATTCACGCTCCTCGAGGAAAACCATATCGCCCGCAAGTCGGATCTGTATGAGGCCTCGGCAAACTACGAGTTCGATTATGACTTCCTGGCCGACCTGCCGTACGGCGACGAGAACCGTCTGGAGGGGTATCTCTTCCCGGACACCTATGATTTCTATCAGGGTGAGGGCGCAAGCGTGGCCATCAACCGTTTCCTGCGGAATACGGACAACAAGCTCACGGACGAGGTGCGGAGCGAGGCGGCCGATCGCGGCCTGAGCATCCACGAGCTTCTGACGCTGGCGTCCCTGATCGAAAAGGAGGCCGGCAGCGACGAGGAGCGCGGCAAGATGGCCTCGGTCATCTATAACCGCCTGGATGCCGGTATGAATCTCCAGCTCGACAGTACCCTGAACTATATCAAGGGCACGAGCACCTTTGATCTGACGATCGCCGATACGGAGATCGACGATCCGTACAACACCTACCTTTACGAGGGCCTGCCGCCCGGGCCGATCTGCAGTCCCGGCTTTGCCTCCATCTCGGCGGCAATCAACCCGGAGGATACCGACTACTGGTACTGGTACTCCGTGGACGGCGTGAGCACCTTCTTCACAAACTACGATGACTTCCTGGCGTTCCAGAACGACCATCCCGTTGATTGAAAAAAACAAGAGGTAAATAGAAATGGAAAAAAAATTCGGCCTGAATGAACTGCGTGAGATGTTCCTGTCCTTCTTCGAGACGAAGGGTCATCTCCGCCTGCCCAGCTTCTCCCTGATTCCGCAGAACGACCCGAGCCTGCTGCTCATCAACTCCGGCATGGCGCCCATGAAGCCCTACTTCACCGGCGAGCAGGAGCCTCCCCGTCACCGCGTCTGCACCTGCCAGAAGTGCATCCGCACCGGCGACATCGAAAACATCGGCAAGACGGCGCGTCACGGCACCTATTTCGAGATGCTCGGCAACTTCTCCTTCGGCGACTACTTCAAGAAAGAGGCGATCGCCTGGAGCTGGGAGTTTTTGACAAGCCCCGAATGGGTCGGCCTTGATCCGAACCGCCTATACCCATCCATCTATCTGGACGACGATGAGGCGTTCGATATCTGGCACAACGACATCGGCATCGCCGAGGACCGCATCTTCCGCTTCGGCAAGGCCGACAACTTCTGGGAACACGGCTCCGGCCCGTGCGGTCCCTGCTCCGAGATCTACTATGACCGCGGCGAGGCCTATGGCTGCGGCAAGCCGGACTGCACCGTCGGCTGCGACTGCGACCGCTACATGGAGGTCTGGAACAACGTCTTCTCCCAGTTCAACAACGACGGCAACAACAACTACACGGATCTGGCGCAGAAGAACATCGATACCGGCATGGGCCTTGAGCGTCTCGCGGTTGTCTGTCAGGATGTGGACAGCCTCTTCGACGTGGACACCGTGATGAACATCACGAACGAGGTCTCCAAACTCACTGGTGCGACCTATGGTCAGACCCATAAGATGGACGTGTCCCTGCGCGTCATCACCGACCACATCCGCGCATCGACCATGATGATCTGCGACGGCGTGCTGCCCTCCAACGAGGGCCGCGGCTACGTGCTGCGCCGTCTGCTGCGCCGTGCGGCCCGTCACGGCAAGCTGCTCGGCATGAACGAGCCGTTCCTGTATAAGCTCGTGGACATGGTCATCCACGAGAACGAGACCGCGTATCCCGACCTGCGCCAGAAGCAGGATTACATCACCCGTCTCATCCGCGTGGAGGAGGAGAACTTCGCCCGCACGATCGACGCCGGCCTGCGTATTTTTGCCGACCGTCTTGCCCAGTGCAAGGCCGACGGCGTGACCGTGTTCCCCGGCGATGCGGCGTTCCTGCTCCATGACACCTACGGCTTCCCCCTGGATCTCACCACCGATATGGCGGAGGAAGAGGGCATGACCGTGGACGAGGCCCGCTTCCATGAGCTCATGGACGAGCAGCGCCGCAAGGCCCGCGAAGCGCTGGGCGACGGCAAGGATGCCTGGAAGGGCATCGACCTCGGCCTTGACAACACGCCGACCGAGTTCATCGGCTACGATCAGCTGACCGGCGAGGGCACCATTCTCGCGCTGGTGCTCAATGAGGAGATCACCCACGAGATTGCCACCGGCGCGGAGGCGATCGTCGTGCTGGACAAGACCCCGTTCTATGCCGAGATGGGCGGCCAGATCGCCGACCACGGCACGCTGACCCTTGACGACAGCGTCTTTGAGGTTCACGATGTGCAGAAGAACAAGGGCGGAAAATACCTGCATTACGGCAAGGTTGTCTCCGGCGGCTTTGCCGTCGGCCAGACCGTGAAAACGGCGGTCGATAAGGAGCGCCGCGAGGCCATCGGCCGCGCTCACTCCGCGACGCATCTGCTCCAGAAGGCTCTGCAGAACGTGCTGGGCGATCATGTCCATCAGGCCGGTTCCTTTGTCGAACCCGACCACCTGCGCTTCGACTTCACGCACTTCTCCGCGATGACGCCGGAGGAGCTGATGCTCGTTGCCATGCAGGTCAGCGATGAGATTCTGAAGGGCGATCAGGTCGATGTTCAGGAGATGGCGATCGCAGACGCGCAGAAGAAGGGCGCCATGGCGCTGTTCGGCGAGAAGTACGGCGAGATCGTCCGCGTTGTCGATATGGGCGGCTGGTCCGTGGAGCTCTGCGGCGGTACCCATGTGGACAACACCGCGAAGATCGGCCCGTTCCGCATCGTCAGCGAAAGCTCGGTCGCTTCCGGCGTGCGCCGCATCGAGGCCGTCACCGGCAAGGCATTCCTGATTCAGGCCGAGGATGCCTATCATATGCTCTCCAAGGGCGCGTCCATGCTGAAGACCAGCCCGGCGGAGTTCCTTTCCAAGGTCGAGAACACGCTGCAGGAGATGCGTACCATGCGGCAGGAGATGGAGCATCTCAAGGATCAGCTTCTGTCCGGCGATGTGGAGCGATTCCTGTTTGCCTCGAAGAAGATCGGCGACCTGAAGGTTCTGACGGCGAGCCGTTCCGATATGGAAATTGCCGACCTGCGGAAGCTGGGCGACTTCCTGCGCGATCGGGAGCCGAGCGTGGTCGCGGTTCTCGCGGCCATCCACGGGGAGAAAGTCTCCTTCCTCTGCGTCTGCGGCAAGGAGGCCGTGGCGAAGGGCGTCAAGGCCGGCGACATTATCAAGGCCGTGTCCGCTGTGGCCGGCGGCAAGGGCGGCGGTAAGCCGGATTCCGCGATGGGCGGCGGCACGAACGTCCTCAAGACGGACGATGCGCTCGCGATCGTGGACGATCTCGTGGCGGAAAAGCTGGGCATCTGATCCGGCGGAGAGAGGGTAAAAACGATGTCTGAAGTAAAAAACTACGATTCCGATTGCCTGTTTTGCAACATCATAAAGGGTGCTATCCCCTCGACCAAGGTGTACGAGGACGAGCTGTGCTTTGCCTTCCGGGATATTGCGCCGCAGGCTCCGACCCATATTTTGGTCATTCCGAAGGAGCATATTGCGTCCGCCGGTGAGCTGAACGCAGAGAACGCCGGGATCGCGGCGCATATCCTGACGGTGATTCCGCAGATCGCGGCGTCGGAGGGGCTTGCGGGCGGTTACCGCATCGTGTCCAATGTGGGCGGCGATGCCGGCCAGACGGTGCATCATCTTCACTTCCATATTCTGGGCGGCAAACGCATGGACGACAAAATGGCATAAAACGGGCGGTGGGAAAGCTTGTATGGGCTGCCATAGGCTTTGCTGCTGCGGCGTTTGGGGCGGAGTATTTTCTGCCGATAGCGGGGCTGCCGTATTTTGCGGCGGCCCTTGCCGTTATCACCCCTGCGGCGAAGCGCCTGAACAAAAAGTACCGGGCGGCGGTGATGACGGTGCTCCTGTCCGCAGTGTTGGGGCTTCTGAGCTGGTGGGGATGCTATGCGCTTCATGTGGCGCCGTGCGAGGAACTGGCGGGACAGGATGTGACGATCACGGCCCGGGTGACGGATTATCCGCAGGTAACGGAGCAATACAGCCGGGTCACGGTGCGGATCATGGACGGCGCGCCGCAGGAGCGGGCCAATCTTTACCTGTACGATGCCGACCTGCCGGAGCTTCGGCCCGGCGACATCATCGCGGCGGCGATTCGTGTCCGCCCGGTGATGGATCGCAGTGCGGCGGAAATGCATACGAATACCAGTTCCGGCGTCTATCTGCGCGGATATTTTCGCGGAGAGATACAGGTTGTCGGACAGTGGCGGTATGCGGGGCTGTATTTCCCCAAAGAGTTCGCGCAGTATGTAAAAAACACCTGCGAATCGCTCTTTCCCGGACGGCTCGGTGTGTTCATGAAGGCGCTGCTCACCGGGGACAAGCAGGATCTGTATGGCGATGTGGAGCTGTACGGCGATATGCGCGCGTCCGGTGTTCTGCATATTGTGACCGTCAGCGGAATGCACGTCTTTATCCTGCTTGTTTTTGCTGAGCTCCTGTTCGGGAGGCAGCGCTGGGTGCGTCTTCTGTATCTGCCGCTGATCGGCGTGTTTGTGCTGATGACCGGCGCTGGTGCGGCGGTCGTGCGTGCGGCGATCATGCATACGCTGTATATCGGCGCGCCGGTGGTGGGACGGGAGCGGGATGAGCTCTCCGCGATCTCGGCCGCACTGCTGCTGGAACTGCTTGTCAACCCAATGGCGGTCGGCGGCGTCGGCCTGCAGCTCAGCTATGCCTGTGCACTGGGCCTGGCGCTGTTCCTTCCGCGGCTGCTTGAGGCAACCAAACGACCGGCCCTTACGAGACGCCGGCTCGTCCGCTATCTGAGAGACAGCGTGGTCACGTCCATCAGCGCGACGGTGCTGTCCATTCCGCTGTCCGCGTACTATTTCGGCACGGTTTCGCTGCTGGCGATCCCGGCCAATGTGCTCCTGATTCCGGCGGCGGAGCTGTGCTTTGCGGGCGGCTATGTGGTCTGCGCCGTGAACGCACTCTTTCCCGCGCTGGCCAGACTGGGCGCGTGGATGCTGAGCTGGGGTGTCCGCTGGTGCACACTGGTGGTTCGGCTGCTGGGCCGGCTTCCGTTTTCCTGCCTGTATACGGCGCACCCGGGAACGGTGCTGTGGCTGGTGTTTGCCTATGGCCTGCTGCTCTGGTATCTCATTTGCCGGTATCGGCGGCGGTATCTTCATCCCGGCATTCCGCTGGGTCTCGGATTTATCGGGCTTTGCCTTGTGTTTCTGTGGAGCTTTGGCAGCCGGTTGATCTCGGGGCAAAGTACGGTCGCGGTGCTGGATGTGGGGCAGGGACAGTGCGTCGAGGTCTATGACAGCACCTCCGCCGTGGTGATCGACTGCGGCGGTTCGGGACTGACCAATGCGGGCAATATAGCGGCAGACCGGCTCTGGTCGGCAGGGATTCGGCGGGTGGATGCGCTGGTGCTGACGCATCTGCATGAGGACCATACAAACGGCGTGGAAACGCTGCTGTACCGCATTCCGGTAAAACGGCTCTATCTCCCAGCCAATGCCGACGACGGGGACGAAATGCTTCCGCGGCTGATGGAGGCGGCGTCCCGGTACGGAACGGAGGTCGTTTTCTTGTCCGGAGACGTGATTCTCACGCTGGATGAGCTGCGTCTTACGCTCGTGCTGCCGCAGGCGGACAGCGATGCCAATGAGCGCGGCATCGTTGTGCTGGCGGAATACCCGGAGCAGAGCGCCCTCATTATGGGCGATGCGGGGACGGATGCGGAGCTGGCGCTGCTGGAGAAGGGCTTTGCGCCGGATGTGGATATTCTGGTCGTGGGGCATCACGGCTCCAAAACAGCCTCCGGCGCGCTCTTTCTGCGGGCGATCCGGGCGGAGACGTCGGTAATATCCGTCGGCGAGGGGAACAGCTACGGATTGCCGGCCGAGGAGATTCTGGAACGGCTGGAAAACTATACGGACGAGATATACCGCACGGACACGGAGGGAGCGGTCATCTTTCGGGGGAACGATCCATGACAGATAAGAGGACAAAAAAAGACCAGAGACCGCCATTCGATTACGGCGCGGAGAAGAAAAAACTGCATTTGCAGGGGCCGCAGAGGCTCTATCTTCTGCGGGGCGAGGAGGATTTTCTGCGGGACAGCTTCCTGCGGGAGCTTCGCACCCTGTGCGTCGAAGAGGGGACGGAGGCGTTCAACTATCACCGTCTGGAGGGCGGCGCGCTCGATATGGGGCTGCTGCGCGAGGCGGTGGATGCCATGCCGTTCATGGGGGAACGCACGCTGGTCGAGGTGCGCGATTTTGACGTGAATAAGACGTCTGCCTATGACCCGGAGGCGCTGAAGGCGCTGATCGCGGATGTGCCGGCGTGGGCGACAATCGCGTTCGTGTTTGCGCCGGGCTATGCCCCCGATAACCGCCTTGGCGTGGTCAAAGCGCTGAAAAAGAGCGCGGAGGATATCGAATTCCGCAGTCCCGCGGAAAATGTGCTGCGGCAATGGATTGCGCGGGAGGTGCGCGCCTGCGGCAAGGTGATCGGCAGCGGCACGGCGGATTATCTCATCTGGATCTGCGGCGAGCGCATGAATGTCCTGCTGCCGGAAATCAACAAGATCTGCGGCGCGGCCTCCGGAGACGAGATCACGCGCGCGGATATTGACGCGGTGGCGAGGAAAGCGCCGGAGACGACGATCTTTCAGCTCACCGACGCGCTGGGCGCGAAGGAGTTTGACAAGGCCGCATCCCTGCTGGCCGATCTGCTGGCGGACAAGGACGAGCCGCCGCAGAAGCAGATCTACATGGTGAGCGAGCAGTTCCGGCGGCTGTATGTCGCGAAGATCGCGCAGGAATGCGGAAAGCCGGAGAGCTTCATCACGGACTGCATCCCGGAGATCAGCGGGAAATCCTATTTTATCCGCAAACTCCAGAATACCGCCCGAAACTTCAGCCGGGCGCGTCTGGCGCGGGCGGTGCGGCTGTGCGCCGAGTGTGATTACGGCATGAAGTCCAGCGGCGGGCCGGAGCCGGAGGAACAGATGAAAGAGCTTGTCCTCAAGCTGGCGCTTGACCGCGTATGATGAAGATCCGGGAAGCGATCGTCGTCGAAGGACGATACGACAAGGCGGCGCTGGCGCCCCTGGTGGATACCGTGATTCTGGACACCTCGGGCTTCGGGGTCTTTCACGATCGCGAAAAGCTGGCGCTTCTGCGGCGGCTCGCGGAAGCGCGCGGTCTCGTCGTGCTGACGGACAGCGACGGCGGCGGGTTTCTCATCCGCAGCTTTCTGAAAAGCGCGATCGACCCGTCGCTTCTGAAGCACGCCTATATCCCCGATGTCCCCGGCAAGGAGCGCCGGAAACGGAAACCGGGCCGGGAGGGGAAGCTCGGCGTCGAGGGCATGAGCGCGGAGGTTCTTCTTGCGTGTCTGCGCCGGGCGGGCGTGACGATCCTCGATGAGGAGGAGGATTCCGCCCAAAGCGCGATGCTCACCAAGGCGGAGCTGTATGCCCTGGGCCTTACCGGGACGCCGGACAGCGCGGCCCGCCGTGCAAAGCTCAAAAAAGCGCTCTCGCTGCCGGAAAAACTCAGCACCAACGCGCTTCTCGACGTGCTGAACGTCCTCGTGACGCGAGAGGAGCTTATCCGCCTCCTGCAGGAATCCGACGCCTGAACCAGGCGTCGGTTGTGATTTACATAATATTGCAAACAATCGCGGAATGTGCTATGATGTAAGCGTAGAAATATTATTTCTCCGGAGGATAAGCATATGAAATGTCCCTATTGCGGCTACGCCGAGAGCAAAGTGATCGACTCCCGTCCGGCGGAGGAAGGCAGCACCATACGCCGCCGCCGTGAATGTCTGGCCTGCCGCAAGCGGTTTACGACCTATGAGATCATGGAGCGTCTGCCTCTTGTGGTCGTCAAGCGTGACGGCAGCCGGCAGAGCTTTGACCGCGTGAAGGTCATCAACGGTCTGGTTCGCGCCTGCGAGAAGAGGCCGGTCGCGCTCAGCCAGCTCGAGGGCATTGCCGACGAGATCGAGAACGAGCTGCAGGGTGCGCTGGAACGCGAGATCACCACGGCGGAGATCGGCGAGATGGTCATGGATCGGCTGAAGGATCTGGATGAGGTGGCCTATGTCCGCTTTGCCTCCGTTTACCGCCAGTTCAAGGACATCAACACCTTCATGGAGGAGCTGACAAAGCTCTTGGGGGATAAATCCCCGCGGTAAGTGCCGGGTTCACTCTCTCGGTGCGAGGAAAATGCCGCCCTTCTGATCGACGGTCATCATATAGACCTCGGAGGGAGCGGACAGTCCGTTTTCGGCAAGCCTCTTTTTGAGCCAGTTTTCGTCATAGCCCAGCAGGCGCAGGTTGTCCGACAGTACGCGCCCGTTGTTGATGACGATGATCGGATACCCCGCGTCGGGCTCGGTCACGCCGAGCTGTCCGGCGGTGGCGGGGCGCTCCTGCGGCGTGGGGATGATGTTGATGCGTCCGTTCGTTTCGAGAATGGCGTATTCGACGTCGTTCAGATCGAGAACACCGTCCGAGCGAAGAGCCTCGGTAAGCTCGTCAGGTGTGATGCGGTTGCGGTTCATCTGACTTTGATCGATCCGCCCGTGTACGATCAGAAGTGCCGGCTTGCCGGAGAGAATGGCCCGCAGCTTCACGCTTTTGAGCGACACGAACGAGAGCAGGTACTCAAGACCCAGCAATGTTAAAATGGGTATGATGATATGAAGCACCGAAATGTCCGGATTCATGATCGGCTCGGACGCGACCTCGGAGATGAGAAACGTGACGACAAGCTCCGAAAGCTCCAGCTGGCCCAGCTGCCTCTTTCCGGTCAGACGCATGAGAAAGATCAGCAGAGCGTATACAATAACAGAAGTAAAAAATGTTCGGATCATGGGATTAGTATGTCTCCGGGATCGTTCATTATGAGAAGAACCGCCGTTCGGCGGGAGGAGGAGTTATGGGAAAATACTTCGGAACAGATGGTTTCCGCGGTGAGGCGAATAAAAATCTGAGACCCGATCATGCGTTTATGATCGGGCGTTATCTTGGCTGGTATTTCGGCCGGGATCACAGAGCGAAGATCGTTATCGGCAAGGATACCCGCCGTTCGAGCTATATGTACGAGCACGCGCTGGCCGCGGGCATCACCGCCTCCGGCACGGATGTCTACCTGCTGCACGTCACGACGACGCCGTGTGTGTCCTATATCACGCGCACGGAGGGCTTTGACTGCGGCATCATGATCTCCGCGAGCCATAATCCGTTCTACGACAACGGCATCAAGCTCATGAACGGGCAGGGAGAGAAGATGGATGACGCCCTGCAGAATGAGATCGAGCGATACATGGACGGCGAGCTCGAAGAGCCGCCCTATGCGCTGCGGGATGGGATCGGCTGCACGGTGGACTTCTATTCGGGCCGCAACCGCTATATCGGCTATCTGACGGGCATCGCCAAGCGGCCCTATGAGGGCAAGGTCGTGGCGCTCGACTGTGCAAACGGCAGCACCTGGATGATCGCGTCATCGGTTTTCCGTGCGCTGGGCGCTTGTGTGAAGCCGATGAACGACAGACCGAACGGCGTGAACATCAACCTCGACTGCGGCTCGACCCATATCGAGGGGCTGCAGGAATTTGTGCGCCATAACCGCGTGGACTGCGGCTTTGCGTTCGACGGGGACGGCGACCGCTGTCTGGCCGTGGATGAAAACGGCGAGCTTGTGAACGGAGACAAGATCATGTTCGTCTGCGCGAAGCTCATGAAGGATAACGGACAGCTCCCGAACAATACCGTGGTCACGACGGTGATGTCAAATCTCGGCCTCTACAAGGCGTTCGACCGGGAGGGCATCGCCTATGAAAAGACCGCGGTCGGCGACCGCTTTGTCTATGAGAATATGAAGGCGAACGGCCATGTCATCGGCGGCGAGCAGTCCGGCCATATCATCTTCCGCAAATACGCCCATTCCGGCGACGGCATCCTGACGGCGATCATGCTCATGGAGGCCATGATGGAGACGCAGCTGCCGCTGTCGGCGATGGCGGCGCCCGTGAGCACATACCCGCAGGTTCTGAAGAACGTCATCGTTACCGATAAGGACGGCACGCTGGCCGACGCCGCCGTGCAGGCGGAGGTCGCGGCGGTGGAACAGGAGCTCGGCGGCGAGGGGCGCGTCCTGCTCCGCAAGAGCGGTACGGAGCCCGTGCTGCGCGTCATGGCGGAGGCGAAAACGCCGGAGCGGTGTGAGGCGAGCGTTGACCGCATCATCGCCGCCATGGAGCGGCAGGGACTTCTGGTGAGGGTGAAGGAATGATACGGACGAGCGAGATGTATTCCCTTGAGCATACGGCGGCAAAGCCGCTGCTCGAGACGACGGAATATCCCTGGGAGGCGCTGAGTGGGATCGGGGACTTCATTCTGGCCCTCGGGCCGTCGCTTCCGGCGGAGGAATATGACCATCCGGCGGAGGATGTCTGGATCGCGAAGGACGCGGAGGTATTCCCCTCGGCGTATATCAAGGGGCCATGCATCATCGGACACAAGACCGAGGTGCGGCATGGCGCTTTTATTCGCGAAAATGCTCTGGTGGGGGAGAACTGCGTGGTCGGAAATTCCACGGAGCTGAAAAACGTCATCCTGTTCGATCAGGTGCAGGTGCCGCATTATAATTATGTCGGCGACTCCATCCTCGGCTACAAGGCGCATATGGGCGCCGGAAGCATCACCTCGAACGTAAAGAGCGACAAAACGCCCGTGGTCGTGAAGGACGACGCCGGGCAGATCGAGACCGGCCGGAAGAAGGTCGGCGCGATGCTGGGCGACCGCGTGGAGATCGGCTGCAACAGCGTGCTGAATCCCGGCACGGTCATCGGCCCGGATTCGAGCGTATACCCCGTGTCCTGCGTCCGGGGCGTTATCCCGGCCAACAGCATTTATAAGGACAAAGACCACATCATGCCCCGCCGATAAAAGAAAAAAGGCCGCCCGACGGGGCGGCCTTTGCCGTTCAGGATTCGAGATCCTGCTTGGCGGAACGGTAATCGCTGGCGGCATCGATGCTGTCGGGCGGGAAGAACTCGTCGAGCGGGAAGCTGATGCGCTGGAAGAGGGAGCAGGGATCGTCCGGCTCGTTGGAGGTGCAGTCCTTCTCGGGCAGGCAGTAGTCGTATACCGGCACCACAAGCTGGCTGTCGCGCTCCAGACGGATGATGGAAAACTGACCGAGCGTGCAGGTGAGCATCCGGACGCCGTCGGAGAGGACAAGGTCTTCGCCGAAATGCGCGAGGATCTTTTTGGGGATATCCCGGGGCTCGCCGGAGAATCCGACGGTGCAGGCGTCCACGAGCTTCATGTTCAGCACGATGGGATCGACACATTCCGCGACGGCGATGGGCTGCACGGCGCGGTCGAAGATGCTGCCGTCGGACGAAAAGACCTTGGCGGAGCTTTCGCTTCCGAAGAGCATCACGCGCTTGTTGAACACGCACAGACCGCGGACCGGGCGTTCGCATGGGAAGGTAACGCCGCAGACCTCATAGAAATAGGTGACGTCGATGGTGTAATAGCCCCGGTTGAAGCTGATTTCATCGACCTGGACATCGGCATACAGAAGCGTGGCTGAGCTGGGGCGTACGCTGAACGCGCTCTCTATGTATTGCTGGGAGCAGGCGGTGGGATAGACGCGCAAGTCCTCCATGCAGTCCTTGTCGCGGCAGCTGTCGTATATTTTTCGGGTATGAATGCACACCGCTTCGGTGATTTCGTGGCTGTCCGCCATGATATTGCCCTCCTTAAACGGTTTTGCCGGTCGAACCGGCGTTCAGTACAGTCTATGCCCGGAGCGGCAAAATGTGATTTTTTTCTGTACGATGCGCGGAAAGTATAGTATAATAGAAAAAACGGAGGCGCACTATGGATAACTTCGGATTCATTCACGACAAGCTGGATATAAAAATTCTCATCCTCTACATTCTGGAAAAGCTGCCCGGCGCGGTCGATCCGACGATCCTCTCGGATCTGGCGCTGTTCGACGGCGGCTTTACCTGGTTTGACTATACCGACTGCCTGGCGGAGCTTGTGCAGACGGAGCAGGTGCGGGAAGAGAACGGGAAATATGAGATCACGGAAAAAGGCCGGCGCAACGTCGGCTATGTCGGATCGGGCCTGCCGTATTCCGTCCGGGCCAAGGCGGATCGCCTGACAGCCCCCACGGTGCTAGCGATGCAGCGGGCCCGTCAGATCGAGACGGTGACGGAAGTGCAGAAGGACGGCGGCGCCTCGGTGAGCCTGCGGCTGTCCGACGGCGTGGGCGAGGTCATTGCCCTGCGGCTTGCGGTGCCGGATGAGGCGTCGGGCAAGAGCATGGAAGCCAATTTCCGGAAAAAAGCGGAGAAGATCTACAACCAAATCCTCACGATCCTGACAGAAGAATAAAAAAGGCGTGGCATCTGCCACGCCTTTCCATTTTATCCGAGTGGGCGGGGAACAAAGCCCTGGTCGGTCAGCTCCCAGATCTCGCGGAAGCCGATCCCGCGCAGGAGCGCCTCCATCTCGGAAAAAGCATAGTTGATGGTGTCCGCGCTGTGTGCGTCGGAGGTGATGAGCACGCGGGCCTTCCGCGCATTCAGCTCGGCTAGAAGCCGGGGTGATGGATAGGGCGCTGTGCGCCAGCCGCGGCCCATGGCTCCGGTGTTCACCTCGAAAAGCTTGTCGGCCTTCAAAAGCGCCTCCATGCCCGCCATGGCGGCGTCGAGGTAGCGCGGCGAAGCCTCGTCAAAGAATGCATACTTCTCGTCGTATTTGGTCAGAAGATCGAAATGCCCGACGATATCCACAAAGGGCGTTTTCGCCAAGGCGAGGTACTGGGCAAAATACGCCTCCGCCATCGCGTCCGCATCGCCGCCGAAATAATCGGCAAGTGCAGCTTTGGATACCTCCGGGGTGTCGTCCACGGACGGGTATTCGCCGCCCATGTCGATGTGGTGGACGGAGCCGATGACGTAGTCGTAGCCTTCGGCGGTTTCCGGCGCGGAGACGGCGTCCCATTCAAGGCCGCAGAAGATCTCCAGCCGTCCGGCAAAGGCGGCCTTTGCCTCGGCGACCGCGGCGCGGTAGGCGGGCGCCTTTTCGTCGGTCATGCCCCAGTCGTTATCCCAGGGCAGGCCGCTGTGTCCGGAAAAGCCCAGCGAGGTGAGACCGGCGTCCAGCGCGGCCTGCGCCATGTCCATGGGCGAGTTTTTTCCGTCGCAGAAACAGGTGTGCGTGTGCAGGTTCTGGCGGATCATACCATCTTTTCCTGCTTGACCTTGTGATCGATGACGTGGCGGGAAGCCAGCTCCGCCTTCAGCTCGTCCAGGCCGATGCCCATTTCGACCATCAGCACCATCGCGTGATAGGCGAGATCGGCCAGCTCATAGATCGTGTTGGGCTTATCGTTGTCCTTCGCGGAAATGATGACCTCGGTGCACTCCTCGCCGACTTTTTTGAGGATCTTGTCGAGACCCTTCTCGAAGAGATAGGAGGTATAGGAGCCTTCTGGCGGATTCTCCTTGCGCCCGACGAGCATCTGCATCAGGGACTCGTACTGGAACGCGGGCGCGGTCTCACCGGTGTAGATGACCTCGTTAAAGCAGGAGTCCGTGCCGAGGTGGCAGGCCGGGCCGTCCTTTACGACCTCCACGACCAGCGCGTCGCGGTCGCAGTCGGCGGTGATGGAGACGATGTGCTGGTAGTTGCCGCTGGTATCGCCCTTGAGCCAAAGCTCCTGACGGCTGCGGCTCCAGAAGCAGGTGAGGCCCTTTTCTATGGAGATGGCAAGGCTCTCCTTATTCATATAGGCCACGGTCAGCACCTTCTTGCTGGCGGAATCCACCACCACGGCGGGGATCAGGCCTTTTTCGTCGAATTTGAGGGTGTCCATGTCAAACATAGCTTATCTCCTAACCAGAATGTTGTTCTCGGCGAGCCGGGCCTTGAGGTCGTCAATGGCTACCTCGCCGAAGTGGAAGATCGAGGCGGCAAGACCGGCGTCCACCTTGGGAAGCGCGTGGAACAGCTCGATGAAGTGGTCGATGCTACCCGCACCGCCGGAGGCGATGACGGGGATGCTCACAGCCCGGCAGACCGCGTCCAGCATTTCGAGGTCGAAGCCCTGCTTGACGCCGTCCGTGTCGATGGAGTTCAGCACAAGCTCCCCCGCGCCGAGGTCTACGCCGCGTCGAATCCATTCGATGGCGTCCATGCCGGTGTCCTCGCGTCCGCCCTTGGCAAAGACGCGGAACTGGCCGTCCACGCGCCTGGCGTCCACGGAGAGAACGACGCACTGGCTGCCGTAGCGTTTCGCGGCGTCATAGATGAGCTGCGGATTTTTGATGGCGCCGGAGTTTACGCTGACCTTGTCCGCGCCGCATTTGAGCACGCGGTCGAAGTCGTCAACGGAATTGATGCCGCCGCCGACGGTCAGCGGTATGAAGATCGTGGAGGCGACCTCGCGGAGAATGTCCGTGAAGAGCGCACGCCCCTCGGCGGAGGCGGTGATGTCGTAGAACACCAGCTCGTCCGCGCCGCAGCGGGAATAGTATTCCGCGAGCTTCACGGGATTGGACACATCGGCAAGGCCGAGAAAATTGACGCCCTTGACCACGCGTCCGTCCTTGACGTCGAGGCAGGGGATAATGCGTTTTGTAATCATTTTGCCACCTCCATCGCTTTCTGCAGGTCAATGGCGCCGATGTAATACGCCTTGCCCACGATGGCTCCGTGCATACCCATGCCGCGCAGCGCGGAGATGTCCGCCAGGCTCGACACGCCGCCGGAGGCGATGATGTTCAGGCTGGGGAATGTGTCGTTCAGCTCGCGGTACAGCGTGCGGTTCGTGCCGCTCATCGCGCCATCCTTTGAGATGTCCGTACAGATGACGGTGCTTACGCCGGCGCTTTCGAGACGGGAGCAGAACTCCGTGCAGGTGACGGCGCTGGTCTCAAGCCAGCCCTTGATGGCGACATACCCGTCGCGGCAGTCCACGCCGGCGGCGATGCGGCCGGGGTATTTTTGCGCCATGCCGCAGAAAAAGTCCCAGTCCGTGATGGCGGCAGTGCCGAGGATGACGCGCTCGACGCCCGCGTCGATATAGCGGCGGATGGCGTCCTCGGAGCGGATGCCGCCGCCGATCTCGACCTTGAGCGGCGTATTCGCGGCGACGGAGGCGACGACGTCGAAATTCGGCGTGCCGCCGTCGCGGGCGCCGGCGAGATCGACCATGTGGATGTACTCCGCGCCCGCAGCGGCGAAGTCCGTTGCCACGGAGAGGGGATCGTCACTGTATACGGTCATCTGCGCGTAGTCGCCCTTATACAGGCGCACGGCTTTGCCGTCATAGAGATCAATGGCAGGTAAAATGTACATGGCGCGGCTCACCTCATTTCGCAGAACGCCCGGAGAATGTTCAGACCGACCGGCCCGCTCTTCTCGGGGTGGAACTGACAGCCCATGACGTTTTCGCGAGCCACGGCGGCGGTCAGCTCCCGGCCGTATTCGGCGGTGGCCAGCACGGCGTCGCCGCATTTCGTCGCGTAGAAGCTGTGGACGAAGTACACGCAGTCGTCCGGGCGGATGTATTTCCAGAGCGGATGATCGGGCTTTGTGAGATGCAGGGCGTTCCAGCCGATATGCGGCACTTTGAGGTCGGCGGGGATGTCCGGCGTCATATCCACGACCTCGCCCGGGATGAGGCCGAGGCCGTCGTGACAGCCGAACTCATAGCTGCGATCAAACAGGAGCTGCATACCGAGACAGATGCCGAGGATGGGCTTGCCCGTTTTGGCCTCGGCCCGCACGACGGCGTCAAGGCCGGTGGCGCGCAGTTTGTCCGCCGCGTCCCCGAACGCACCGACGCCGGGCAGGATCAGCCGGTCGGCGGAGCGGAGAATGTCCGCGTCCCCGGTCACGACCGCGTCCGCGCCGATCATGGAGATGGAGCTTTTGAGGGAGAAGAGATTCCCCACGCCGTAGTCGATGATCGCGATCATATCACAGCACTCCCTTGGTGGACGGAATCTCATCGGCCGCCGCAGCGTCGATGGAGACGGCCTGGCGCATGGCCCGGCCGAAGCCCTTGAACGCGGCCTCGATGATGTGGTGGGTGTTTGTGCCGTCAAGCTCGCGCAGATGGAGCGTGATGCCGGCGGTGCGGGCAAAGGCCATGAAAAATTCCTCCACAAGCTCCGTGTCAAAGGTGCCGACCTTTTGTGCGGGAAGCTCGAGGCTATAGCGCAGAAGACCGCGCCCGGAGATGTCGGCGGCGACGAGGACGAGCGCCTCGTCCATGGGCAGCAGCATACTGCCGTAGCGCGTGATGCCGCGCTTGTCGCCGAGCGCCTCCCGGAACGCCTCGCCCAGCGCGATGGCGATATCCTCCGTGCTGTGGTGGTCATCGACCTGCGCGTCACCGCGGCAGGTGACGGTGAGGTCAAAACGCCCGTGACGGGCGAAAAGTGTCAGCATATGGTCGAGAAAGCCCACGCCGGTGTCGATGTCTGAGCGGCCCGTGCCGTCCAGCCGGAGGGTGAGGGCGATGTCGGTCTCGGCGGTCTTTCGGGTAATGGCGGCGGTTCTCATGATTTCAGGCCCCTTTCGTTCAAAATGGCGCGGATGCTGTCGAGCAGAATATCCATTTGGGCACGCGTGCCGATGGTGATGCGGACAAAGTCCGCGATGCGATCCTTGGCAAAATGCCGCACGAGGACGCCGCGAGCCTTGAGACCGGCGTAAAGGTCAAAGCCGGATATATCCGGACGGCGGGCAAAGAGGAAATTCGCCTTCGACGGCAGAACCTCAAAGCCGAGCTTTTCGAGTTCTGCGGTTGTATAGGCGCGGTTTTCCATGATGGTCTGCGCGTTTTTCAGGTAGTAGTCGTTGTCGTCGATGGCGGCGCAGCCCGCAGCCTGCGTCATGCGGTTGACGTTATAGGGGTTCGTGGAGTATTTGATGGTGTTCAGGTCGCGGATCAGCGCCGCCGGGCCGATGCCGAAGCCGAGACGGGCGCCGGCCAGCGAGCGGGACTTGGAAAAGGTCTGCGTGACAAGCAGATTGTCGTATGTTTCGATCAGCGGCACGCAGCTCTCGCCGCCGAAATCGACATACGCCTCGTCGATGATGACGACGTTGTTCGGATTCGACTGCACGATGCGCTCAATGTCCGCGACGGAGATCGTGCGGCCTGTCGGAGCGTTCGGGTTCGCGATGATGATGGTCTCGTTCAGTCCGATGTAATCGTTCGGGTCGAGCGAGAAATCCTCTTTGAGCGGGATGATATGGGCTGGGATGTGGTTCATCTCCGCGTAGACGGGATAGAAGCCGTAGCTGATATCGGGAAAGGCGATCGGGTGTTCCTCGTCGCCGAAGGCGAGGAAGGCGAAATACAGGATCTCGTCCGAGCCGTTCACCGGCAGGATGTTTTCGGGCTTCACGCCATAGAGGGCGGCGGCCTTTTCCCTCAGCGCAGTGCATTCGGGGTCGCAGTAGAGCTGAAGGCGTTCGCTCTCGGCGGCGACGGCGGCGCGGACAGCGTCCGACGGGGCAAACGGGGATTCGTTGGTGTTGAGCTTGGTGTACTGCATATCCCGCGGCTGTTCGCCGGGGGTATAGGGGGTGAGAGCGGCGTGTTTTTGGCTCAGAAACCGGCTCATTTCACGACCTCCTTATCCTTACGCACGAGCGCGGAGCGGGCATGGGCCTCCAGCCCCTCCTGACGGGCGAACAGGGCGATGTCACCGGCGACGCTGCCGAGCGCCTCGGGCGTAAAATAGGTGTACTGCGTCTTTTTGACAAAGTCATCCACACCGAGCGGGCTTGAAAACCGCGCCGCACCGGCGGTGGGAAGCGTGTGGTTCGGGCCGGCGAGATAATCCCCGAGCGCCTCCGGACAGTATTTGCCTAGAAACACGGAACCGGCGTTGCGAACCTTTTCAAGATACGGCGCGGGATCGTCCACGCAGATCTCGAGGTGCTCGGGGGCCAGCTCATTGGCGGCCTCGACGGCGGTGAGAAGATCGTCGGTCAGGATGATCTTGCCGTTATTCTCGATGGAGGCACGGGCGATGTCCTCGCGGGGCAAAAGCGCAAGCTGCCGCTCGACCTCGGCTTGCACTGCCTCGGCGAGAGCGGCGCTGTCGGTGATGAGCACGGCGCTCGCGAGAACGTCATGCTCCGCCTGGCTGAGAAGGTCGGCCGCGACATAGACGGGGTCACAGGTTCCGTCTGCCACGACGAGGATCTCGCTCGGCCCGGCGATCATGTCAATGTCCACAAGGCCGAACACCTGCCGTTTCGCCTCGGCGACAAAGGCGCTGCCGGGGCCGACGATCTTATCGACCTTCGGCACGGATTCGGTGCCGTAAGCGAGCGCGGCCACGGCCTGCGCGCCGCCGATGCGGAAGATGCGGTCAACGCCCGCAATCTTCGCGGCGGCGAGGATGGCCTGCGGCTGCCTGCCGTCCGGGCCGGGAGGGGACACCATGACGAGCTGGCGGCATCCGGCGAGCTTAGCCGGGATGGCGGTCATCAGCACGGAGGAGGGATAGGCCGCCGTGCGGCCGGGGATGCAGAGGCCCACGTTCTCGATGGGCGTGATCTTCATGCCGAGATAGGTGCCGTCCGGGCGCTCGATGCGGAAACCGTCGCGCCGCTCATGGCGGTGGAACTCGCGGATGTTTTCCGCGGCCGTCTCCAGAACGCGGAGAAACGCCGGATCCATGGCGTCGTAAGCGGCCTGGATCTCCTGCGCCGGAACCTCCAGCGAGGAGAGCGACGCGCCGTCAAACTTCTGAGAGTATTCATAAAGCGCCGCGTCGCCACGGGCCTCGACATCGGCGAGGATGCCGCGCACGGTGTCGGTCACGCCGCTTTTTTCCACGCCGCGGATGAGCAGGGAGGACAGCGGAACCTCGTTATAGCGGTATATTTTCATCATGGCTCTCCCTCATCCTTTCTGCCGCAGAAGCTCGGTCATCCGGGCGCAGAGGACGTTGATTTCCTGGCTCCGGAACTTGAAACGGGCTTTGTTGGCGATCAGGCGCGCACTGATGGGCACGATTTCCTGCAGCGGCGCAAGGCCGTTTTCCTCGAGCGTTTTGCCGGTCTCGACGATATCGACGATCACGTCCGACAGACCCACGATCGGGGCCAGCTCGATGGAGCCGTTCAGCTTGATGATGTCGATCGGGCGGCTCTGCGCGCCGTAATAGCTTTTGGCGATATTGGGGAATTTAGTGGCGACGCGCAGCGTGTGCGCGGGGTCGTCGTGGAAGTCGGCAGGGCCTGCCACGCACATACGGCACTTGCCCATGTTGAGGTCGAGCAGCTCGTAAACATCCGGCGAGTACTCCAGCAGGATGTCCTTACCGGCCACGCCGATGTCGGCCGCGCCGCGCTCGACATAGATCGCGACATCCGAGGGCTTTGCCCAGAAATAGCGCACGCCGGCGGCTTCGTTCTCGAAGATCAGCTTCCGGTTCGGCTCCTTCAGCGCGGGGCATTCGTAACCGGCCTCGGCGAACAGATCATAGACCTTCTCGCCCAAACGGCCCTTGGGCAGAGCGATATTCAGCATATTCACAGGATTACCTCCCTGCCGTTCAGATCCTCCGCCCGGCGATAGGTCACGGCGGTTTTGCCGCGGGACTGTGCGCGGACGGTGCGGCCGGAGGCCGCGATGGCCCGGATGGCCCTTGCGATGGAGGCGGGATCGTCGCCGGGCTCATAGACGAGCAGCGTGTCAACATCGTATTCCGCCTTCTCGGACAGAAGCCGCTCCAGCTCGCTGACATACACGGCGAAGCCGACCGCACCGCCGGTCTTGCCCATGCGGTTTACAAGGCGGTCATACCGTCCGCCGGACAGCACGCCGGAGGCAACGCCGTCCACGAAACCGCGGAAGATGACGCCGTTATAATAATCGGTGTCGTTCGTGACGGAGAGATCGAGGTTGATGTGGTAGTCGCCGAACACGTCGAGGACGGTGCAGAGATCGCGAAGCTCCTCCGCCGCAGCCATTGCCGGAGCGGGAAGGGGGAGTGCGAGCAGCTCCCGGAGTGTTTCCTTCGCGCCGCCGCCCACATGGCAGAGCGTTTCAAGCAGCTCTGTTGTCCCGGCGGTCAGACCGCCGTCGGCACAGGCGGCGCGCAGCGTGTGCAGGTTTTTCCCGCCCACGGCGGCGATGATCCTCGCAGCCAGATCGGGTGCGGCGCCGGCGTCGTCCAGAACGCCGGTCAGAATGCCGATGTGGGACAGATCCAAAACATAGTCGCGCTCAAGCGTTTTGAGGCTCTCGGCGGCCAGCATGACGACCTCGGCCGTGGCGTACAGGTCGATCGGGCCGATACATTCCAGGCCGGTCTGCACGATCTCCTGAAAACCGTAAGCGTTGCGCGGCACGCGGTAGACGTTCTCGGTGTACCACAGCTTGCGGAGGCGGTTGTCGTCGCGGGTGTTTTTGATGATCGACAGGGTGACGTCCGGCTTGAGCGCCATGAGACGTCCGTCCGTGTCGCTGAAGGTGAGAATATGATCCCCGGCGAGGAAGCTGCGGTTCTGGGCATAGAGGTCGTACTCCTCGAACTTTCCGACCTTGTATGGGCGATAGCCGTAGGAGGTGTAAAGATTCCGCAGGGCCAGGGAGACCTGCTCGGAACGGTTCAGCGGGATGTTCATTTTGTTTCCTCCGATTCCGCCAGCCGGCTTAGGATCATGGCATAGCCGCCGTCACCGTAATCCAGGCAGCGCTTGACGCGGCTGATGGTGGCGGAGCTTGCGCCGGTCTGCGCGATGGTCTGCTGATAGGACATACCGCCGCTCAGCATACGGGCGACCTCCAGACGCTGGGCGATGGTCATCACCTCTTTGACGGTGCACACGTCTTCAAAATACTGATAGCACTCGTCGATGCTTTGCAGGGACAGGAGGGAGCGGAAGAACTGATCGGTCTGCTCCGAGCGTTTGAGAGCCATGACATACCTCCGGGTAAAAGACTACTGCACTATATTAGCATACTAAAGCGCTAAAGTCAACAAAAGCCCACGCTCCGTTAAACCAAAAATGGCCGTCCGGAGAGGGCTGGATTTGTGCATTCTATCTGTTTGAACTCGGCGTGACGTACCGCACGGCGCTTCGGCGCGGTGCGGCTGTTACGATTTGTTTGTTGTCAAAGGCTGTAAATTCGTGTAAAATGACTCCGTTATGAAAAAAGAGAGGCGGGGAAAAGAATGAAGCTCGGTTTTGATTCGGAAAAGTATTTGAAGCTCCAGTCGGAGCACATTATGGAGCGTGTCGGCCAGTTCGGTAAGCTGTATCTGGAATTCGGCGGAAAGCTCTATGACGACAATCACGCGTCCCGTGTGCTGCCGGGCTTTGCGCCGGACAACAAGCTGCGGATGCTTGAACAGCTCAAGGATCGGGCGGAGATGGTCATCGTAATCAGCGCCGAGGCCATCGAGCAGCAGAAGATGCGCGGTGACCTCGGTATCACCTATGAGGCCGATGTGCTGCGCCTGAAGGATGTCTTTGAGAAGCGCGGCTTCTATGTCAGCAGCGTTGTCATCACGAAATTCACGGGGCAGCCTGCGGCGGTGAAATTCCGTCAGAAGCTCGATGCCATGGGCATCCGCGCCTATTACCATTACAATATCGAGGGTTACCCCTCGAACATTGCCCTGATCGTCAGCGACGAGGGCTACGGCAAAAACGAATATGTCGAGACGACCCGCGATCTCGTCGTGGTCACCGCGCCCGGCCCCGGCAGCGGCAAGATGGCGACCTGCCTGAGCCAGCTCTACCATGAGAACAAGCGCGGCATCAAGGCGGGCTACGCGAAGTTTGAGACCTTCCCGGTCTGGAATCTGCCTTTGCAGCATCCCGTGAACCTCGCCTATGAGGCGGCGACGGCGGATCTCGACGACGTCAACATGATCGACCCCTTTCATATGGAAGCGTACGAAAAGACGACGGTGAACTACAACCGCGATGTGGAGATTTTCCCGGTTCTGCGGGCGATCTTTGAATCCATCCTCGGCGAATGTCCCTATAAGTCCCCGACGGACATGGGCGTCAACATGGTAGGATATGCCATCTCCGACGACGAGGTGTGCTGCGCGGCGGCCAAACAGGAGATCATCCGGCGCTACTTCCAGACGGCGGCCGCAGTCAAGCGCGGCAACGCGCCGAAGGAAGAGCTCTATAAGCAGGAGCTGCTGATGAAAAAGGTCGGCTGCAAGGTCACGGACCGCGCCGTGGTGGGACGAGCCATGCAGAAGGCCGAGCTGACGGGCAAGGCCGCGATGGCGCTGGAGCTGCCCGACGGCCGGATCGTCACCGGACGGACGACCGATCTGCTGGGCCCGGCCTCGGCTGCGCTCATGAACGCGCTGAAGCTGGCGGCGGACATCCCGCAGGAGGTCGATCTCGTGGAATCCACGGCCATTGAGCCGATTCAGACGCTTAAAACAAAGTATCTGGGCGGACGCAATCCCCGTCTGCATACGGATGAGACCCTGATCGCGCTGTCCGTCAGCGCCTCGGTGAACGAGGGCGCCTTCCGCGCGATGGAGCAGCTTCCCGCGCTGCGCGGCGCGCAGGCGCATTCCACGGTGCTTATGTCCTCCGTGGACGAGAACGTGTTCCGCAAGCTGGGGATCCACCTGACCTGCAGCCCGGAAATCGAGGACAAGGACTGAGCTTCAGGCCTTTCCGTCCTTTCGGCGCAGGGTGCGAAGAAAGGCTTTCTGCTCGTCGGTGATGCGACGGCTCTCGATGGCTTTCTGGATGGTCTTGTTGTGCGTCCAGCGGGGCAGGCGGTTTTCTGTGAGATAGGGGATGACCGCGTCGTACTGCTTGGCAAGCGCCGTGGCGAAATACCAGGCGACCATCATGTCCAGGTAGTATTCCCCGCTGCGGACGGCGGCGACCCACTCCGCATATTCCGGGCGGAAATGCCCGTCCAGATAGTGGCTCATGAGCGTGCCGATGCCGAACCGCACGGTGTATAGGTGAGCGCTTCCCAGCCAGCGTCGGATGTCGTCCGGCAGGGACGCAGGATGCGTTTTGAAGAGCCGGGGGCTCATGCTGTCGCAGACGGCCCAGTTGTCCACATAGGGCAGAAATTCATCGAGCGCGGCAATCAGCGCGTCATAGTCGCGGAGGTTTCCGATGAGCGCAGCGTGGAGATGATCCTCCTCGAGATAGCGGTGGGGCAGAAGCGTCGTGTACTCCATGGCGTCCGGGGTCTTGGCAAACTCCTTCGCGAGCTGCCGGAGGGCCGGCGCGCGTACGCCGATGATGCGGGCCGGGTCGATGTTCGGGATGAGCCTGGCGGTGAAAGCCTGATAGGGCACCTCCTGCCGCGCAAAAAGCGCCGTCCGGACGTCGGTTTCCATGGCCTTGCGGCGGCGGATGGCATCGAGGATTGCCTCATCCGCCGGACAGAAATCGTAATCGCCGATCTCCCCGACGGTGATCCAGCGCAGGTCGTTATGCTCGAACTTCTGCGGCTCGCCATCGGCGATGGCGGCGTTGAACAGGGTCAGGTGAACGGTCAGGTCGGGATATTCGTGGCTCACATCCATAAAAATATTTCCGGGCGCAAGCTCGATGCCGAGTTCCTCCCGGCATTCGCGGATGAGCGCGGCCTGTTTTGTCTCGCCGGGCTCGACCTTTCCGCCGACAAATTCCCACAAAAGTCCGCGGGCCTTGTGTGCGGGACGCTGGCAGGCCAGAAAACGGTCTCCGTCCCAGATGAGTGCAGCAACAACTTCCGTCATGTTTCGGTGTCCTCCTTGCCGGCCGTACCGGAGCTGACGATATTTTACCCCGCCGGTGCTGCGATGTCAAACGGCCGCGGTTCGCCGGGACGGGGGGCGGGAGCGAAAAAGAAGCAAAATTCCGGTTGACAGAAAACTTAAAATTCTATATAATACCTAAGTTACTTGCCAACTACTGCGGCGCATGATGCCGCTGTTGAGTAATATGAAAAGAAAGGAAGATTCACCCCATGAAGCGTACCTATCAGCCCAAGAAGCTCCACGCTCAGAAGGAGCACGGTTTCCGTAAGCGTATGTCCACCCGCAACGGCCGCAAGGTTCTCTCTGCTCGCCGCCGCAAGGGCCGCAAGGTTCTGAGCTACTAAGCCCGGGCCATACGGCGCGTTGTGCCGTGGAATATACTTCCTCGTTAAAGACAAACAATGACTTCCGCCGCGTCTACCGCAGGGGAACAAGCGCTGTCCGATCCTGTCTCGTGGTGTATGTGCGCCCGAACCGGCTGGAGAGAACGCGCCTGGGCTTCACGGTGACGGCCAAGGTGGGCAAAGCGCATACGCGCAATCGTGTACGCCGCCGCCTGAAGGAGATATACCGCCTGCATGAGTCCGGCCTCCGGCCGGGCTATGACATGGTGGTCGTTGCCCGTACCCGGGCTGCGGAAGTCACTTATAAGCGTTTGGAGACCGAATTCGTGTCCGCGTGTCAGGAGCTGGGGGCGGTGCTGTGAAGCAACTGCTGCTGGCTATTGTGCGTTTTTACAGAAAGTATATATCCCCCATGACGCCGCCGAGCTGCCGGTTCATCCCCACCTGCAGCGAATACGCGCTGATCGCCATCGAGCGGTACGGCGCGGCAAAGGGAGGCTGGCTTGCGCTCAAGCGTTTCTGCCGGTGCCACCCTTTTCATCGTGGGGAGCACGATTTTTACGATCCCGTACCGTAAAACCGTCAACAGGAGAATAATTCAATATGTTTGAAGCTATCGGAAAACTTTTTGGCCGCCTGCTGCTGCTGCTCTATAACTGGACAAGCAACTACGGCGTCGCGGTCATCCTGTTCGCCCTTGTGGTGAAGCTCATCATGCTGCCCTTCCAGCTCAAGAGCAAGAAGAGCATGATGCGTACCTCTCGCATGACCCCCCGGCTCAAGGAGCTGGAAAAGAAATTCGGCAACGACCAGCAGCGCTACCAGCAGGAGCTGAACAAGCTCTACAAAGAAGAGGGCGTCAACCCGATGTCCGGCTGCATCTGGTCGCTGATTCCGTTCCCGATCCTGATTGCGCTGTATCGTGCGATCCGTTTCCCGCTGACGACGACGATGGGCGTGGCCTCCGAACTCTTGGCGGAGGGCGGCGCGATCTATCAGAAGCTGCTTGAGCTCGGTTTTTCCACCGAGGCGCTAACTTCCCGTCAGCAGGTTTACGCGCAGATTTTCCAGTCGAAGTTCATCACCGAGCATTTCAGTGACTTCGCGGCTCTCTCGGACAAGCTGCAGCCCCTGTCCTATAAGTTTCTGGGCCTTGACCTCGGTTCCACTCCGAACATCGCGTTCTGGAACTGGGATGCTTTCAACTGGGCCAATATCGGCCTGTTCCTGATTCCCATCGTGTCCGCGGGGCTGAGCTATTTGTCCATGGTCATCTCGAATGCGTCGAACCCGCAGACGAAGGATCAGCAGCAGCAGATGAAGACCATGTCCATCACCATGCCGCTGATCTCCCTGTGGATCTGCTTCACCATGCCCGGCGTCATGGGTATTTACTGGATCGCGCAGAGCCTGTTTTCCATCATTCAGGACGTGATCCTGAACAAGGTGTTCAATAAGCAGCTCGATATCGAGGATGCCGACCGCATTGAGCGGGAGAAGGCCCGCGCTGCGGAGCTGGAGGCCAAGCGCGAGGAGACCGAGCGCCTGAGGGCCGAGGGCCTCTCGGTGGAGAACAAAAACACCTCCAAGAAGAATAAGCGCGCCGCCGCCGCCCAGAAAGAGGCGGAGCGAAAGGCTGCCGAGCAGCGCGCCGAGAAGGCAAAGAAGCGCGCCGCGCTGGGTATCGTGGACGAGATCCCGGCCTCCCAGGTCGGCAACCGCCGCTATGCCCGTGGCCGCGCCTACGTGCCCGACCGCTATACGAATCCCGAGGAGGCCGAGGAAAAGACCCTCGCCGCCGCGGAGGAGAGCGAGACCTATGAGGCGGAGTCGGTCGAAGAGCCTGTCGCTGACGAGGTTCTGGAGGATACCGCCGGGGTCGAAGCGGAGGACTTTGAAAACGATATGAGCGCCGATGCCGAGGCCACGGACGCGGAAGCGGATGAGGATGAGGACGAGGACGAGGCGGAGGACGCGCAGACCGATTCCGAGGAAGCCGCGGAGGAGCTCGGGGACGAGCCGGCGGCGGAGGAAGATGCTGACGAGGCGGAGGATGACCCCGCTGAGGACAGCGAGGAATAACGGAGGCTGTACTATGCTGAAAACAAAAGAATTTCGCGGCAAGACCACGGATGATGCGATCGCCAATGCGCTCGCAGAGCTGGGTCTTGAGCGTGAGGACATCTCGGTGGAGATTGTCGAGCGCGGCAAGAGCGGCTTTTTGGGCATAGGCGCGACGGACGCCGTCGTGAGCGTGTCCTATGAAGGCCCGGACGACGAGCCCGCCCCGGTGGAGGAGCCCGTGCAGACGGAAGCTCCCCGGGCAGAGGCTCGCAAGGCGGAAGCGCCCAAGGCGGAGCCCGTACCAGCTGCCGCCCCGAAAAAGACCCGCCGCGCCGAAGGGGCGCAGGCGGAGCAGACGGAGAAGTTCCTGAGCGGTCTGCTTGAGCACATGGGCGTGCAGGCCGATATTGAGATCACGCCCCGCAAGGGCGGCGGTCTGGATGTCAGCCTGACCGGCAGCGGCATCGGCGCCGTGATCGGCCGCCGCGGCGAGACGCTGGATGCGATCCAGCATCTGACGAACTACGCCGTCAACCGCGGAAGCGACAAGCACTCCCATATCAGCGTGGACGCGGAGAATTACCGCGCCAAGCGTGAGGAGGCGCTGGTTCGCTTTGCGGAGAAGATGGCCGCCAAGGCCATCAAGTATAAGCGCAGCATGGCACTGGAGCCCATGAACTCCTATGAGCGCCATGTCATTCATGCGGCGCTGCAGGACTATGAAGGGGTTACCACCAGCTCCACCGGTACCGAACCCAACCGCCGCGTTGTGGTTTCCTATGTGCCCGTTGAGACGAAGAAGTCCGGCGACACCGAATACAAAGAATGGTGCTGATGTAAGCAAAGCGGGACCGGCGCTGAGCCGGTCCCGTTTTCTGTGAGGGGGTATAACGGATGCTGTTTTTCAGCGCGATCTTTTTATTTGCGTTTTTGCCGGTGCTTTTCGTAATCTACCGGGTCGTTCCCGGGATCCGGGCAAAAAATATCGTGCTGCTGATTTTCAGCCTGATCTTTTACTGCTTCGGCAATATCGCGCATCTGCCGCTGCTCATTCTGTCCATCCTCGTGAACTGGGGTGCGGGACGGATTCTGGGCGCGATCGACAAGCAGAAGAAGCCGGTGCGCCGGGCGGTCGTGACGACGGCCGCCGTCCTCGATCTCGGGCTTCTGGCGGCGTATAAGTATCTCGATTTCTTCATCGGGACGCTCAACGCGCTGCTCGGCACGGCGATCGAGCCGGTGGGGCTGGCGCTTCCGCTCGGCATCTCGTTTTTCACGTTCACGGGACTGAGCTATGTGATCGAGGTCTACCGCAAACCTGCGAATATGAGCAGGCGTTTTGTGGATGCGGCGCTGTATATCGCGCTGTTTCCGAACCTGCTCTCCGGCCCGATCCTGAGCTGGAAGACCACGGCGCCGCAGCTCGAAAACCGCACCTGCACGCCGGAAAAGACGGCCCGCGGTCTGCGCCGGTTCATCGTCGGCATGGCGAAGAAGCTTCTGATCGCCGACGTGATCGGCGGCATCGTGGAGACCGCCTTCGGCAGTACGGTCATGGACGCACGTCTTGCCTGGCTCGGTGCGGTGGGCTACGCGCTGCAGGTGTATTTTGACTTTTCGGGCTATTCCGATATGGCGCTCGGCCTGGGGGGCGTGTTCGGGTTCGAGCTTCCCGAGAACTTCGATCATCCGTACACGGCGCTGGACCTGACCGACTATTGGAAGCGCTGGCATATCAGCCTGACGACCTGGTTCCGGAATTATCTCTATATGCCCATGGTCATGTCGAAACCGCTTCAGCGGCTGTATAAGCGCTGGGCGGCGAAATACGGCCGGCCCAAGGCCAATAAGCTCGCCATCCTGATCCCCTCGACGGTGGTGTGGCTGCTGACCGGGCTGTGGCACGGCCCATCCTGGACGTATGTGCTGTGGGGCCTGTGGAACGGTCTGTTCTGCGTTCTGGAGGGCGTGGACATCCTGCGTACGGCGAAGCTGAAAGGCTCCATCGGCGGACGCGCTCTGCTTCGGGTGTATACGCTGCTCGTTGTGCTGCTCGGCGCGGTATTTTTCCGGGCCGAGAATGCGGCGCAGGCCGGGCAGATGATCGGCGCGATGTTCACCGGCTTCCGGTTTGTGCCGGAGGTCACGTTCCTGCTCCAGAAATGCGTGACCGGGCTTTCCGCCTGCGGCTTGCTTGCCGGGATCGTCGGCAGCACGGCGATCATCCCGTGGCTCAAGGGGAATACGGGGAAATGGGGCGAGCCCGTGTCGTATGTGGTCTGCGCGGCGCTTCTCGTGCTGTGCGTCATGAACATCGCGGTGAACGGGTTCCAGCCGTTCATCTACGCGCAGTTTTAAGGGGAGGGCGGTATCATGAAAAAAATATGGTATATCGTGTTTATCGTCCTCTTTTTCGCCTTCTGCCTGGTGCCGTCGGTCGGACTTCTGGTCAAAGGCCCCGGCGAACCCGCCGCGAACGAGGCACCCGCCGCGATGCCCCGCCTCAAAAGCTATGACGGAAGCTTGAACGTGGACTATCTGACCCAGCTGAAGGACTATGTCGGCAAGGGCTTCTTCGGACGCCTTGAGGGCATTACCGGGTGGGATACGATCGCCGCAAAGGTGTTCCACACCTCGGCCAACAGCAGCGTGCTGATCGGGCCGGACGGCTGGCTCTTCTTCGGTGCGGCCGCGGAGGAGATCGCCGGCTCCGCGCAGATGAGCGACCGGGAGATCTGGGCGGCGGCCCGGAGCCTGTATCTCATGCAGGAATACGCCGAGGGACAGGGTGCCGACTTCGTATTCACCGTGCCGTGCGGCAAGTACACGCTCTATCCCGACCATGCGCCGGATTTTGTCACGGTGCAGGAAGGCTCGAACCGGGAGCGCCTCATGGCGGCGATGGCGGAGCAGGGCGTGCATTACGCAGATCTGTACGCGGCGTTTACCGCAGTGGATGAGGAGCTCTACTGGAAATGGGACAGCCATTGGACGGAAAAGGGAGCGGCGCTCGGCGCGGACACGATCCTCGCATCGCTCGGACGGACGAGTGACTGGTATGCCGGGCCGTTTGCCGAGGAGCTGAGCCATACGGGCGACCTGTATGTCATGCTGTTCCCGACGGGGACGGCGCTTGAAACCTCGTACAGCTGGCAGCCGGGCTTCACCTTTTCCTACACGAGCGATTTTCGCACCTACGACGATATGCTGATTACGACGGAAAATCCGGACGCGGACGGCTCGCTTCTGCTGTTTCGTGATTCCTCCGGGCGCAGTCTGTATCCGTATTTGGCGGAGAGCTTCGGCAGCACCTATATTTCGCGGTCGAACAACTACCGTCTTGACTGGATCGGGGCGCAGGAGGCGGATACAGTCATCGTGGAGCTGGCCGAGCGAACGCTGCCGTATCTTCTGAGCTATCCCGCCATTTATCCCGCGCCGGAGCGGGAAGCCGGGGTTCTCAGCGGCGCGGTGACAGCGGCGTGTGCGGTGACCGTCGAAGATGTGGACGGCACACTGGCAGGCTTCCAGAAGCTCACGGGCACACTGCCGGAAACGGCGGTCGATTCGCCGGTCTATCTTGTGGTCGGGGACACCGTGTATGAGGCGATCCCGAATGAGGGGGCGTTCACGGCCTGGCTGCCGAGCTCCGTGGATGCGGGCGGCGTGCAGGTGTATTATTTCAAGTGAAAAGCATAAAACAAGCGCCGGGACTTGCGTCCCGGCGTTTTGCTTCTCCTCAGCTGACCCAGCGGCCGCTGCTGTTGAATGTGTATTCCTTGCCATTGATCGTGAGCGTTTCGCTCGCTGCCATGCGGCCGTCGGATTTCAAATAGTACCAATAACCGTTCTGTTTCACCCAATCGCTTTCGACCATCATGCCGTCGGCGTCGAGCCAGTACCAATAACCGCCGGACTTTGCCCAGGCGTTCTTCAGCAGTGCGCCGGAGGAGGTAGCAAAGTACCAGATCCCGCCGGGAGCTGTCCAGCCGGTCACCATCTGGCCGGAGGTGTCGAAGATATACTCCGAAGAGCCGACGGTGAGCTTTTCACTCGCGGCCATGATGCCGCTTGGCTTCAGCAAGTACCAGCTTCCGTTGTGGTTCAGCCATTGGCTCTTGGCCATCACGCCATCGGCATTGAGCCAGTACCAATAACCACCGGACTTTGCCCAGGCGTTTTTCATCAGCGCGCCGGAGGAGTCCGCACAGTACCAGTTTCCGCCAAACGCCGCCCAGCCGGTCACCATCTGGCCGGAGGTGTTAAAGATATACTCCGAACCGCCGACAGTGAGCTTTTCAGCCTCCGCCATGACGCCGTTGGATTTAAACAAATACCAGTTTCCGTTGCGGTTCAGCCACTCGCTTGCGGCCATCACGCCGTCGGCCTTGAGCCAGTACCAATAACCTTTATATTGCAGCCACTGGTTTTTCAGAAGCTTGCCGTTTGCATCATAATAGTACCACTCACCGTTATATTTGTGCCAGCCCGGCGTCGAATTCGCATCGGTGGGGGAGACGTTGCCGGAGGACGTCGGCGTGGGTGTTGGGGTGGCGTCGGAGGGAGTAGCGGTTCCCGATACGGCGGATGTTTTCGATGCGAAAACGCTGATTTCCTCCGCAGACTCCTCGTTTGCCAATATACCAACCGGCAGCAGCGCCAGACAGATCAGCACCGCCAGAAACAGGGAAAGAAGCCGGAGCGATATCTTCATAATAGGGGTTCCTCTCTTTTGGTAACAAATTGGTTACAAAAAGTATTATATTTGTTTTTTTCACTCAAAGCAAGAGTTTTTTTCTTTTTTGGGAAAAAATTTGCGTTTTTTCTCGAAAAATAGACCGGCTGTCCGCTCAGACAGCCGGTCTGGTGCTTATTATTCAAAAATCGCAAGGAGCGCTTCGGCATTTTGCGGGGAGACGATGGGGTAGACGCCCTCGGCGGCGTCGCGCCAGAGCAGGGACTGACCCTCGGCATCGGTCAGAAACTCATAGACAATGCCCTTGTATTCCACATACGCGATCACATCCCAGGAGGCGGTCGTGAAGTTGGGTTCCTCATGGGAGTCGGTGATGATGGCCTCGAACTCGGCCTCGCGGCCTGCCGGTACCTGCATGGGGGCAAGAGGGTCGGCGTTGGCTGCGGCGCTGTCTGCTTCGGTCGCCCCGGCAATCGGTTCTTCGTAAGCATCCGCAAGCATCGGAGCATCATTGAGGCTGTAAGCCGCCGGTTCCGGCATGGGAGCCTCCGCCGGAGCGGATTCTTCCGTCACGGCAGCCATGCTGCGCTCGAGAACGACGGACTCGTCGGCATCGGAGCCGCGGCCTGCATTCCGAAGCCTGGAAGCGCCGAACACCGCGACACCGGCGATGAGGACGAGACAGGCGGCGACGGAAAGACTGCGCCAACGCCGGTTCGGCTTCGCTTTTTTCCGACGGGGAGACGAAGCGGGCGTGGGTTGCGCGAAAATGCGCTCCATGACGCCGTCGGCAAAGTCGGCAGGCGGTTCGGCGGAGGCATCCGACAGCGCGCCGCTGACGGAACGCAGGGCCTTAAAAAGACGGCGGCACTCCGGGCAGGCGCGAAGATGCGTCTGCAATTCGGCCGCTTCGGCGTCCGTCAGATCGCCGTCCGGCACCCGGAGGATCAGCTCTTCAAAATATTCACATTCCTGACTCATCTGTCCGCACCCCCTTTCCGCTCTGTTTTGTCCGCCGTGTTTTTAGACGGCGCATAGCCGGAAAAGTTCCGGTTTTTCATCAGAATGTCGGCGAGCTTCCGCCGTGCCCGGTAGATGCGGCTTTTGACCGTGCCGGGCTCAAGACCGGTAATTTTTCCGATCTCATCGTAGGACAGCCCGTTCACGTCGCGCAGAATGACCGCCGCGCGGAAATCGGGCGGCAGAAGCTCCAGCGCGTCGGTCACGAGCTGCCGAAGCTCGTTCTGCTCCGTTGTCTGCTGCGGCGAAGATTGAAGGTCGGGCAGCGGGAAGTCCTCGTCGTCCTCTGCGGTCAGGGAAAGCTCCGGCTGCTTTGGACGGCGGCGCAGCATATCAAGGCAGATGCGCGAGGCAAGCCGATACAGCCAGGTGGAAAACCGGCTGTCGCCCCGGAAACGGGCAAGGCCGCGCCAGGCGCGCACAAAGGTCTCCTGCGACGCGTCCAGCGCGTCCTGCTCATCCCGGAGCATTCGCAGACACAGGGTATATACAGTCCGTTCGTTGGCGTGAACAAGCTCCTCGAAACGCCCGGTATCCCCGGCGAGGACGGCCCGTATCACGCGGGCTTCTTCATCTCTTGTCATAATCAGAAAGCTCCCGTTTTATGGTTTTGGCGATGCGTTTGATGTCGTCGAGATCGTTCACTCTGACGATTTCCCGCTTGTACGGCCCGGCATGGGGAATGCCGCGCAGATACCAGCAGAACTGCTTGCGGGCCTCGAGACAGGCGATGTGCGGGTCTTTCCACGTGCAGGCGAGCTCAAATTGCCGCACCGCCGCGTCGATTCGGTCGGGGAAGGGCGGAAGCTCCGGTTCCGCCTCGCCGTTTACGGCGGCGTTGATGCGCGCAAAAAGCCACGGATCGCCGAAGCAGCCCCGGCCGACCATGACCATGTCCGCGCCCGTACGGCGCAGAAGGCGCACGGCGGCCTCGCCGGAGAATACGTCGCCGTTTGCGATGACCGGGATGTTGACCGCGGCCTTTACGTCCCGGATGATGTCCCAGTCCGCGACGCCGGCGTACATCTGCACGCGTGTGCGGCCGTGGACGGCGATCGCCGACGCGCCGGCGGCCTCGCACATCCTGCCGAACTCGACCGCGTTCACGCATCCGCCGTCAAAGCCCTTGCGGAACTTGATGGTCACGGGAACACCCGCCTGCCGGACGCAGGCCTCGATGATGTGAAAAGCCTTGTCCGGGTTCTTCATGAGCGCGGAGCCGTCGCCGCTTTTGACGATTTTTCCGACGGGGCAGCCCATGTTGATGTCGAGGATGTCCGCGTGGGACTGCTCGATGGCCATCGCGGCGGCCTCGCCCATGATGACCGGGTCGGAGCCGAAAATCTGCGCCGCGACGGGGTGATCCTCCTCCGGGCAGAAGAGAAGCTCCCGGGTTTTCGCGTCCTGATAGACAAGGCCGCGGCTCGAGACCATTTCCGTGCAGGTCAGCGCCGCGCCCTGTTCCCGGCAGATATGACGAAAGGCGGCGTCGGTCACGCCCGCCATGGGGCCCAGCGCTGCCGGGCCGTTTATCTGTATGCCGCCGATGTCCATATCCGCGTTCACCCCCGTCAAAATTATCTTTGCTCATTGTAGCGATTCTGAGCCGGGGTGTCAATTCTTTGCCCATGAAAAACGAGTGTTTTCTGCCTGCGGAAAAATCGAAATTTGCCGGTTTGATTGTCTTTTTGTCGTCCGGGTGGTAGAATTTCCATATATTTATTTTGGGGAGATTCTGATGGATTCGTGTGAAGAAGTAAGAGTATGGGGTATCCATGCCCGGAACGAAAGCCTGTTTTTGCATCAGCGCAAAATGGCGATCGGCTGGCATTCCTTTGGAGATTTGCGTACAATCGAGGCAACGCGGGAAGCGTTCAAGAGAAAATATATCGAGATATTCCCGGACGCCAAGAAAGGCTCAATCCCGACCAGCTCCGGGATGCTGTATCGGTTTATCCACGAGATCAGGATGGGGGATTATATCATCTACCCGTCCAAGAGCGACCGCATGGTCAATATCGGGATCGTCACCGGCGAGTATACCTTTGTCGCGGATGCGGCGGAATACGTCCATCAGCGCAGTGTAAAGTGGCTCAAGCATCTGCCGAGAACGGCCTTTTCGCAGGGCGCGCTGTACGAGATCGGCTCGGCCATGTCCCTGTTTGCGGTGAAAAACTATGCGGATGAGTTTCTGGCGGCGCTCGATAAGAATTTCAGCCGCATTCATGACAGCGAAGAGGACGAGAGCGTGGCGGCGACGGCGGATGACATCATCGAGTCCACGAGAGACTTCATCCTGAAGGAGCTCAGCAAGCACCTGAAAGGCTATGATCTCGAGGAATTTGTGGCGGACCTGCTCCGGGCGATGGGCTACCGCACGACGGTTTCGGCCCATGGCGGCGACAGCGGCATCGACATCACGGCGTATAAGGACGAGCTGCCGCCGCGCATCCTGGTGCAGGTGAAAAGTCAGGACAGCGACATACGGGAGTCCGCGATCCAGTCCCTGAAGGGCGCGATGAAGGAGGGCGACTACGGCCTTTTTGTCACGCTGTCCAATTATACGAAAAACGCGCAGAAATATCTGCATGATACGCCGATCCTCCGCGGCATCAACGGCACGGAGCTGGTGGATCTGATCCTGAAGTATTACGGCGACCTGAGCGAAAAATACCGGCGGATGATACCGCTCAAAATGGTATATATCCCGGTGGCGAGAGAAAACCGGCCCGTGTGAACACAGGCCGGTTTTCTCAGAATTGTCGGATAAGCTCTCTCCGCAGGCGCAGGATGATGCGCTTTTCGAGGCGGCTTATGTAGCTTTGCGAGATGCCGAGCAGGTCGGCGACCTCCTTTTGCGTCAGCTCCTCATACCCGTCGAGACCGAAGCGCATGAGGATGATGGTGCGCTCGCGCTCGTCGAGCCGCCGGACGGCGTCCATGAGCAGTTCGCGCTCCACATCGTCCTCGAGGGGCTTGATGACCTCGTCGCCGTCCGTTCCGAGGACGTCCGAGAGCAGAAGCTCGTTTCCGTCCCAGTCGGTGTTCAGCGGTTCGTCAATGGATACCTCGGTGCGGCGTGCGCTCTTTTTCCGCAGAAACATGAGGATCTCGTTCTCGATGCACCGGGAGGCGTAGGTGGCGAGCTTGATGTTCTTCTCCGGGTTGAATGTCCCGATGGCCTTTATGAGGCCGATGGTGCCGATGGAGATGAGATCCTCGATGTTGACGCCGGTATTTTCAAACCGCCGTGCGATATAGACGACGAGCCGCAGGTTGTGCTCGATCAGCGTCTGCCGGGCGGCATGATCGCCGTTTGCGAAGGCGGTGATGGCGGCCTCCTCCTCGTCCTTTTCGAGCGGCGGAGGAAGCGTATCGCTGCCGCCGATATAAAAAAGCCGCGGCGAACGGGCCAGCAGCAGACGGAGCTGGATCAGTAAAAGCTGAAGCTGTGTCATGGGGTTCTCCTTTCATAAAATGGCGGTATAGCTGCCGTTTCCGTCGAGCGGAGCGGGGGCGACCGCGACGATGAGATCGCGGCGTTCCGCGCCGTCCACGGAGACCGAATCCGGACGGAAGGCGAGAAGAAGTCGGTTTTTTCCGCTGATGTCCGCGCAGGGGATCAGGCGCATACCGGGGATATGCAGCATGGCGTCGGGCGGCGGGAGCGAAAGATACTGCGCGTCGCCGCCGGGAAAAAGCGGGGCGAGGGAGGCGGCTTCGACGATGAGCACGGAGCAGCCGGAGAGCGGGTCATGGAGGCCGTTTCCGGTATCGGCCAGAGCGCGAAGCGAAGCGGAGTGTCCGTTTCGCGTCACGGTGACGTCGTAAATGACGCGTTCCGCCTCGGCGGCGCTGCGGCGAAAGACGAGGCTGACAAGCGCCCAGCACAGGGCAAACGAGAGCAGCAGCACGCGCATATCGATATGTATAAGCGTACCGCGGGAGAGGATGCCCCGGTACAGGCCGGCTGCCCATACGGCGCCGCCGAACAGGGCGGATACACCCAGAAACGCGAGACAGCACCGCCACAGCCGTCGTTCGCCTCCAAAGGCCACGAGCGTCATGCCGAGGGCGAGAACGGGATGCAGGAGCGGGGCCTGAAAAAACGAAAGCCCCGGCAGAAGCGAGGCGCAGCACCAGGCGCTTCCCAGCGCGGCGCTGGCGGCAAAGCGTCCGCGGCGGAAGGGGAGAGCGCAGATTTTCGCCGTGGCGAGCAGGAGGAAGTAGTCGATGACGAGATTCAGAAGAAACAGCTCATCCAAATAAACGGTCTTCATGTTTTGATGGTAGCATGACGGAATTGCGAACGCGGTTGAAATCGGAGCGAAGCTGTGATAAAATTTTCCCCGTGGGATTGTTATGTGGTTGAAAATGTAACTATTCCGCCATACAATAAAGAAAGCGAAACAAAAGGGGAGTGTTTGCCATGGGAATGGATACCCCCGCCTATAAGCGCGTACTGCTGAAGATAAGCGGCGAGGCGCTGGGCGGTGAAGCCGGACGCGGTCTGGATTTTAATGTTTTAAAAACCCTTTGCGCCAACATCCGCACCTGCGTGGAAAAGGGCGTGCAGATCGGCATTGTCACCGGCGGCGGAAACTACTGGCGCGGAGCCAAGGACGGCGGCGGACGCATGGAGCGTTCCCGTGCCGACCAGATGGGTATGCTCGCGACGGTGATGAACAGCCTCGCGGTGGCGGAGGTGCTGGAGCAGGCAGGCGTTCCGGCCCGCGTCATGACGAATGTCGATATGCCCCGCGTCGCGGAATCATACAGCTACGGCCGGGCGATGCACCACCTCGAAAAGGGCCGGGTAGTCCTCTTCGGCGGCGGCAGCGGCAACCCCTATTTCTCCACGGATTCCGCCGCGGCGCTCAAGGCGGCGGAGATCGGCGCGGATATTCTGCTCATGGCGAAGAATATCGACGGCGTCTATACCGCCGACCCCAAGACCGATCCCACGGCGAAGCGTCTTGATACGATGACCTACGACCGCATTCTGGAGGAGCATCTGAACGTGATCGACTCCACGGCGGCCTGCCTGCTGCGGGATAACGCGATCCCCACGATGATCTTCGCGCTGGATCCGCCGGAGAATATCGCCCGCGTCATCGGCGGCGAGCGCATCGGCACCATCGTGAGCTGACGGGATACCCCCCTTAAAAACGAATAGAAAATTAGTCATTCAGGAGGATATAAACGATGTCGGAATTGAAAGAATTTGAAGGAAAAATGAAGAAGGCTCAGGACTTCCTGACCAGCCAGTTTGACTCCGTCCGCGCCGGACGGGCCAACGCCGCCGTTCTGAACGGCATTTCCATCGACTACTACGGCACGCCCACCCCGATCAACCAGGTGGCGTCCATCTCCACACCCGACGCACGGACGCTGCTGATCACGCCGTGGGACGGCTCTGCGCTGAAGCTCATCGAGAAGGCGATCCAGACCTCGGAGCTCGGCATCAACCCCCAGAATGACGGCCGCGTCATCCGCCTTGTCTTCCCGCAGCTGACCGAGGAGCGCCGTAAGGAGCTCGCCAAGCAGGTTCGCAAGTACGGCGAGGACGCCAAGGTCGCCGTCCGCAACATCCGCCGCGACGCGATGGACAAGATCAAGAAGCAGCAGAAGGCCGGCGAGATCACGGAGGACGATCAGAAGGATCTGGAGAAAGAACTTCAGAAGCTCACCGACGATAACATCAAGGCGGTGGATAAGCTGACGGAAGTCAAGGAGAAAGAGCTGTTCTCCATATGAGCGGAATACAAACCGAAAAGCTGGCGGAGGAGTTTGCAAAAAAACTCCCCCGCCATATCGCCATCATTATGGACGGCAACGGCCGTTGGGCCAAAAAACGCGCTCTTCCCAGATCGGCCGGACACGCCGCCGGAGCGGAGAGCTTCCGCCGTGCGGCCAAGTACTGCCGTTCCCTCGGCGTGGAGTACCTGACCGTGTATGCGTTCTCAACCGAAAACTGGAAGCGTCCCGCCGAGGAGGTTACCGGCATCATGCGCCTGCTGAAGAAATACCTCGAAGAGGCCATGCGTGACATGGAGCGGGAAAATACCCGCCTGTGCTTTTTCGGTGACCTGTCCGCGCTGACGCCGGAATTGCGGAAGATGTGCGAGGACTGCACCGAGCGGTCAAAAAACTATACGGGCGGACAGGTCAATATCTGCCTCAATTATGGCGGCCGTGACGAGATCGTCCGGGCGGCAAAGCGCTGGGCGGAGGACGGCTGTCCGGAGCTGGACGAGGAGCGCTTTGCAAGCTACCTTTGGAGCGCCGGTGTACCCGACCCCGACCTTCTCATCCGTCCGGGCGGGGAGACGCGCATCTCCAACTATCTTCTGTGGCAGCTTGCGTATGCGGAGATGTATTTTTCCGATGTGCTCTGGCCGGACTTCGACGAGCGGGAGATCGACCGGGCGATCGAGGCGTTTCAGGGCCGTGACCGCCGGTTCGGCGCCGTAAAAAACACATGAACGAGGTCTGGTTATGATTCAGTCTGTATCCATACTGGGTTCCACCGGCTCCATCGGACGGCAGTCTCTGGAGGCGGCGGAGCGTCTCGGCCTGCGGGTGGAGGCGATCACGGCGCAGAAAAGCATAAAGCTGCTCGAGGAGCAGATCCGCCGTTTCCGTCCGCGCTATGCGGCGGTGTATGACGAGGCGGCGGCGTCCGAGCTCTCCACGGCGGTGGCCGATATGGACGTTGAGATCGGCGTCGGCATGGAGGGGCTTCGCCAGGCGACGGCGCTGTCCACCGTGGACGCGGTGGTGACGGCGGTGTCGGGTTCCGTGGGGCTTCAGCCGACGCTCGATGCGATCGCGGAGGGAAAGCGCATCTGCCTTGCCAACAAGGAGACGCTCGTCTGCGCGGGTGAGCTTGTCATGAAGGCCGCAGCGGAAAACGGCGCGGAGATTTTGCCGGTCGATTCCGAGCATTCGGCGATCTTCCAGTGCCTTGAGGGACGGCGCGATCAGCTGAAAAGGCTGCTTCTGACCGGCTCGGGCGGCCCGTTCCGAGGCCGCAGCCGGGAGCGCCTGAAGGATGTCACGCCGGAGCAGGCGGTCGCGCATCCGAACTGGAGCATGGGCGCGAAAATCTCGGTTGACAGCGCGACCATGATGAACAAGGGCCTCGAATTCATCGAGGCGATGCACCTGTTCGGGGTCGCGCCGGACGACATCCAGGTCGTCGTGCATCCGCAGAGCGTGATCCACTCCATGGTGGAGCTTACGGACGGAACGGTGCTGGCGCAGCTTGCCGTGCCGGATATGGGGCTGCCCATCCAGTACGCGATGACATGGCCGGAGCGCGTGGATTCGCCGTATGAGCGGCTCGACTTCTGGAAGATGAAGGATATGACCTTTGAAGCGCCCGACCTGAAGAAAACGCCCTGCCTTGGCCTTGCGATGGACTGTGCGCGGCGCGGCGGTGCGGCGGCGTGCGTCATGAGCGCCGCGAACGAGGAGGCGGTGTCGCTGTTCCTCAAGCGCCGCATCAGCTTCAACGCGATCTACGATATGGCTGCGGAGGCGGTGGAGCGTCTGGGCGATATGCCGGCGGGAAATCTCGAGGAGATTCTGACGGCGGATGCCGCGGCCCGGGAGCTGGTGACGAAAAAGCTGCAATATTTCAGCGGATTTGGAATAGACTAAGTACCGGATTATCGTTTTATGAAAGGCAATTCATGAGCACTCTCCTGTATATTCTTCTGGCGATTCTGATTTTCGGCGTGCTGATTGCCATCCACGAGTGGGGGCATTTCATGGCAGCCCGTGCCTGCGGCGTGAAGGTGCTGGAATTTTCCATGGGCATGGGCCCTCTGCTCTGGCAGAGGGAAAGCAAAAACGGCACGATGATCAGCCTGCGCGCCCTCCCCATCGGCGGTTTCTGCGCGATGGAGGGGGAGGACGAGGATTCCGACGACCCGGCGGCGTTCAACAACGCGGCGGCCTGGAAACGGCTGATTATTCTGGTGGCCGGCGCCGCGATGAACTTTCTGTTCGGCCTTGTGCTGATCCTGCTGGTGTTCACGCAGCTCGACGCGTTTTCCACGCCCGTGATCACCGGCTTCATGGACGGCTGCCCCTATGAGGGGGAGGACGGCCTGCAGACCGGGGATGTGTTCTGGAAGATAAACGGCGAGCGCATTTATTTCTCCTCGGATGTAGCCACCTACCTGGAACGCCGCACGGGCGAGACCTCGGATATCGTGGTCATCCGCGACGGAAAAAAGGTGGAGCTTGAAAACTTTCCCATGACGATGCGTGAATACACGGATGCGGAGACGGGGGAGACCCTGCTGCGCTACGGCCTGTATTTCGGCGTCCGCGAAACCGGTGTCGGTGCGAAGCTGAAATACTCGTGGTACTGCGCGAAGGATTTTGTTCGCATGGTGCGGCTCGGCCTGAGCGATCTCCTTACCGGCGCGATCGGCATGAAGCAGATGACCGGCGTGGTCGGGATCGTGGATATGATCGCGGATGTGGGCACGCAGTCGCCGACGGTGGCGGATGCGCTTCTGAATATCGCGTATCTGTCGGCCTTTATCGCGATTAACCTCGCGGTCATGAATCTTCTGCCGCTGCCTGCGCTGGACGGGGGACGGGTGTTCTTCCTACTGGTGACGTGGCTTCTCGAGCATATCCTGCGCCGGAAGATCGAGCCGAAATACGAGGGTTATATCAATACGGCGGGGCTTGTGGCGCTCATGGGCCTCATGGTTTATGTGATGTATAACGACATCGCCCGGATCATCGGTGGGTGACACTTTATGACGAGAGAGAATACAAGACAGATTCAGGTCGGCGGCGTTGCCGTCGGCGGCGGCGCGCCGGTATCGGTGCAGTCCATGTGCAATACCCGCACGGACGACGCGGCGGCGACGCTCGCGCAGATGCGTGCGCTGAAAGCGGCGGGCTGCGACATCATCCGCGTGGCGGTGCCGGATATGGACGCCGCGGCGGCGCTTCCCGCGATCATGGCGGAGGCACCGATGCCCGTTGTGGCGGATATCCATTTCGACCATCGCCTGGCCCTGGCCGCGGCGGAGGCTGGGGTCAGCGCCATCCGCATCAATCCCGGCAATATCGGCAGCCGGGAGCGTGTCGCAGCCGTGGCGGAGGCCTGCGGGAAACGGAATATTCCGATTCGCATCGGGGTGAACTCCGGCTCGGTCGAAAAGGGCGTGCTCGCCCGATACGGCGGCCCCACGCCGGAAGCGCTGGTGGAGAGCGCCGCGCAGGAGATCGCGCTGCTGGAGGAGCTGGGCTTTTACGATATAGCCCTGTCTGTGAAGGCATCGGACGTGCCGACGGCGGTTGCGGCCTATCGTCTGGCGGCGGAGCGGTTTTCCTGTCCGCTCCATGTCGGCGTCACCGAGGCGGGGACAAGCTATACGGGCCTTGTCAACTCGGCGGCCGGCATCGGAACGCTGCTCATGGAGGGCATCGGCGACACCATCCGCGTCAGCCTCACGGCGGATCCCGCGGAGGAGGTGCGGGCCGGCATAGCGATCCTGCGGGCCTGCGGTCTGCGTAAGGGCGGCGTGAAGCTCGTATCCTGCCCCACCTGCGGCCGGACGCGCATCGACCTCATCGGTCTGGCGCGGGCGGCGGAGGAAAAGCTGGCGGAGGTCGATAAGGACATCACGGTCGCGGTCATGGGCTGCGAGGTGAACGGCCCCGGCGAAGCGCGTGAAGCGGATTTCGGCGTGGCCGGCGGCAAGGGCTTCGGAAGCCTGTTCGTCAAGGGGCAGGTTGTGCGGACGAAAATCCCCGAGAATGAGCTTCTGGATGCGCTGATGGCGCTCATCGAAGCGCAGGAATGAACAAGTAAGCTGGAGAAATACATACCTTGGAAAAAGTACCATTATTAGAGATGTTTCCCTGCTGCTCGGCGCTGAGCCAGAGCTACGGGGAGCTGGATAAAGTCTATGTGGAGACGGCCACGGTCAGTCGCGAGAGCATGACCATGACCGTCCACGCGCTGTTTCCGGGTATGCCGGCTCCGGCGGAGATCAGCGCGCTTGAATGGCTCCTGACCCGGGAATACGGCCTGCGTTCCGTGACCGTCGAGGCCGATTGGCCCAAGGAGGAGCGCAAGCCGGAGAAAAAGGCGTCCTCCGGCGGCGCGGTGCTTTACGGGAAAGCCATCAAGGGCCGTCCGATCGCCATGCGCGACGCAAGCGCGGAGATGAAAAGCGTCATCGTCTCCGGGCGCGTATTCGCGGCGGAGAGCCGCTTTGTCGAGAAGCTCGGCGCGTCGGTTCTGCAGTTTGACATGACGGACGGGACGGACAGCGTCCGCGTGTCGCGATTCATCCCCAAAGACGAGGATCAGTCCATCACCGCGAAGATCGGCCCGGGGATGTATGTGACTGTGTCCGGGAGCATGAAATTCAATAACTACTCCAAGGAAGTGGAGCTGGAGCCGCGCCATATCCAGACGGCGGAGGCGCCGGAGACGCGCCGGGATACCGCGCCGGTCAAGCGCGTGGAGCTGCATCTGCACACGCAGATGTCGTCCATGGATGCGCTGACCGATACCGGCGCCGCCGTGAAGCGTGCGGTATACTGGGGGATGCCCGCGATCGCGATCACCGACCACGGCGTGGCGCAGGCCTTCCCGGCGGCATCCAAGGCCGCCAAGGGCATCAAGGTGATCTACGGCCTTGAGGGCTACTATATAAACGATGTGGATGAAAACGCCGCGGTGCGCGGCGAGGGAAACTGGCGCACGGACGGCACGTTCGTCGCGTTTGATATTGAGACCACCGGCCTGTCGGATGAGAACGACCGCATCACCGAAATTGGCGCGGTGGTGTTCCGAAACGGCGAGGAGGGCGAGCGCTTCCAGACCTTCGTCGATCCGGGAATGCCCATTCCCGCGAACATCCAGAAGCTGACGGGCATCACCGACCGCGATGTGCTGGGCGCGCCTTCGGAGGCGGAGGCAGTCCGCGCGTTTCTGGACTTTGTCGGCGGCCGTCCGCTCTGCGCGCATAACGCCGATTTTGATATCGGCTTCATCACCGCCGCGGCGGAGCGCATGGGCGTGGAATTTGATCCGCTGTATATGGACACGCTCGCCCTGTCACAGGCGCTGCTGCCCGATATGAAGCGGTTTAAGCTCGATATGGTGGCGGACCGGCTGAGCCTTCCGCCGTTTAACCATCACCGTGCGTCGGACGATGCCTATACCTGCGGACGCATTCTCGCAAAGCTTCTCGCCATGCTGCGGGAGCAGGGGATCGGGGAGATCCGGGAGATCAACGCCCACTGCGCCGCGCTGCGCGAGAAAAACAACAAGCTGCCCCGCACGCGGCATATTTCGCTCCTTGTGAAAAACCGCGTCGGTCTCAAAAACCTGTATGAGCTGATCTCCAAGAGCCATTTGCAGCACTTCCGCAAGGTGCCGATCATTCCCAAAAGCCTGCTCATGCAGCACCGGGAGGGTCTCATCGTGGGAAGCGCCTGCGAGGCGGGCGAGTTCTTTCAGGCGGTCGTGCGAAACCGCAGCCGCGCAGAGCTCAGGCGCATCGGCAGCTTCTACGACTACTTCGAGATCATGCCGGTGGCGAACAACGCCTTTATGCTTTCAAACGGCACGGTCGATTCCGTGGAGAAGCTGCGCGATTTCAACCGCCGCGTCATCTCGATCGCGGACGAGCTCGGAAAGCCCGTCTGCGCGACCGGCGACGTGCATTTTCTCGACCCGGAGGATGAGATCTTCCGGCATATCCTGCTCAACTCAAAGGGCTTTTCCGACGCGGATCAGGAGATGCCGCTGTATTTCCGCACGACGGACGATATGCTTGCGGAGTTTGCCTACCTCGGCGAGGAACGCGCGCTTGAGGTCGTCGTGACGAACACCAACAAGATTGCCGATATGGTGGAAGGGCAGGTCGATCTGCTTCCGCCGCTGCGGCTTTACCCGCCGGTCATCGAAAATTCCGACGGGCAGCTCAAGGAGCTTGTCTATACGCGCCTGCATGAGCTGTACGGGCCGAACCCGGAGCCGCTCATCATGGATCGCGTGGAGCACGAGATGAGCACCATTCTCGGCCGCCATTTTGACGTCATCTATATGTCCGCGCAGAAGCTCGTGGCGGACTCCGTGGCGCACGGCTACCTTGTCGGCAGCCGGGGAAGCGTCGGATCGAGCCTCGTCGCGTACCTGTCCGGCATCACCGAGGTGAACAGCCTGCCCGCGCATTATCTCTGCCCGCAGTGCTATCACACCGATTTTGAGTCCGGCAAGGGCTATGGCTGCGGCGCGGATATGCCGGACAAAAACTGCCCGCATTGCGGCATTGAGATGAAAAAGGAAGGCTTTGATATTCCGTTTGCCACCTTCCTCGGCATCAAGGGCGACAAGGTTCCGGATATCGACCTGAACTTCTCGGGCGAATACCAGGCGAACGCCCATGCCTATACCCGCACGCTTTTCGGCGACGACCATGTTTTCAAGGCCGGTACGGTCGGCACGATCGCGGAAAAGACGGCCTACGGCTATGTCAAGAAATACGCCGAGGAGCGGGGCTTCACCTACTCCCAGGCGGAGATGAACCGCCTCGCGCAGGGACTTGTGGGCGTCAAGCGCACCACGGGACAGCATCCTGGCGGCCTCGTCATCATCCCGCAGGATATGGACGTGACGGATTTCTGCCCGGTGCAGCATCCGGCGGACGATGTGGGAACCGACATCATCACGACGCACCTTGAATATCATTTTATGGAGGACTACCTCCTGAAGCTGGACGAGCTCGGACACGATAACCCCACGATGATCAATATGCTCGAGCGGCTCACCAATACGAACGCCACCGAGATCCGGCTGGACGATGCGGACACCATGTCGCTGTTCAAATCGCCCAAAGCGCTCGGCTTGCCGGATGACGACCCGATCATCGGCAAGACCGGCTCCATCGGCATCCCGGAATTCGGCACGGGCTTTACCCGCCAGATGCTCGTGGATACGCAGCCGGATAAATTTGATATGCTGGTGAGGCTTTCGGGCTATTCCCACGGTACGGGCGTGTGGCTCGGCAACGCGCAGGATCTGATCCTCAATAAAGTCTGCGGCGTCTCCGAGACCATCGGCTGCCGTGACGACATCATGATCTACCTTATGAGCATGGGCATTGACGCGAACACGGCGTTCAAGTCGATGGAGAATGTCCGGAAGAAAAACAAAGAGCTGACGGAGGAGCAGATCGCGACCATGAAGGAACACGGCGTGCCGCAGTGGTACATCGACTCCTGCAAAAAGATCGAGTATCTCTTCCCGAAGGCACACGCGGTGGCGTATGTCCTCATGGCGTTTCGCATCGCGTGGTACAAGGTGCATTATCCGCTGGCGTTTTACTCCGCGCTGTTTTATCGCCGCAGCCAGAAGGACGGCTTCGACGCGGAGATGATGATGGGCGGCGCGCAGAAGGTCAAGGCGAAGCTCAACCAGATCCGCTCCAATCCCAACGCCACGGCCAAGGAGGAAGATCTGTGCACGACGCTCGAAATGGTGTATGAGTTCTATATGCGCGGCTTTGACTTCGCGCCGATCGACCTGTATAAGTCCGATGCGTTCCAGTTCGTGCCGGAGGGCGAGAAGCATCTGCGCGTCCCGTTCGTGGCGGTGTCCGGCCTCGGCGACGCGGCGGCGCTCGACCTCGCGGCGGCGACCAAAAACGGCCGGCAGTTTGTCTCCGTGGAGGATGTGGCGGCGGCCTGTCCGAAGGTCAGCTCCGCGCATATCGCGGCGCTCAAAAAGCTCGGCGCGTTTGGCGATATGCCGGATTCCAGCCAGATGACGCTGTTTGATTTCTGAGCGGGAGGACTGTCCGCGGTTTTCTTAATTTTTATTAATAATCCGTGGTCAGAAATTGCTTTACATTTGACAGGGGACATGATAGAATAAAGCCGTTGAAGTGTGTACATATCTGTGTTGCTTTGATGCGGATGTATGAAAACGACTGTGGAAAGGATTGATCCTGGATGTCTAAAAAGAATAAAAAATCGGAAGAGGTCAAAAAGACCAAAACCAAAAAGACCAAAAACAAGGCTGTTGCTGCCGGCGGAAAAACCAAGAAAGAGAGCGCCTTCGGCAATCCCATTCGCAATCTGATCATCACAGCGCTCGTCTGCATCGTGATGGGCGTTGCGTTTCTCGTGAAGCCCAGTATGGTCTACACCTACTGCGGCTATGCGGTCGGCGGCCTGATCGGCCTGGTCGGCCTTGCTTACATCATCATCTATTTTTGCAAAAAGCCCGTCAGCGGTGTCTATCGTTATGAATTCGGCCTGGGTCTTGTGGCCCTGCTGGCCGGCGCGTATGTCGCGCTGGGCGGCTATCTGAGCAGCTCCGGCACCACCGGCATCGGCTTCTCCGTCCTGCTCAAGATCATCGGCATTCTCATGGCGGCGGACGGCGTCCTGAAGCTGCAGTATTCCGTTGATATGGCTCGCATGAAATACCCCCGCTGGTGGGTTGCGCTGATCTTCAGCGTCCTCGGCATCGCGCTTGGCGTGGCCGTTGTCTTGGGTTATGTTTACGATTTCGGCTATGTCGTCGGCCTGGGCAGCAGCGCCTACTTCACGGAGGCTCAGAATGCCTTCATCGGCGGCATGATGCTGCTGGGCGTCGCGTTCTGTGTGAACGCCCTGCTTGACCTTCTCACCATGATGATGGTCGTCATCCGCAACCATAAGGCTCGCCGCGAAGAGGCGATCGCGGAGGGTTCGGCGATGGTCGCCGCCGCGAAGCAGGAAGAGATCGGCGGGTTCGTTCCTGAAGAACCCGTGTTCGTCGAGGACGATGTTCCCGTGGTGGAGGTTTCCGCTCCCGTGGCGGAAGCACCGGCCCCGGTGGAAGTCCCGGAAATCGTGGTGGAAGCTCCTGTGGAGAGCGCCGAGTAATTCCAAACAGTCAAACAGCCGTCTGCCACATGGCAGGCGGCTGTTTTTTGTAAATCTGTCCCGTTCCGATGGCCTGTAAATATCAGGGCTTTGTTTAGAAAGCCAGTATCTCAAACAGCATATCCGCATCCAGGCCGCTTGCGTGGATGGAGTACCATGCCTTGCTGAAAACATCGCCGCCCTCTGTGGGCTGTGCCCCGGTCAAGGCTGCCTTACTAACATAAGCAACGGGGGAGGTAAGGGCTTTTGACATCTCGATCGTTGCCGCGGCCACAGAACCTCCGTCTCTCTGTTCAAAGATCAGAGCGCTGTCTATGCCCTCCACGGAAATGCTTTTCACGGTCTCATCCTCGTCTGTGATGAACGAAGCGTCCCCATCGGACAGCCTGCCGTCGATATAAAGCCGGTTTCCGTCGGAATCCTGATATTCGACCACATAGCCGCTGAGGATATTTCCTTCGTCGGGTATGGTATATTTTTCAACGGTGAAACCGTTGACATCCGTTTCCGCAGAAACCAGCGTGTACTCATATCCCGCGGCGCAGTCATAAGTGACCTGTGCGGATATAAACTCATACCCGGCAGGTGCGTCAAATACCCGAAGCTCAGACCCTGCATCGGACAACGCCTTGCTCAATTCGTCAGCGGAAGAAAATTCACGGGTGCGATCATTGCTTCGGATATCCGTCACACCATTCTCATCCGTGTATTTTACAAGCACAAGTACATCGTTGCTGCTGCTGTCAAGGATAGACTGAATATGCTCCCGGCCCGCCGCATATTCTTCTGAAACAATGGGTTTCTCCGTTTCAAGCGGCTGCTGTACCCCACCGATGGTATTGCCCTGCCAGTTTATCAGCCGGCCCATCATTCCGGCAGCAAACGCCGTCACGGACAGCGTGAGACAGGCCGCCGCTATGGCTATCGCGCCCTTGCGCAGTTTTTTCCCGACTGTGCGGTTTGTGGCCATATCGGCATGGATTTTTGACATCGTTACCTCCTTGATTCGTTCGGGGGCGATGATTTCGTTCTCCCGGATGGAAACGGAATCATCCTCTATGACGTCCAGTAAATCAGATATTTTCATCAAAAAAGCCTCCTTTCCTCAATTCGTTTTGAAGCTTGCTGCGGCCGCGCCGAAGGCGCGTTTTTACGGTGGACAGGTTCATGCCCATCTCGTCCGCGATCTGCGAAAGCGGCTGACAGTAATAGTAGTGGCGTAAGAATATCTCCCTGTCCGGCTGTTCCATTTTCAGCATCGCGTGTTTGACGAGCCTGGCCTGCTCCCGGATCTCCAAATCGCGTTCCATATCCATGCCGGAGGTCGTGAGTACATCCTCTTCCAAAGGCAGCTCCTGTCCAATCCCTCGCAGCTTGTCCTTTGCCATGTTTCGGGCTGTTCCGCTGAGATAGGCCTTTACCTTTCCCGGCCGAATCTTCCCGGCATTTTTCCACAGCACAAAGAAAACGTCCGAGGAAACCTCTTCGATGTCCCGGCTTGACATGGCGCCGCCGATGATATTGAAAATAATGGTATTCACATAGGGCGCATACCGCTCAATAAACCACGCTAACGCTGTTTCATTCTGTTGTCTCAGAGCTTGCAGGGCGTGTTTCTCATCCACGCTGTCACCTCCTCTGTGGCGGTTAATGACGATCGTCACTTATAATATCGTGGGTTTTCGGCAGACGGTTTCAAAAAAATGCAGATTCATTGAGAAAATTCCGGCTGGTCAGGGCGGTGGCTCCTGCCCCTGGTGCCTGTGAATTTTCGCTTGTAAATTCAGCGGGATGGGAATATAATAAGATGCTAAAGATTATAACGACATAACGAGGAACTGAAAATGATTTCCTTTGACCAATATCACATATCCGGCAAAAACGGCTACCTGATCGGCATCGGCGGCGTTTCCATGGCGCCGCTGGCGGAGGTTCTTCAGGGAGAGGGCCTGCATATCCGCGGCAGCGATATGCAGAGCAGCGCCAAGGTTACGGAATTGGAAAGCCGCGGGATCCACGTCAACATTGGGCATCACGCGGAGAATATAACCGACGACATCGACTTCGTTGTCCGCACGGCGGCCGCCCGTGATGACAACCCCGAGATCATGGCCGCCCGTGCAAAGGGCATTCCCGTGTTTGAGCGCACGCAGGCCTGGGGCTCGATCATGAAGGATTACCGGCAGGCGCTCTGCATTTCGGGTACGCACGGCAAAACGACGACGACTTCCATGTGCACGCACATCCTGATGGCGGCGGAAAAAGACCCGACGGTCATGATCGGCGGCACACTGCCCCTTTTGAAAGCGGGTCACCGTGTCGGCAAGGGCGATACCATTGTCATGGAATCCTGCGAATACTATGACAGCTTCCTGTCCTTTTTCCCGACGATCGCGGTGATTCTCGATGTGGAGGCCGACCACCTCGATTACTTCAAGGATCTGGACGCGGTCAAGGCTTCCTTCCGCAAATTTGCTTCGCTTGTTCCGCCGGACGGAACCGTCATTGTGAACGCGGACGACGCCAATGCCATGGACACCGTGGCGGGCCTTGAGCGGCACATCGTCACGTTTGGCCTGTCCGGCTCCGCGGATGTTCGGGCGGTGAACATCGTCTCGAACGGCGCGCAGACGGATTTTGATGTGCTGAACAAAAATGCGTTTTTTGCTCATCTGACCCTGCACGTTCCCGGGGTACACAATGTCATGAACGCGCTGGCGGCAACGGCCTCCGCGATCGAGCTCGGCATTTCCCCGCTCGCGGTGAAGTATGGTCTGGCCGGCTTTTCCGGCGCGAACCGCCGTTTTGAGTTCAAGGGAAAGTATAACGGCGCGGATGTCTATGACGACTACGCCCACCATCCCGGCGAGCTGAAGGCGCTGCTCGATGCGGTGGAGCCGATGGGATATAAGCGGACGATCGTCGTGTTCCAGCCGCACACCTATTCGCGAACCAAAGCGCTGTTTGACGATTTCGTGGAACAGCTCAAGCGGCCTGACCTGACGTATCTGGCGGAGATCTACGCCGCACGCGAGACCAACACGCTCGGTATTTCCTCGGAGGATCTCTCGAAGCAGATCCCGAACAGCCTGTTCTTTGCGACCTTTGAGGAACTCGAGAAGGCGCTGGGCTGGACGATCGCGCCCGGTGACCTCGTGCTGACGGTTGGCGCCGGCGATGTGTATAAAATCGGCGAGGCGCTTGTGGAAGCAGACGCCGCGAAAAACGGAGTATAAATCAAAAAGCTCTTCCCGGGAGGGAAGAGCTTTTTTGCTGTCTGGTTTTATTCTACGCTGATTATGTAGTAGTACACCGGCTGACCGCCGCGGATGAGGGAGGTCTCGGCCTCGGGGAAAAGCTCGGAGAATTTTTGGGAGAAAGCCTCCGCGTCCCCGTCGGCGACCTCCTCGCCGTAGTAGAGCGTGATGAACTCGGGATTCAGCGGCTTGATCGCCAGAGAGAGCTTCTCGACGACCAGATCGGTTTCCGCAAAGGAGCCGACCAGCGCGCCGTCCATGAGGGTCAGGTATTCGCCGGCATGGATGTCACAGCCGTCGAATTCGGAGTCGCGGGCGGCGTAGGTCACCTGCGCGGTGTGAACCGTGGCGATGGCCTCGGTGAAGTCCGCGGTCAGGGCCTCCGGGCTCATATCCGGGGAAAGCCGCATCATGGCGGAGACGCCCTGCGGGACGGTCTTCGTCGGGATGACGATGACCTTTTTCGTGGTCATGGGGATGCACTGCTCGGCGGCCATGATGATGTTCTTGTTGTTCGGGAACACGAACACGGTCTCCGCCGGGGTGAGGTTCACGGCGCGGAGGATGTCCTCCGTGGAGGGGTTCATGGTCTGACCGCCGGAGACGATGCCGTCCGCACCGAGCTGACGGAACAGCTCTTCCAGGCCGTCGCCCGCACAGACGCAGACGGTACCGATGGCCTTTTCGGCGGCGACGGGCTCGGGGATGCCGTTTTCCTCCTCGGCTTCGGCCGCGGCCTCCGTGTTTTCGGAGGCGGCATTCTCGTCGAGAGAGGTGTGCTGCTCGCGCATATTCTCGATCTTGACGCTGATCAGCGGGCCGTAGGCGAGGGCCTTGGTCAGCGCCTTGCCGGGGTCGTTCGTGTGGACGTGGGTCTTGATGATCTCCTCGTCCTCGACGACCACGAGAGAATCGCCGAGCGTTTCAAGGTAGGTCTTGAGCAGATCAACCTTCTTGGCGTTCGCCTTGCGGACGATGAACTCCGTGCAGTAGGTGAATTTGATATCCTCGGTCTCAAAGGCGGAAAAATCGGCCTTTTTCTGCGGCGCGGACGCACCGTTCTCGCTGACGGCCACTTTGCCCTGCAGATAGCCGAGCATGGCGTCGAGGATGATGACATAGCCGTAACCGCCGGCGTCCACCACACCGGCCTTGGTCAGGACGGGGTTCTGGTTGATGGTATCGGCCAGCGCGGCCTGCGCGCTCTCCAGCGCGGAGGCGAGAACCTCCTCCAGATCGGCGCTCTGCGTGGCGCAGTTTTTGGCGGCATCCGCGGCCAGACGGCTGACGGTCAGGATCGTGCCCTCGGCGGGCTTCATGACGGCCTTATAGGCAGCCTCGACGCCGGAGGCCATGGCCGCGGCAAAGTCGGAGGCCGTGGCGGTGTCCATTTTCTTGAGGCCCTTGGAAATGCCGCGGAAAAGCAGCGACAGGATAACGCCGGAGTTTCCGCGGGCGCCGCGCAGAAGGGCGGAGGCCACGCGGTCGGCGGTCGCTGTCAGCGTGGGGGAGGGGCCGTTTTTGCGGAGTTCCGTGGCGCCGGAGCCAAGGGTCATGCACATATTCGTGCCGGTATCGCCGTCCGGGACGGGGAAAACATTCAGTTCATTAATGGCCTGCTCATTGGCGGCCAGAGCATCGTATCCGCACAGAACCATGTCGTGGAATACGGCGCCGTCGATGTACTCTCTCAAAGCTGCATACCTCTGTGTTTGTTAATCGGATTAGTCCATGTTCATGGAGTCGACGTACACATCGACCTGATGGACGGAAGCGCCGGTGGATTCGGTCACCTTGTAGGAAACCTCGGACATGATGCTGTCGCAAAGGGCGGAAATGTTGACGCCGTGATCGACCACGATGTGAAGCTCGATACCGACAGACCCGTCGTCGCTGTACTGCACGCTGACGCCCTTGGACATGGATTCGCGGCGGAGAAGCTGCCATACGCCGCTCTCTTTGGACTGGCTCGCCATACCCTTGACGCCGAAGCAGCTGGAGGCCGCATCGCCGACGATGTTGGCAAAGACGTCGTTTACGATATTGACACTGCCTTTTTCGCTGGATCTCATTAACATTCGGAAAGACCCCCTTTGATTCTTGATGGGAGGAGTGTGCCTTGCCCGCCGGTCATGTAAACCAGGCGCGCAGCACACATTCTCTGTCATTATACCCTAAACATTCATGATTCACAAGTATAAATTTTTCATAGATTTTTCTTCCCATCCGCGAGGGATTATGTTAAAATGAAAAAGAATATGTATAATTCATATATCTATACTCTGTAAATCAAAGGAGATGTGTCTTATGTCTCGAGTCAAAAAGACCATGGACGGCAACAATGCGGCCGCTCATGTGTCCTATGCGTTCACTGAGGTGGCCGCGATCTATCCCATCACTCCGTCAAGCCCGATGGCGGACTTTGTGGATCAATGGGCGGCTGCCGGTCGGAAGAACCTGTTCGGCACGACCGTCAAGGTTCAGGAGATGCAGGCCGAGTCCGGCGCGGCCGGTGCCGTGCACGGCAGCCTGAACGCCGGCGCGCTGACCACCACCTACACCGCCAGCCAGGGCCTGCTGCTGATGATCCCCAATATGTACAAGATCTCCGCAGAGCTGCTGCCGACGGTTTTCCATGTAACGGCCCGTGCCGTTGCGACCCAGGCGCTGTCCATCTTCGGCGATCACTCCGATATCTACGCCTGCCGTCAGACCGGCTTCGCCATGCTGGCCGAGACGAACCCGCAGGAGGTCATGGATCTGTCCCCGGTGGCGCATCTGGCTGCTCTCAAGGGCCGCGTTCCGTTCCTGAACTTCTTCGACGGCTTCCGCACCTCGCATGAGCTGCAGAAGATCGAGGTCTGGGATTACGAGGATCTGCGCGATATGCTGGATATGGCCGATGTCGAGGCGTTCCGCAATCGTGCGCTCAACCCCGAGCGTCCGATCATGCGCGGCAGCCATGAGAACGGCGATATCTTCTTCCAGCACCGCGAGGCCGTGAACAGCTACTACGACGCTGTCCCCGACATCGTGCAGGACTACATGGACAAGGTCAACGCCAAGCTCGGCACCGACTACAAGCTCTTCAACTACTACGGCGCGCCCGATGCCGACCGCGTCATCGTGGCGATGGGCTCCATCTGCGATGTGGCGGAGGAGGTCATCGACTACCTCAACGCCCGCGGCGAGAAGGTCGGCCTCGTGAAGGTGCGCCTGTACCGTCCGTTCCGCGCCGATAAGCTCATCGAGGCCATCCCGGCGACCTGCAAAAAGATCGCCGTCCTCGACCGCACCAAGGAGCCCGGCTCTCAGGGCGAGCCCCTTTACATGGACGTCGTCATGGCGCTGGCCAACGCCGGCCGCAACGATATCACCGTCACCGGCGGCCGTTACGGCCTCGGCTCCAAGGATACGCCGCCCTCCAGCGTCTTTGCGATCTACAAGGAGCTGCTCAAGGACGATCCCAAGCGCCAGTTCACGATCGGCATCGTGGACGATGTGACGAACCTCTCCCTGCCGGAGGAAGCCGCGCCCGACACGGCGCCGGCCGGCACAATCCAGTGCAAGTTCTGGGGTCTCGGCGGCGACGGCACCGTCGGCGCGAACAAGAACTCCATCAAGATCATCGGCGACTATACCGATAAATTCGTTCAGGCCTACTTCCAGTACGACTCCAAAAAGACCGGCGGCGTGACGATCAGCCATCTGCGCTTCGGCGACAGCGCCATCAAGAGCCCGTACTACATCTCCAAGGCCGACTTCGTCGCCTGCCACAACCCGTCCTATGTGGACAAGGGCTTCAAGATGGTGCAGGACGTCAAGCCCGGCGGTGTGTTCCTCATCAACTGCCAGTGGAAGCCGGAGGAGCTTGAAAAGCACATCGACGGCGCGTCCCGCCGCTACATCGCGCAGAACAACATCCAGCTCTACATCATCGACGCGATCGACCTTGCCATCGAGATCGGCATGGGCAAGCGCACCAATACCATCCTTCAGTCCGCCTTCTTCGCGCTGGCGAAGGTCATGCCGGCGGAGGAGGCCATCCAGCACATGAAGGAGGCCGCCACGAAGTCCTACCGCAAGAAGGGCCAGGACATCGTGGACATGAACCACAAGGCCATCGACCTCGGCGCCAATGCGTTCGTGAAGGTTGACGTGCCCGCATCCTGGGCCGAGGCGTCCGATACGCCCGATCCCGTGGTTCATGCCGACCGTCCCGAGGTCATGAAGATGGTGCGCGACATCCTCACCCCGGTCGACAAGATGGACGGCGACAGCCTGCCGGTTTCCGCGTTTGTCGATCATGTCGACGGCACCTTCCACCTCGGCGCGTCCGCCCATGAGAAGCGCGGCGTGGCGGTGACGGTGCCCCGCTGGGATGAGAGCAAGTGCATCCAGTGCAACCAGTGCGCCTATGTCTGCCCGCACGCCACCATCCGTCCGTTCGCGCTGACGGAGGAAGAGGCCGCCAAGGCGCCCGAGGCCGCGAAGATCGCCGAGTGGAAGGCCGGTAAGGGCAAGGGTGTTTACAAGTTCACCATGGCGGTCAGCCCGCTCGACTGCATGGGCTGCGGCGTCTGCGTCGGCGTCTGCCCGACCAATGCCATTTCGATGGTCCCGCGTGAGGAGGAACAGCCGCAGGAGGCCGTGTGGGACTACATGGTCAACGAGGTTTCCGCGAAGGAGGAGCTGTTCGACCTGACCGTGAAGGGCAGCCAGTTCCACCAGCCTCTGCTCGAGTTCTCCGGCTCCTGCGCCGGCTGCGCCGAGACGAGCTATGCCCGTCTGATCACGCAGGTCTGCGGCGATCGTATGTATATCTCCAACGCGACCGGCTGCTCGTCCATCTGGGGCGGCCCGGCTGCTACGAGCCCCTACACCGTCAACAAGGAAGGCCGCGGTCCCGCCTGGGCCAACTCCCTGTTCGAGGATAACGCCGAGCACGGCTTCGGTATGTACCTCGGCCAGAAGGCCATCCGTGATCGCATGAAGGGCGTCATCGAGGAAGTGGCCGAAAACGGCAAGGTTGACGCCATCCGCGAGGCCGCGAAGGAATATCTTGCGACCTACAACGACGGCAAGCTGAACGACGCGGCGACCCGCAAGCTGGTCGCGGCGGTCGAGGCTCAGGGCTGCGGCGGCGAGCACTGCGCCGAGATCCTGAAGAACAAGCAGTATCTGTCCAAGAAGTCCGTCTGGATCTTCGGCGGCGACGGCTGGGCCTATGACATCGGCTTCGGCGGCCTCGATCACGTTCTGGCGCAGGGCGAGGACGTGAACGTCATGGTCTTCGATACCGAGGTGTACTCCAATACCGGCGGCCAGGCGTCCAAGGCCAGCCAGATCGGCCAGGTGGCGCAGTTCGCCGCGGCCGGTAAGGCGCTCGCGAAGAAGAGCCTTGCCCAGATCGCCATGACCTACGGCTATATCTATGTCGCGCAGATCGCCATGGGCGCGAACCCCGCGCAGGCGCTCAAGGCCATTGCCGAGGCGGAGGCCTATCCCGGCCCGTCTCTGATCATCGGCTACGCGCCCTGCGAGATGCACAGCATCAAGGGCGGCATGACGAATTGCCAGTCCGAGATGAAGAAGGCGGTCGAGTGCGGTTACTGGAACCTGTTCCGCTACAACCCCGCTCTGCTGGCCGAGGGCAAGAACCCGTTCACGCTGGACTCCAAGGCGCCCACCGGCTCCTATCGCGATTTCATCATGAACGAGGCCCGTTACTCCGCGCTGACCATCAACTTCCCCGAGCGTGCGGAGGAACTCTTCACGCAGGCCGAGAAAGAGGCCGGCGAGCGCTATGCGAACCTCGAGCTTCAGAAAGCGATGTTCGAGCAGGAAGCGTCTGCCGAGTAAGACAAAATTCAACGCGGCCCCCTTTCCGGAGGCCGCGTTTATAAAAAGGAGAAGATGTTATGCTGATTGGTAATGTTCTGGAAAAAACCCCGGCCGTGGCTGCGTGGCAGCTCTGCGCGGACAAGCTCGCGGATCAGGTTCGCACCGCCTGGCAGATCCACACGAATGCCGGCGATAAGAAGTGGGAGGAGGCTTTCCACGAGGATCCCAACGCCATACCCGGTCTCCGCGAGGAGGGCTTCAAGGGCCTGGTCGGCCTCGACTATATCTTCAAATGGTGGGGCGCTCCCGACTCCGACGAGCTTGCCGGTGTGATGGACGTCATCTGGAAGACCATCGACGGCGAGTCCGATGAGGTGAGCTGCTACCGCACCTGGATCAAGCTTGCCGACCGCGACTTCATCCTTGGCCTGTATAAGGATGAGGGCGCCAAGCGCGACAAGAACCGCGAGGAGTTCCGCGAGGCCTTTGCTCAGTGGAAGAAGCTTTTTGAGAAAATCTGACAGAACACAGAAGAGGGAGCGTTCACCGCTCCCTCTCTTTGCTGCTTATTCGATGCCGGTCAGGTCGCAGCCGTCCAGCCACTGGGCGGCCTCCTCGCATACGCCGCGCAGCGTCCCTTCGTCAAAGGGAGAGGGCAGGCCGGACTGTTCCAGCAGCTCCGTGAAGGTCAGCGTTCCGGCGAGCTTCGTGTAGCGGTAGTACCGCTCCCAGGCCGCGGAAAGATCCTTCTGCATTTCGGCCCAGAAATACAGCGCCATGGTCTGCGCGAGGCAGTAGTCAATATAATAGAACGGCGCCTGATAAATGTGGATCTGGCGCTGCCAGTACCGTCCGTCGCTGAAGAAGGGGATTTCGCCGTCGAGCCGGATCCACGGCATATACAGCGCGGTCAGCTCGCGCCATACCGCCGTGCGTTCGGCGGGGGACATCTCCGGGCGCTCATACACGATGTGCTGGAAGTGATCGACCATCGTGCCGTAGGGGATGAAGGTCAGCGCGCTCGCGAGATGGGCGTAATGGAATTTCTTCGTGTCGGGGCCGAAGAAGCCCTCGCTCCACGGCCACGCGAAAAACTCCATGCTCATGGAGTGAACCTCGCAGGCCTCCATGCTGGGGAAGTGGCAGGAGTTCGGCACGATGTCCCGCGCGGTGTAGGCCTCGAAGGCGTGGCCGGCCTCGTGGCTGATGACCTCGACGTCGCCCTGCGTGCCGTTGAAATTCGCAAAAATGAACGGGCAGTGGTAATCGGGCAGCTCCGTGCAGTAGCCGCCGGACTGCTTGCCGGGCTTTGCGAGAAGATCCATGAGCCCGTTATCGAGCATGAAGTCGATAAACTCCGCGGTCTGCGGGGAGAGCTCGTGGTAGAATTTCCGGCCCTGCGCTACGATGTCGTCGGCGGTGCCGACCGGGGTGGGATTGCCGGAGCGGAACATCAGCGCCTGATCGGCATAGCTCATGGGATAGCTCACGCCGAGACGCTTCGCCTGGTCGCGGCGGATCTTGTCGGCGACCGGGACGAGGTATTTCTGCACGGCGAGGCGGAATTTTTCGATGTCCGTTTTATCGTAGCAGTTGCGCTGCATACGGTAGTAGCCGAGGTCGGTGTAGCCGTCGTAGCCGAGCTTGCGGCCCATGCCGTCGCGGATATGGGTCAGCTCGTCGTAGATACGGTCAAGCTCCTCTGCGTGGCCCATGAACCACGAGCCGGTGGCCTGCCAGGCCGCCATGCGGCGGGTATCGTCGGGATCCTGACGCATCGGCTCAAGCTGCGCGACGGTGTAGATGCCGCCCTCGAACTCGATCTGCGCGGAGGCGATGAGCTTGTCATACTCCGTGACGAGGGCGTTTTCGCGCTGCATATCGGGAACGATCTCCGGGGAAAAGGACTTGAGCGACAGCTCGATGTTTTTGAAAAACACAGAGCCGTACTTTTCCTCGAGCTGCGGGCGGAACGGGCTGGCATAAAGGGCCTGCTCCAGCTCGTTTTCCCCCTCCGCGAGAAGCGGGAGCGTCTCGTCCCACCAGTCGGACTCGGCGGTATAGAATTCATCCCGCGTGTCGATGGAGTGGCGGATGGACACAAGGGTCGCCAGCGTCTCGATGTGGCCGGAGAGGGAGTCGGTCTCCCGAAAGACGGCGTCTGCCTCATCGAAGCTCTCGGCGGCGCGCAGCCGCGCGGTCAGATCGGCGAGCGCGGCGAGAAGCTCGTCCTTGTCCGGACGCTCATAGGGCATATTCTGAAAGGTAAGCATGGGCATGATCTCCTGCATACTGGTATTTTCACCCAAAGTATAGCACAGTTTCCTTGACAAGAAAAGAAAATCGTGTATAATATTAGGGCTTGACTGGATTAAGTTGGGCAAATATCCTTGCTCCCGGGAGAAACGGGGGCCAATAGACCATAAGGAGGTGCACAAATGGCTAAAACAAGCGAGAAGTACGAGCTGATGTACATCATCAACCCCAATCTGGAGGAAGAGGCCCGTACCGCCATCGTGGAGAAGTTCAAGGCGCTTGTGGAGCAGAACGGCACAATCGATGAGATGACGGTGAGCGAGAAGCAGAAGCTGGCTTACGAGATCAACTACATCGGTGAGGGCTACTATGTTCTGATCCAGTTCACCAGCGCTCCGGATTTCCCGGCTGAGCTCGACCGTGTTCTCGGTATCACCGACGGCATCATGCGCAGCCTGATTACCCTGCGTGTGGACTGAGAGGGAAATATACCATGCTCAACCACATCACTCTCATGGGCCGTCTGACCCGTGATCCTGAGCTTCGCTATACCCAGTCCAATACCCCGGTTGCGTCTTTCCGCATTGCGGTGGATCGCGACTTCCAGCCCCGTGACGGCGGCGAGCGTCAGACCGATTTCATCGACTGCGTCGCCTGGCGTTCGACGGCTGAGTTCGTGTCCAAGTACTTCCAGAAGGGCAGCATGGCTGTTGTTTCCGGCCGTCTGCAGATGCGTGACTGGACCGATCGGGAGGGCAACAAGCGCACAAGCGCTGAGGTTGTTGTGGACAACATCTACTTTGGCGAGAGCAAGCGCTCCCGTGATGACAACGGCGGCAGCTACGGCGGCTACAACAGCGGCAATAGCTACGCGCCCCGGAGCAATGCCTCGACCGGGTATAATTCCGCCCCGCAGGGCGGCAACGCGTTCGCCGAGCTGGATGACGGCGACGGCGAGCTTCCATTTTGATTGAGGAGGATAGACCATGCCTTACGATAACAACCGCGGCAAGCCCCGCAAGCGCAGAAAGGTTTGCCAGTTCTGCGTTGATAAGATGACCCATGTGGATTACAAGGATACCGCCCGCCTGAAGAAGTATCTCTCCGAGCGCGGCAAGATACTGCCCCGCCGCACCACCGGCACCTGCGCGCAGCATCAGCGCCAGCTGACCGAGGCGATCAAGCGCGCCCGTCAGATCGCTCTGCTGCCCTATGTGAACGACTGAGCCACTGCATAACAAAAACGCCGACGAATTTCGTCGGCGTTTTTTTGTGTGTTCAGCTCAGGACGGTGTCGTCAAGGACGATCCATTCGTTCACGTCGGTGACGCGGATCTGATCCTCACCCAGACGGGCGACGACCTTCTCGATGCCGGCGTTGATGATGAGACGGCGGCACATGGAGCAGGAGGTGGTGTCGGTCAGATACTGCCCGCTCTTGCCGTCCCGGCCGACAAGGTAGAGCGTGCTGCCCAGCATATCGCGGCGGGATGCGGAAATGATGGCGTTTGCCTCGGCGTGAACGGAGCGGCAGAGCTCATAGCGCTCACCGGAGGGGATCTGCAGCTCCTCGCGGTGGCAGACGCCCATGTCGGTGCAGTTGCAGCGGCCGCGGGGTGCGCCGTTATAGCCGGTGGAGATGATCTCGTCGTTTTTCACGATGATCGCGCCGTAGGTGCGGCGCAGGCAGGTGGCCCGCTCGCGGACGGAATCGGCGATGTCGAGATAGTAGTTGTCTTTGGAAGTGCGCGCCATGGGAAATCCCCTTTCGTGCGATTTTTTGTGTTTATTATAGGTGATTTTTCGCCCGAAGTGGTTACATATCGGTTAAAACTGTGATAGGATGGACGTATGGAAAATAGAAATTATCAGAAAGAACTGGACGGCGTGCTTGCCGCGCTGGATGGGAAACGGCCGACGCTTCTGCTGCAGGGCTGCTGCGGGCCGTGCTCGAGCTATGTGCTGGAATATCTGACGCAGTATTTCGACGTGACGCTGCTGTTTTATAACCCCAATATCCGGCCCGAGGCGGAGTATGACAAGCGCCTGGCGGCGCTCCGCGAGCTGCTGGCCAAAATGCCGACGGCCTCGCCGGTGAAGGTGCTTGACCCGGGCTGGCGCGGGGAGGAGTTCATGGCGGCCGTCCGCGGACTGGAGAACGAGCCGGAGGGCGGCGCGCGCTGTCCGGTGTGCTTCCGCCTGCGGCTGGAGGAGACCGCGCGCGTCGCGGCGGAAAACGGCTTGGATTTCTTCGGAACGACGCTCACGGTCAGTCCGCATAAGAACGCGCCGATGCTCAATTCGATCGGGGAAGCGCTCGAACGGGAATACGGCGTGCGGTGGCTGCCATCAGACTTCAAAAAGCGCAACGGCTATCTGCGCTCGATTCAGCTTTCCAAACAGTACGGCATCTATCGCCAGGAATACTGCGGCTGCGGTCTGCCGGAAAAGCTTGACAATACGTGATTCCTATCGTAAAATCAACATACAATCGAAAAAGGGGTGCTGGGCGAACCTGGCTGAGACGATGCGTGTCCGCATCGAACCCTGGAACCTGATCCGGATAATGCCGGCGTAGGAAATACAGCGATAGCTGTGCAAAACGCCGTTGGTCATCCCAGCGGCGTTTTCGTTTCCTTCGGAACATCGAAAGGAGAAAACCATGAAAAAAATCACCACCCGCAAGCTCGTGGAGAGCGCCCTGCTCATTGCCGTCGCAACGGTGCTGAGCCTCGTCAAGATTGACCTGCCCTTCGGCGGCGGCGTCACCATCGTGAGTATGCTCCCGCTCGTCATAGCGAGCCATCGCTACGGCTGGAAATGGGGCGTTGTGACGGCGTTTGTCTACAGCGTCCTCCAGCTCATCCTCGGCCTCGACAACGTCGGCTACGCGACGAGCTTCGTCATGGCGCTGGGCGTCATCTTCCTCGACTACATCATCGCCTACACGGTCATCGGCCTGTCCGGCCTCTTCGGAAAAGACCGCAAGGGCGTCGCCATCGGCATTCTCGTGACGTTCTGCCTGCGCTTTGTCTGCCACCTCATCACCGGCGCGTGGATCTGGGGCGAGTGGATGCCCGAGGAGTTCATGAGCCTGACCATGACGGGCCCGTGGCTTTACAGCTTCCTGTATAACGGCTGGTATATGCTCGCGGAGATCGTCCTGACGGAGATCGTCGCCATGCTGATCTACAAGCCGCTGGGGAAGTTCTTCCGCGGCGAGGATCTCGCGCAGTAAAAAACAGACTTGCCAAAGCGCTCCGGAGTTTTCTCCGGGGCGCTTCTGTCTGCGGCGAAAGCTTTCTAAAAATTTTTCTGCCGGACAGTATTGACTTTTCAGTACCTCCGGCATATAATGTCCATAGGTGTTAGTCAAGTCTAACGCCGTATTCTTTGCGGTGAAGTTAGATATACCTAATTCAATCTTTCCCGGACGGAAATAATCGCAAGTGCGTGTTCATATTTTGAAGGAGGAAAGCATCATGCCTCTGTCGTACCTCAGACCCGGTGAGAGCAGCCTGATTACCCGCGTCAGCGGGAAGCCGGAGACCCGGCAGTTTCTGGAAAATCTGGGCTTTGTCGTGGGAACGCCGGTCACGGTTGTGAACGAAATGGGCGGCAACATCATTGTCGTCATTCGCGAGACCCGTGTTGCCATCAGCAAGGAGATGGCTGTGAAGATCTCGGTCTGACAAGCCGTTTCATCGGTTTTAGAAATATTCCGGAGGAAAGGAGAGAAAGCGTATGACGCTGAAAGAAGCAAAGGTCGGACAGACTGTCAAGGTTCTGAAGCTCAATGGCGAGGGGCCGGTCAAGCGCCGCATCATGGATATGGGCATCACCAAGGGCCAGCAGATCTATGTGCGAAAGGTAGCGCCTCTGGGCGATCCGATCGAGATCACGATCCGCAATTACGAGCTGAGCGTCCGCAAGGCGGACTGCGAAATGATCGACGTGGAAATCGTCGGCTAAAATCATTATCTCAATACAAAAAATAAGTCAAAGCGCCGGTGCGGCGCAGTCAACGGTGCGTGAATCCGCACAGAAAGAAGACAGCTTATGGAAGAAAAAAATCTGACAATCGCACTTGCCGGCAATCCGAACTGCGGCAAGACAACCCTGTTTAACGCCCTGACCGGTTCCAATCAGTTTGTCGGGAACTGGCCCGGCGTCACGGTGGAGGAGAAGCACGGCAAGCTCAAGGGCTACAAGAATGTGACTATCGCGGACCTGCCCGGCATCTATTCTCTGTCCCCCTATACGTTGGAAGAAGTGGTCTCCCGGAATTATCTGACGCAGCAGCGTCCGGATGCGATCCTGAACATTGTCGACGGCACGAACCTCGAGCGCAACCTCTACCTGACCACGCAGCTCGTGGAGCTGGGTATCCCGGTGCTCGTCGCGGTGAACATGATGGATGTCGTCCGAAAGAACGGAGATAAAATTGATATAAAAGCGCTGTCCAAGGCTTTGAGCTGTGAGGTCGTGGAGATTTCCGCGCTCAAGGGCGACGGCGTCAAGGAGGCGGCGGACAAGGCCGTGGCTCTGGCGCAGCGGGGCGTGAAGCCCATCCCGCAGCATCGGTTTGCCGGCAGCGTCGAGCACGCGGTCGCGCATATCGAGGAGGTCGCCGTCCACGATCTGCCCGAGGCGGAGCAGCGCTGGTACGCGATCAAGCTCTTCGAGCGCGACGAGAAGGTCGCCGAGCAGCTCGGCCTGAGCGAAGAGACCCTGAAGCATCTCGAAGGCGACATTCAGGCCTGTGAGACGGAGCTGGACGACGACGCGGAGTCCATCATTACCTCGCAGCGCTATGACTACATAACCTCAATCATCGACAGCTGCCTCAACCGGGCGAGAAAGGATAAGCTTTCCACCTCGGACAAGATCGACCGGATCGTCACGAACCGCGTCGCGGCGCTGCCCATTTTCGCGGTCATCATGTTCCTGGTCTACTGGATCGCCATGGGCCCGATCGGAACCTTCCTGACCGACTGGACGAACGACGTCCTCGGCGGCGCGTGGCTGACGGACGGAAGCCGTGCGGTCATGGAGAATCTCGGCGCGGCCGAGTGGCTGACCGGCCTCGTGTCCGACGGTATTTTTGCCGGTGTCGGCGCGGTTCTCGGCTTTGTGCCGCAGCTTCTTGTGCTGTTCCTGCTGCTGGCGATCCTGGAGGACTGCGGCTATATGGCGCGCATTGCGTTCATCATGGACCGCATTTTCCGGCGCTTCGGCCTGTCCGGCAAGTCCTTCATCCCGATGCTGATCGGCACCGGCTGCGGTGTGCCCGGCGTCATGGCGTCCCGCACGATCGAAAACGAGCGTGACCGCCGTATGACCATCATGACCACCTGCTTCATTCCCTGCGGCGCCAAGATGCCCATCATCGGTCTGATCGCCGGTGCGCTCTTCGGCGGCAGCGGCATCGTGGCGGTGTCCGCGTACTTCATCGGCGTCGCGGCAATCGTGATCTCGGGCGTTATGCTCAAAAAGACCAGGATGTTCGCGGGCGATCCCGCTCCGTTTGTCATGGAACTTCCCGCGTACCACGCCCCCACGGCGGGCAATGTTTTCCGTTCCATGTGGGAACGCGGCTGGTCCTTTATCAAGAAGGCCGGCACGGTCATTCTGCTCTCCTCCATCATCATCTGGGCGCTGTCCAGCTTTGGAACCGTCAACGGCCGGTTCGGCATGGTGGACGACCTCTATGAGGACGAGACGCTTGTCACGGAGGAGTATGTCGAGACCGTGGCGGAGCGCATGGGCATTCCGGCCGAGGAGGTTGCGCCGATGGATGATTCCATCCTCGCCGGCGTCGGCAACTTCATCTCTCCGGTGTTCAAGCCCCTCGGCTTCGGCTCCTGGAAGCCCGCTGTCGCTACCATCACGGGCCTTGTGGCGAAGGAAGAGGTCGTCGGCACGTTCGGCGTTCTGTATAACTACGACGATCAGAACGGAGAGGCGGAACTGAGTGAGGCGGGCGACGAGATCTGGAACCGCGTCGCGGGCGACTTTGACAGCTTCTCCGGCGGTCACGGCAGGCTTTCCGCGTTTGCGTTCATGATCTTCAACCTACTGTGCGCTCCGTGCTTCGCGGCCATGGGCGCCATCAAGCGCGAGATGAACTCCGGCAAGTGGACGGCGTTTGCCATCGGTTATATGTGCGTGTTTGCCTATGCGATTGCGCTCATCGTGAACCAGCTCGGCAGGCTTTTCCTCGGTGCTGCGAATATTGCGGGCCTGATCGTGGCCGTCGCGCTGATCGCGTTCATTGTCTATATGCTGTTCATCAAGAAGTATCAGGAGGCCGACCGCCTCACGGTCAAGTAATTCCACATCAGAGCACCGCGCCGAACGGTGCGGTGCTCCGCGCAGGATCTCCCAGGGAGGGTATTTATGTTTGCATGGCTCGCCGCGAATGCGGCAACAATTCTGATCTCCGCCGTCCTGCTTCTGATCGTTGGGCTCATCATCCGGGGCATGATACAGGGCAAGGTCAAAACCTGCGGTGACTGCGGCTCCTGCGGCGCGGGATGCAAGGACGGAGGCTGTCAGGCCTGCCGGTTCAGCGAAAGCTGCCGGGGCGGAGAAAAGTCATGACGAAGATTATGACGGTCGAGGGCATGATGTGCGGTATGTGCGAGGCCCATGTGAACGACGCGCTCCGCAAGGTGTCCGGCGTCAAAAAGGCATCCGCCAGCCGCTCGAAAAAGCAGATCACGATCGAGTGTGACGAAAGCGTTTCCGACGAGGCGCTTTTGAAGGCGGTGAATGACACGGGCTACCATGCCTCCGATGTCCGTGCCGTGCCGGAGAAAAAGGGCCGTCGCGGGCTTTTTGGAAAATAAAACAGAGAACGCCGGGATGCTTGTCCCGGCGTTCCTTATATATTTGATTGGTTTTCCAGCTTTTTGGCGAGCGCTTCCGCGGCCCGCACGGCGGCGCGGTCGCCGTCCAGCGTCAGCGCGCAGCGGTCCGGCAGCGGGGCAAGATGCGCCCGGCCTTTGTCGGTCACAACGGTCAGGCCGTCGGAGAAATCCGCGCCGAATTCCGCCATGGCCTCGCTCATGGCCCGCATAAGCCCTGCCCGGTTCCGGCAGGGGATGATCCGCTGGATGCCGTCTGTCTGTCCGGGCAGGTCGTATACCCCGTCCAGCGCGTCGAGGTTGCTCTGATAGTACGCCCTGGGTGTGCCGATGTCGCACCAGTAGCCGTCCATGACAACACCCGCCATGGGAATATCCATCCGCAGAAGCCGGGGGAAGAGATCCTTGGCAAAGTCATACGCTTCGCCGTCGGGAATGAGATCGATGACCTCCGGGGAAAGAATATAGATACCGGTGCTCACGCGGTCAGTCACCACATGATCCCAGGCGGGTTTTTCGAGAAAACCGGTCACGGCGCCGTTCCGGTCGGTCAGAACCAGACCGTAGGGAAGCGGTTCCGCGTGAACGGAGAGCGCGATGGTGACGCCGCCTTTGTGCCGGGCGGCCAGCGCGCTCAGGTCAAAATCGCAGGCGCTGTCGCCGCTCATGATGAGAACGTCGTCATCGCCGATGAAATCCCGGCAGTTTTTGACCGCACCGGCTGTGCCGAGCGGTTTTGTCTCCTCGCGGTATTCAATGTGTACGCCGAAGTCATGCCCGTCGCCGAAATGCCGGCGTATGACCTCCGGCCGGTAGTGGAGCGTGAGGCATAGGTCGTTGAAGCCATGCTCCCGGAGAAGCGCGATCGTATGCTCGAGCAGAGGCTTTCCGAGCAGGGGCATCATGGGCTTTGGAACGCCGCCGGATATTTCCTGCAGCCTTGTTCCCAGACCTCCCACCAAGAGGATTGCTTTCATCGTATCGCCTCCCGGAGCTATTTTTTCCGGCCGGGGAGGAAATATGTATTGTCTGCTTGATTCGCGGGATTGAATTTGATATAATAAATAAATCCTAATTTGGGGTATTATGCCATGAAAAAGCTTTCAAAAAATCTGGACGCCAACGGAACGCGGCTGTATATCCTGGTTTTATTCCTTTTCGCCGCGGTGACGTTCCTGGTGTTCGATGAACCGTACCTGGCTCTGGGCGAGGCGGTCGTTGCGCTGATCCTGCTGATGATAAGCATCTTTCTGCAGAGACGGCAGCTGAGGGATCTGAAAAGCTATATCGAGTCGCTCACATACGAATCCGAGGAAGCGAAAAACAACGTCATGCTGAATTTCCCGCTTCCGATGGCCACGTTCCTTTTGGATTCCGGGCGGATCGTCTGGGGAAACCAATCGTTTTTCTCCGCCTGCGGCTACAAGCGTCCGGTGGTGGATGCGTATATGTCGGATCTGGCGCCCGACTTCTCGACCAAGTGGATCGCCGAGGGAAAAAAACGCGCTCAGGAGCTGGTGTCGCTCGGCGGACGCCGGTATCAGGTGCATGGGAATATCCTGCGCGATCAGAGCCAGGAAAGCGTCGGCCGTACGATGGGAATCACCTACTGGGTCGATGTCACGGACTATGACGACATCAAGAGGGAATACGCCGCCTCCCGTCCGGTGGTCATGCTGCTCGCCATCGACAACTATGAGGAGCTCATGAAGGGCATCACGGAGCGCGCCAAGGCGGATATCCGAAACGCGTTTGAGGATAAGCTGGATCAGTGGGTCGAGGGAAAACGCGGCTTCTGGCGGCGATATGACCGTGACCGCTATATCTATGTGTGTGAGCGGCGGTATTTTGACCGCCTGCGCGAGGAGCGCTTTTCCATCGTGGAGAGCGTACACGGCATTGTGAATAACGCCGGCGTCCACGCCACCGTCAGCATCGGTGTGGGCATCGACGGCGCATCGCCCGAGGAAAACTACAGCTTTGCCTCGACGAGTATGGAGATGGCGCTGTCCCGCGGCGGTGACCAGGCGGTCATTCGAGACCGCATGAACTTTGAGTTTTTCGGCGGCCGTGACGCCGAGGTGGAGACCCGCACGAAGGTCAAAAGCCGCGTGGTGGCCAATGCCCTGGCCTCGTTCCTGCGGGATGCCTCGACCATCTACGTCATGGGGCATCGCTATGCCGACAACGACGCGCTGGGTGCGGCGGCGGCCGTCTGCTGCGCCGCCCGCAGCTTTGGCAAGCGCGCCCGCATCGTCATGAGCGATAAGCCGAACGCCTGCGGCGCGATGATGGCGGAGCTGAAAAAGACCCGGGAATACGAGGATATTTTTGTCACGCCGAAGGAGGCCATGCTGCAGGCAAACTCCCGGAGCCTGCTGGTCGTGGTGGACACAAACCGTCCGGAGCAGGTGGAGGACGAGGCGCTTTTGCAGACTGTCAGCCGCCTTGCGGTCATCGACCATCACCGGCGGGCTGCGAGCTTCATTGAGAATGCGGCGCTGACGTTCTACGAGCCGTATGCCTCGTCGGCCTGCGAGCTGATGTCGGAGATCCTGCAGGAGATTGTGGAGCCGGATAAGATCCTTCGCGTGGAAGCGGAGGCCATGCTGGCGGGCATCGTCACGGATACGAAAAACTTTACCCTGCGTACAGGGGAGCGAACCTTCGATGCGGCGGCGTTCCTGCGCCGGGCCGGCGCCGATCCGGTGGCGGTGAAGCGTCTTCTGCAAAACGATTACGCGAGCACGATCGCCAAGTATGCGATCCTCGAGCGCGCGGAGGTTTATCGGGATAATATCTGCATCGCGACCTCCGAGCGGGAGGTTGACCGCGTCGCGGCGGCGCAGGCGGCGGATGAGCTTCTGAACATCTCGGGCATTGAGGCTTCCGTGGTCGTGTTTCCCATGGCGGACGGATCGGTCTATATTTCTGCGCGCAGCATCGGCAGCCTGAATGTTCAGGTGCTGCTGGAAAAGCTCGGCGGCGGCGGCAATATGTCCGCGGCGGGCGCACAGATGGAGAATATGACCGCGGAAGAAGCGACGGAGCGCGTCAAGGAAGCCATCAACGACTATCTATCTTGATTTTTTAAAAGGAGGACATACCTCATGAAGGTAATACTGACAAAGGACGTGAAAGGCCAGGGCAAGAAGGGAGAGCTCAAGGAGGTTTCCGACGGCTATGGCCGCAACTATCTGCTTCCCCGTGGACTTGCCAAGGAGGCCACGGCCGATAATCTGAACACCATGAAGCTGCAGGAAAAGGCCCGTAAGGCGCAGATCGCCCGCGAGATTGCACAGGCGCAGGATTATGCCGAGCGTCTGAGCGGCGTGATCGTCCGCGTGAGCGCCAAGGGCGGTGAAGGCGGACGCCTGTTCGGCTCCGTCACCTCAAAGGAGATCTCCGAGGCGCTGGCGCAGCAGCACGGCATGAACATCGAAAAAAACCAGATCGTGCAGGCCGAACCGATCAAGAATTTCGGCAGCTTCCAGGTGAAGGCCAAGCTCGGCCATGAGATCAGCGGCGTGATCAACGTCCTGGTCACCGAGGAGAAATAACGATCAAATTCTTTCAGGAGAAGCGCAATGGATGAACTGATGGGACGCCGCGTCCCGCATTCCGCCGTGGCGGAGCAGTCGGTTCTGGGCTCCATGCTCATTGACTCGGCCTGCATCCCGGTGGTGATGGGGAAGGTCAAGGGCGCCGAGTTCTATATCGAGGAGAACCGTCAGATTTTCGAGACCATCGTCTATATGATGACGCACGAGGGCATGAGCGTCAGCGAGATCGACGTGGTGACGGTGCACGACCAGATGAAGGTTCTGGGCTACTGCAGGGACAATACCCTGCAATACCTGACGGAGCTCATGGATGTGACGCCCACCGCCGCCAACGTCGTAGAATACTGCGCCATTGTCCGGGATCAGGCACTTCTTCGCAGTCTGGGCGAGGCGGCTTCGGAGATCAGCGACCATGTTTACGGCGGCGCAGCCGATGCCAGGGAAGCGCTTGAGCTTGCCGAGCGGAAGGTCTATGCCCTCCGCAAGGAAAATGCCGCGGGCGGCCTTGTGCCGGTGACACAGATCATCAAGGATGTTTTCAGCCATATCTCCGAGATCGCCGCGCGCGGCGGCGGTATTCAGGGCCTGACCACGGGCCTTGCGGACATCGACAAGCGGCTTCTCGGCCTGGAGGCGGGGGACTTTGTCCTGATCGCCTCCCGTCCCGGTATGGGCAAAACCAGTATCGCGCTCAATATGGCGGTCAGCGCGGCGAAGGCGTCCAAAAAGACCGTTGCGATCTATTCGCTCGAAATGAGCCGCCAGCAGCTCGTGATGAGACTGCTGTCCGGCGAGAGCCATATCGACAACAAGCAGCTTCTTCAGGGTCGTCTGACGCCGGAGGAGTGGACGCGGCTCGCGGAGGCGGCCGGCGCGCTGTCAAACCTTGACCTGCGTATCAACGACGACCCCAGCATGACGGTGGCGGAGCTCAGCGCGGAATGCCGCCGGGTGGATAACCTCGGCCTTGTGCTCGTGGACTATCTCCAGCTCATGCAGAGCTCCGGCTCGGGACACAGCTACTCCAACGAGAGCCGCACGACGGCGGTCGCGGATATCAGCCGTATGATGAAGATCACCGCCAAGGAACTGGGCGTGCCGCTGGTATGCCTCAGTCAGCTCAGCCGCGGCCCGGAAAGCCGTTCGGACAAGCGCCCGATGCTGGCCGACCTGCGTGAATCCGGTGCGATCGAGCAGGATGCCGACGCGGTCATCGGCCTGTATCGTGAGGGCTACTATAACAAAGAATGTGAAGATCCCAACGCGGCGGAGGCGATCATCCTGAAAAACCGCCGTGGCGAGGTGGGAACCGTCAACCTGCGCTGGCTTCCGGAGTTTACGAGCTACGTGAACGACGAGCGGCGCTACGACGACGATGAATACTGATATTCTCCCGGCGGAGGGTACGATTCTCTGCGCGGTTTCCGGCGGAGCGGATTCGATGTATCTTATCTGCCGTCTGTCCGAACTCGGCTATCCGGTGGCGGCGGCCCATTTCAACCACGGGCTTCGCGGTGCGGAGGCCGACCGGGATGAGGCGTTTGTGCGCCGCTTCTGTGAGGAACGGGCTATTCCGTTCGTGTCCGAAAAAGCAGATGTGGCGGCATACGCCGCGCAGCGGCGACTGGGCGTCGAGGAGGCGGCCAGAGCGCTTCGCTATGCTTTTTTGGAAAAAGCGGCGGATGCACTGTCTGCGGCGGTCATCGCAACGGCGCATACGGCGGACGATAACGCGGAGACAATCCTGATGCGGCTGACCCGCGGCGCGGGGCTTCACGGCCTCGGCGGCATTCCGCCGGTGCGCGGACGGATCGTGCGCCCCCTGCTCGACACGACCCGTGCCGAGGTGGAGAGTTATCTGCGGGAGCATAATATCCCCCATGTGGAGGATTCGACCAACGCGCAGGACGCGTATATGAGAAACCGCATCCGCCACGCGGTCGTTCCGGCGCTGCGGGAGGAAAACCCGGCGTTTTCCGAGGCGGTGAGCCGCACGGCTTCGCTTTTGCGGCGGGATGAGGAGTTTCTCGAAGAGCTTGCAGGGCGGTTTCTCGCGGAAAATGCCGACGAAAACAGCATCCGCGCCTCGGCGCTCTGTGGGCAGCCGTGGCCGGTTGCGTCCCGGGCAATCCGCCGGTTGGCCGGGCCTCTTTCCGCCGAACACACCGAGGCGATTTTGCGTGTTGCCCGTGAGGGCGGTATGCTCGATGCCGCCGGAATGCGCGTCGGCAAAAACGGAGACTGGCTGGTGTTTGACGCGGCGGAGCGGGAGACGATCAATCCGCGTATGCTTGCGCCGGGGGATGCGTTCCTGATCCCGGAGGCGGGATTGTTCGTCCGGTGCGAAAAAATAGATACGACGCCGGCGGTTGTTTACAAGTCGTTCAACACTTTTTTCTTTCCATGTGCCAATATATATGGTAATATATGCGTTGATTCGCGCCGGCCGGGGGATCGGCTTCGCCTGCCCGGACGCGGCTGCACGAAAACGCTGAAATCGCTTTTTCAGGAGCGAAGTGTTCCCGTCTGGGAGCGGAATGCCGTTCCGGTCCTGCGGGATGACGCGGGGCTTCTCGGCGTTTACGGTATCGGCCCGGCGGAACGGGCGGCTGCCGGAGCGGGGGTCAGCGATGTGCTGAAAATCGAATTTACCCGGCTCTGACCGGTTTGGAGGATGTCAATGAATTCGGATATCAAAACCATTTTGGTGAGCGAAGAGGAGCTTCGTGAGCGCGTCTGCGCGATCGGCAGGCAGATCACGGAGGATTACGCCGGGAAAGAGCCGGTGTTCATCGGCGTTCTGAAAGGCTCTTTTATTTTTATGGCCGACCTTGTCCGCGCCTGCGATCTGCGCTGCACGCTGGACTTCATGGTCGTGTCCAGCTACGGCAGCGGCACCTCGTCGAGCGGTGCGGTGGAGATCGTGAAGGATCTTTCCAAGGATATCGCCGGCAAGGACGTCATCCTTGTCGAGGATATTCTGGACAGCGGCAACACGCTGAGCTATCTTGTGAAGTACATGAGCGCGCGCAACCCGGCTTCGATTCGGATCGTGACGCTTCTGGATAAGCCCGAACGCCGCACGGCGGATGTGAAGGCGGACTACAGCGGATTCATGATTCCGGATGAGTTCGCGGTCGGCTACGGCCTGGACTATGACCAGAAATACCGCAATCTTCCCTATATCGGCGTTTTGAAGCCGGAAATTTATTCGTAATTTAAATCTCGAGGTAATGGAATGGAAAACAATCCCAACAACAAGAGAGCCAGAGATTTTGGCTTCTACGCCCTGATTCTCGTGGTGCTGCTTGCGACGGTGTTCACCCTGACCGGCGGAAACCGCGTGACGCCGACCTATTCGGAGGTCGTGGAGCTCTTCGAGGCAAAGCAGGTGGAATCCTTTACGATCAAAGGCTATCGCCTGACGATGCAGCTGCGCCAGCCCTTTGAGGGGCAGATGGAGATCGTCAAGACCCTCCGCAGCGTCGATCAGTTCAACGACGATCTCGGCGATACCATCCGCGAGCAGAAAGCGGCCGGCATCCTGACGGAGTACGATTACATGGAGGACAACTCCAGCATCTGGCTGTCGTTTGTGCCGTACCTTCTCCTGATGGTCGTGTTCGGCGCTCTGTGGTATGTTGCCATGAGCCGTGCTTCCGGCGGCGGTGCCGGAGGCGTCATGAAATTCTCCAAGGCCCGCACCCGTTTGGCCGGCGAGGATCAGAAAAAGAAGACCTTTGCCGATGTCGCGGGCTGCGACGAGGAGAAGGAGGATCTGCAGGAGATCGTCGAGTTCCTCAAAAATCCCGGCGCATACACCGAGATGGGAGCCCGTATCCCCAAGGGCGTGCTGCTTGTCGGCCCTCCGGGAACCGGTAAGACCCTGATGGCGAAGGCGGTCGCCGGGGAAGCCGGTGTGCAGTTTCTGTCCATCTCCGGCTCCGACTTTGTCGAGCTCTATGTCGGCGTCGGCGCAAGCCGTGTCCGCGACCTGTTCGATCAGGCGAAGAAAGTCGCGCCCGCGATCATCTTCATTGACGAGATCGACGCCGTCGGCCGTCAGCGCGGCTCCGGACTGGGCGGGGGACATGACGAGCGCGAACAGACGCTGAACCAGCTTCTGGTCGAGATGGACGGCTTCACGAACAACGAGGGTGTCATCGTGATGGCGGCGACAAACCGTGCCGATATCCTCGATAACGCGCTGCTGCGTCCGGGCCGTTTTGACCGCCAGGTCTATATCGGGCTGCCCGACGTCAGGGGCCGCGAGGCGATCCTGCGTGTTCATGCCAAGGGCAAGCCTCTGGGCGACGATGTTGACCTCAACTCCATTGCCCGCGGTACGCCCGGATTCTCCGGCGCAGACCTTGAAAACCTCCTCAACGAGGCCGCGCTTCTGGCCGTGCGCCGTCATCGCCGCTTCCTGATGAACGTCGATATCGACGACGCGATCCTGAAGGTCGCGATGGGCCCCGAAAAGAAGAGCCGCGTCATCTCCGAGAAGGAGCGCCGTCTGACGGCGTATCACGAATCCGGTCACGCCATCGCGGCGAAGTATCTGGAGAATGTTGACCCGGTGCACTATATCACGATCATTCCACGCGGCCGTGCCGGCGGCTTCACGCTGATGCGTCCGTCGGAGGACAAGTCCTTTGAGTCCCGGAGCGCGATGTTCGAGGAGATCGTCATGAGCCTTGGCGGCCGCATGGCGGAAAAGCTCTTCCTCGACGATATTTCCACCGGTGCGTCTGGCGATATACAGCAGGCGTCCAAGATCGCCCGTGCGATGGTCATGCAGTACGGCTTCTCTGACCGTCTCGGCCCCATCAGCTTTGACGATGCGGGACACAGCCTGTTCATCGGCCGTGATTTCGGCACGACGAAGGCCTATTCCGAGGAAACCGCTGCGGTCATCGACGAAGAGGTCAAGAAGATTTTTGACGAGGCGGCTGCCCGCTGCGAGCAGATCCTCACCGAGCACCGCGAGACGCTGACGAAAGTCGCGGAATATCTGCTGGCACATGAGTCCATGGACGGCGCAGACTTCGATTATTTCTGCGATCACGGCGAGCTGCCCCCGAAGACGGAGGCGCAGCCCGCAGCGGGGCAGGCGACTGCTCCGGAAGCGGAGGACTTCGTGAAGGAAGACCCCGAAACCACCGAAGAATAACCCAATACGGCAAGGCGGGTCTCGTGCCCGCCTTGCGTCATGCGCGAGATCAAATCGGCCGGGAAACCATCGGATTGGTTTTACCCGACGGAAAACAGAGGAGAGAAACAGAGTATGAAATTAGGTATCGTTGGACTGCCCAATGTGGGCAAAAGCACGCTTTTTAACGCCCTGACGAACGCCGGTGCGGAGTCGGCCAACTATCCGTTCTGCACCATCGACCCGAATGTCGGCGTCGTGACCGTCCCCGACGAGCGGCTTGATTATCTGGCGGAGATGTATCACCCCAAGAAGTTTACGCCCGCGGTCATTGAATTCGTCGATATCGCCGGTCTTGTGAAGGGCGCGAGCAAGGGCGAGGGTCTCGGAAACAAGTTTCTGGCAAATATCCGCGGCACCGACGCGATCATCCATGTCGTGCGCTGCTTTGACGACCCGAACATCATCCGGCATGAGTGCTCCACCGATCCGGCTGCGGACATCGAGACCATCAATCTGGAGCTGATTATGGCGGATATCGAGATGGTTCAGCGCCGCCTGGACAAGGCGCAGAAGAACCTCAAGTCCGGCGATAAGAAGTTTGCCAGGGAGGCCGACGTCATGGCCCGGCTTCTCGACTGGCTGAACGCCGGCAAATCGGCTCGCTCGTTCGAGTGTGAGAAGGACGAGGCCGCGCTGATCGCGGAATCCGACCTCATCACGCTGCTGCCCGTCATCTATGCCGCCAATATGGACGAGGACAACTTCGGACAGGCTGAGCAGAGCGCGTATTACCGGCAGGTCAAGGCGATCGCGGACGAGGAGGGGAGCCTCGTGCTGCCGGTCTGCGCCCGTTTTGAGCAGGATATTGCGGAGCTGGACGATCCGGACGACCGCGAGATGTTCATGGAGGAGCTTGGCATCCATGAGTCCGGTCTGCAGCGGCTCATCAAATGCTCGTATTCGCTTCTCGGCCTCATTTCCTTCCTGACGGCCGGTGCGGACGAGTGCCGCGCCTGGACGATCACCCGCGGAACCAAGGCGCCGCAGGCGGCCGGTAAGATCCATACCGACTTTGAAAAGGGCTTCATCCGCGCGAACGTCATCGCGTTTGAGGATCTGAAGGCCTGCGGCAGCGAGGCCGCCGCCCGCGACAAGGGGCTTTTGCGCTCCGAGGGCAAGGAGTATGTCATGCAGGACGGCGACGTCGTGCATTTCCTGTTCAATGTCTGAGAACCGCCTCTTATTCCTTGACGCATGGCGCGGGCTGGCGCTGTACCTGATGCTGCTGTATCATCTGCTGTTCGATTTCTATATGTTCGGCTGGATGGGCTGGGAGCAGATCATGAGCTGGCCGCTCGTGCTGCTTGAAAAATTCATCGCCTATTCGTTCATTCTCTGCGCGGGCATCAGCGCGACGCTGACGCGCTCCAACTGGAAGCGCGGCCTCGTGACGCTCGGCGCGGCGGCGCTTGTGACGATTGCGTCGTTTATCGTGGACGCGCCGATTCGCTTCGGTGTGCTGCAGTTTCTCGGCATGGCTATGCTGATCTACGCCGCGGTGGGGAAGTGGGTGCAGAGAGTTCCGGCGAAGATCGCGCCCTTTCTGTGGCTGGCCTTGTTTATCGGCACGCATATTCTGACGGATCGCGTATTTGTGAATGTACGGTGGCTGTTCTGGCTGGGCTTTCGCTATCCGGGGTATATATCCTATGACCATTTTCCGATCCTGCCGTATATTTTCCTGTTCTTCCTCGGAAGCTGGGCGGGCGGCCGGATCCAGAAAAACCGGGACAGGTTTCTGTCGCTGAACCGGTATGCGCCTAAATGGCTCACCGTGCCCGGAAGACGGACGCTGATTATCTATCTGCTGCACCAACCGGTGCTCTACGGAATTTGCCTGCTGGTGTATAATTTGGCTTGACAGCGGTTTTTCGACGTGTTATAAATATCGTTAAAGGCTGTGAAGGGAATTGTCCCGGCAAACGCCGCGCAGAGAGAGCGGGCCTTAGGCTGAGAGCCTGCTTGCGAAACGCGTCGGTGACTGACCATCCCGGAGCCGCATGGCGGAAAGCGTGCAAGTATGCCATGCCGTCCGACGGGCGTTATTCCGTCCCCAATGAGCGAAAGTTTAGGGTGGAACCGTGTGTTTTTTACGCACCCCTGACAGTTTTGTCAGGGGTGTTTTATTTTTTCTCAGTCAATACTATGTACAAGGTCTGCCGGAAGCGGGCCGGAGGAGGATATGATGGAATATACTTTTGAAGACGCCGAATATCGGAAGACATACCGGCATACGACCTCTCACATTCTGGCACAGGCGGTCAAGCGCATTTACCCGGAGGCAAAGCTTGCCATCGGCCCGGCGATCGACGACGGCTTTTATTACGACATCGATATCGACAAGCCCTTCACCGAAGAGGATCTGGCGGCGTTTGAGGCCGAAATGCGGAAAATCTGCAAGGAGAAGCTGAAGCTTGTCCGATCCGAGATGCCCCGCGAGGAGGCGATCGCCTTCATGCAGGAGCGCAACGAGCCGTATAAGGTCGAGCTGATTCAGGATCTGCCCGAGGATGCGGTCATCAGCTTCTATACGCAGGGCGAATTTGTCGATCTCTGCGCCGGCCCGCACCTGGATTCCACCGGCCGCGTGAAGGGCAATGCCATCAAGCTCACGGCCGTGAACGGCGCTTACTGGCGCGGCGACTCGAACCGCAAGATGCTCCAGCGCATTTACGGCACCTGCTTCCCGACAAAGGCGGAGCTGGACGAGCATTTGGCCCGCATCGAGGAGGCCAAAAAGCGCGATCACCGCAAGCTGGGCAAGGAGCTCGGCCTGTTCACCCTGCTGGAGGAAGGCCCCGGCTTCCCGTTCTTCCTGCCGAAGGGCATGGTGCTTCGCAACACACTTCTGGACTATTGGCACAAGGTGCATAAGAAATACGGGTATGTGGAGATCTCCACACCCATCATCCTCAATCAGGAGCTCTGGCATCGCAGCGGCCACTGGGATCACTATAAAGATAATATGTATACGACCGTCATCGACGGCGAGGACTACGCGGTCAAACCCATGAACTGCCCGGGCGGTATGCTCGTCTATAAGACCGAGCCGCATTCGTATCGCGACCTGCCTCTGCGTATGGCGGAGCTGGGCCTTGTCCACCGCCATGAGCTTTCCGGCGCGCTGCACGGCCTGTTCCGTGTGCGCTGCTTCACGCAGGACGATGCCCATATCTTCATGACCTGGGATCAGATGGAGC